>JAFGJX010000069.1 GCA_016928865.1 Spirochaetota bacterium
AAGGGAGAGGTCTGCAAAACCTTTATGCAGCGGTTCGAATCCGCTCGGCGCCTCATATCCCGCCCAGGTGGTGGAATTGGTAGACACAAGGGACTTAAAATCCCTTGAACATTTTGTTCGTGAGGGTTCAAGTCCCTCCCTGGGCAATGGCCGAAGGGCCGGTGCGCGGTTAAATGGGGAATTTGAACTCAAGCAGCCGGTGCACGTTCTTAATCACGCTGATCAGTTGCGGCTTCAGAATATCTATACCCTCCTGTACCGTTGAAAAATAGTGGAACAGATCGAGGTCTTCAGGCGCTATCAGTCCGTCCCGGACGAGCCTGTCGAAATTGACGATATCGTTCCAGAATTCACGGTTATAAAGAAGGATGGGGATGTTGATCTTTTCCATTTTCCTCGTCTGGACCATGGTAAGCGTCTCGAACAGCTCGTCCATGGTCCCGAACCCGCCGGGAAAAATGATAATCGCCTTGGCCTGGTACAGGAACCAGAGCTTCCTCATGAAAAAGTAGTGAAACTTGAACATCAGGTCAGGCGTTATATACTTGTTCGGATCCTGCTCGAACGGCAGGTCAATATTCAGGCCGATGCTCGGCATGCCCGCGCGCGCCGCGCCTTGATTGGCCGCCTCCATGATGCCGGGCCCGCCGCCGGTGCAGATGTAGAAAGGCGAGCCGGTTTCCTTCTCGATCTCCCTGCTGAGGCCGGCGAGGTGGAACGCGAACTCGGAGGCTTCATGGTAATAGTGAGACATGTTTGTGTCGTCAGGGTTGATACGCGCAGAACCGAAGAAGACCACGGTATGCTGTATGTTCCTTTCCCTGAACCGCTTTTCCGGTTCGAGGTATTCGCTCAGAATGCGGATGGTGCGCGCCTCCCTGGAATGAATGAACTCGGGATCGTCAAACGCGGCGAGGAACTTGTCGATCTTCATGCATACCGCCGCTTGCGCTTCATGTTGAAGATGGTGCCGTCGGTGTGCTCGGTAACGGAACGGGACAGGATCTTTTCCTTGTCTATCAGGTCGATGGTTATCGCGTCCATGAAGCTCAGGATGACCTTGAGCCCGGCCCCGATTCCCCTGAGGGGTATCTCCTGGCCGTTCAGGCGGACGGTTATTTTACGCTTTTCCGATTCGGATGCGTAGCTCATAATCTGGTTAATGTATGTTGTGGACCCGGACCTGGGCGTGTTGTGAAGTATGTTGAAAATATCGAGTCCCTTGCCATGGTCAATGATGGTCGCGTCGAATATGTCCCCCGAGATCGTATAGCGCACGGTGATGTCCCGATGGTCGTCATCCGAGACATCGTGGCGGTTGAGCGCCTGGTTGACCCTCATGGTCTCCTGCACGGCATTGGTGACTGCTTCATCCATCGAGAGCACGATTTCGTCTATTTCGTCCTGGGTGTATTTGATCTTTCTCAGGTCGCAAATCAACCGCTCGATTACTTCGGGTACGACAGCGGTTTTTGCAGAGTAGCTGTTCAGAAAGTCGATGTCACGGGTATTGCTATTCATAATGTGAAAATCATTGAGAATGGAGAAAGGACCAATGGCGGAATCATATCAAAAAGGCAATTGGCCACCTTCACGGCTATTCGACAACATATTTGGAACTTTGTAAAAAAAAATCAATAATAAATTTATAATCCCTATGGTTAATGAATAAATTTATTGTTAGATTACTCTGAGTACGGTAGATGCATATATTAAAATAATCAAATCAGCAATTATATTTATAGATTTAATTCCTATTTGCATGAGTATGCGTGCCAACTCGTCCATTTGCAGGAAAAGTCAGTCGCGCTGGCCGGTTTTTTTTGTTGCAATCATATGCCAGCATGTCTTCATATATCCCGGCGAATTAAGAGTGCATCCCGGAACCTGGGACGGACTCTTAATTAAGATTTATACATGAAGGTGCGGCAATGGTCGGGTTAAAAAAATCGATCCTTCTGATTGTGATTATGATGCTATCGCAATGCGCAAATAAAAGATTCACCGAGGAGGCGCGCTCAATCTGCAGGGGCTTGAAGACTGAACAGAAGATAGGGCAGATGATTATGGTGGCTGTGCCCGGCACCGAAATGAGCCCGGACATCGATCGCATCCTGAAGGAATATCTGCCCGGCGGGGTCATACTCTTTGGCTACAATCTTTCATCCTTCGAGGGCAATAAAAAGCTCATACGCGACATGCAGGATGCCGCCTGCGGCTATTCCGGGATGCCGTTGTTCGTCTCGATTGACCAGGAAGGGGGCAGGGTGGTGCGGATCGTCTCCGGGGTGACGCAATTCCCCGGCGCCATGGCCGCAGGCGTAAGCGGTGTTGACGGGCTGGCGTACCGCTGGGGCCGGTCGCTCGGCGTCGAGCTGCGGATGACGGGCGTCAACATGAACCTTGCCCCGGTCCTTGACGTGAACAACAATCCCCGGAACCCGGTGATCAATACCCGCTCGTTCGGGAGCGATCCCGGACTGGTGGCGGAGCTTGGCGCGGCGTATCTGCTGGGCCTGCAGGCTTCGCGGTGTATCGCGGTGGGAAAGCATTTCCCCGGACACGGCGACACCGACATCGACTCCCACCTGGAGCTCCCAGTAATCCGATATGACATGGAGCGCCTGTCGCGCGTGGAACTCGTGCCGTTTAAAAAAGCGGTTGCCGCCGGCCTGGAATGTATGATGACCGCCCATATCGCGTATCCCCTTATTCTCGGATCGGATGATCCTGCCACGGTTTCGAAACGCTTTTTGACCGGCATGCTGCGCGATGAGATGCGCTTCAGGGGCCTGGTTATAACCGATGACATGGAGATGCACGCGATCTCCCGTCGGCAGGAGCTGGGCGAGGCGGCGGTGCGCTCGATACTGGCCGGGGCGGACATCATACTGATCAGCTCGTATGAAAGGAGCATACCCGCGATTGTCGGAGCGATTACGGCCGCCGTACGGGAAAAGCGCGTCAGCATGGAGCGGATCGACGCGTCCGTGACGAGGATCATTGAGACGAAAATACGATACGGGATAGCGTCATGTAAAGATGGAACATGCGGTCAGGCGGCATATGTCCCTGCCGATGCCGACCGGAAGGCGCTCGCGGACGCGGAGCGTGTGAATGAGGCCCTTTCGAGAAGGGGCATTCTCTATTTTGGCCCGCGGGAACTGCTCAGGCCTCCCCCTGGTACGGTCCGCGTGTTTGTTACGAAGAGCGGCATCATGCGGCACGGGCTTGCCGGCGTGAATAACGGCATTATTGTTGATTCAATCGGCGCCCTGCCGGCGTCACGTGCTTTGAAGGGGAAGAGGGCGGTCATGTATCTGCACATGGCGCAGCCTGATCTCTCGTCCATCAGGCGCGCGGCTGCTTTCTGCGCTAAGAGGGGAGTCGACCTGGTCCTGGTGTCCAGCGGGAACCCGTTCCCCGCAACGGTTTCGGGAATCGTAACCGCCGGGCTCCTTTCGTTCTCCGACACCGGGGAATCGGTCAGACAGCTGGCGCGCTGCCTCAAGGGAGCGTTTGAGCCTGCTACCGGCGGGAGCCTCCTCCTTGGCGTCGGCGACGAGCGATGACCTGCGGCGTGTATATCCATGTCCCGTTTTGCAGAAGGAAATGCGATTACTGCGGATTCTACTCGGTCGCCGGGATGCTCGATCCGGACGGCAGGGTGCCCGGCGCTTATCTCGAACGGCTTGATAAGGAAATAGGAGAACGGCTGCCTGCCGCGGGGGTATCATCCGCCGACACGGTATATTTCGGCGGCGGCACTCCGTCCCTCTGTTCCAGCGCCGATATCGCGCGTGTCCTTGAGCGCGTCAGCGGGCTTGTCCAGCTTCTCCCCGGTGCCGAGGTGACGCTCGAGATGAACCCGGACGACGTGTCCGCCCCTCTGCTTGCCGGGCTCCGGGATGCCGGCGTCACCAGGGTCGTACTCGGCATACAGACGCTTTCCGCGCGGCTCAGTGCCCTGATAGGCAGGTCGTCGGGACCATGCACGGAGCGGCAACTGGAAATATTCTTTTCGGCGCGGGGCCTGGATCTGTGCGCGGACCTGATCGGCGGCATTCCAACGCAGCGCGTGGAGGAATTACATTACGACATTGACACCGTCGCCGGGTATCGCCCGAAGCATATTTCAGCGTACCTGCTCTCGATTGAAAAAAAAACGCCTCTGGGAGCGAGGATGACGCCTGACAATGCGTTCGAGGCGGAGCAGGCCGAGCTGTTTGAAGTCATGATGACCGGCCTCGCGGGTCATGGCTATGTTCAGTACGAGATCTCGAATTACGCGCTGCCCGGTTTTGAATCGCGTCACAACATGAAGTACTGGCGTTTCGATCCCTACATCGGATTCGGTCCCGGCGCGCATTCGTTTATCGGGGGCGAGCGGTATGTCAACGCCATGGGGCTGGACGATTATATCCACTCGGAAGAGGCCGCCATCGTGCGGGACGAGCGGACGGCACGCGCCGCGCCGGTGGAATATCTGATGACCGGGCTCAGGCTCATGCGCGGCGTGTCCCTCCTCGAGATGGAGGAGCGGCTCGCGTTTCAGGTGCCTGCCGCGGTTATGGAGCGGATCGAATCGGCGGCGTCAGCGGGACTGGCCGCGATCGGCGGGAGCGGGAATGATGTGACGGTGAGCCTGACCAGGCGGGGCGTCCTGCTGGCCGATGCGGTCATATACAGGATTGTCGAAGCCCTGCTGTAACCCCTTCCATTCTCAACCTTTTGAGGCTTCGGGCTCCCGGATCACGAAATATTTTTTGTAGTTCTCATGGGTGCGGCGGTAGTAGTCTTCCGACTTGGCGTCTCCCGTCGCCTGGTAATACGAGGCCAGGAAGCTGCTTGCCCTGATGGCGAAGGTGTTGATATCTCTCCCGCGCAGGCCCCGGGTGATCTCGAAATCTCCGATCTTCATGAGCTGCATGGCGATGTTCATGTGCTGGGTGTATCTGAGCACGTCTTCCCTCATCTCCGCGCTGTTGGCCGCGATCATCTGCGATATCTTTTCCTGGTCGAGGGCCCCCGACTGGTGGAAATATTTTTTTATCGAGAGCATCGAGGTGCTGACCAGCGCCTTGTTGTACCCGATCTTGAGACGGTTCCGCAGCATTTCGTACGCCTTGAGGATGTGTGATTCCGTCTCGGGTACTTCGCGGAATTTCATCTTGTAGAGCCGGAACGCGACGGATTCGATCTCCTTGCAGTCGGTGTCTGAATTGATGACCACCGAGAGCTTGAAGTAGTTGTTCGGATTTCGCTCGAGTATCTTGATGAAGACTTCTACCCCCCTCATCGCTTCGGTGTAGATCTGCAGGGTGTTTGCGCCGAAGTCCTTCAGCGAGAGGCATTTTATCCCTTCAATGATGAGGGGGGACTGCGCGGCGATGACCAGGGCGTCCATGTCTGGCTGAAAATCTTCAGAGGTGCGTTTCTTCTGGGGCCTGGCCGGCCGCGACGATGACGGGGCGGGGCCGCTCGACGCCACCGCGCTCTTCTGCGGGCGCGCGGGCTGAGAGGATTTCGCCGGTTTTTTCGCGGGTTCCGGCGGAAGATGCTCTTCAAAGGTGAAGAGCTCGTCTATTTCCTTGCTCTGCTTGTCGTCAACCGGTTTGTCTTCAAACAATGAATCGAATTCGTCGCCGGGCATCGTGTGTTTTCTCCATCCCAAAAATGCAGGGCATGCTCGCCTTCAGGCTGGTCAAACCCCGGAGTCGCAGAATGACCTTCCGGGGCCCCATTTAAAGTAACTAGGTAAATCGTCATTTGTCAAGTCTGTTTTATGCGTCGACCTGAATTGACGGCTCAGACCCGTTCGAAACCGGCGTGTACGCGCTCTATAACTATTTTCATTAATTTCATAATTATTCTTGATTAAAAGTGGCGACCGGTCAATACTCATTGCTGGATTTGGGCATACCATGTAACTCGGGAGTTGCGTCATGAAGAAAAAGTCAATCGTTCTGGTCTTTCTGCTCACATTATGCGCATTGATTTTTATAGCCGATCACTGCGTTAAAAGACGCTGGTCGGGGTCCGTTGACGGCGCCGCGGGAACGGTCGAAATTGCCGGATTAAACGGGACGGTAACGGTGCGGCGGGACGGGCTTGGCGTCCCTTATATCGAGGCGTCGAACGAGGACGACCTCTTCTTCGCCACCGGATATGTTGTCGCCTCCGACCGCCTGTGGCAGATGAACATGATGAAGATGGCCATGCAGGGCAGGATGTCGGAGATCCTCGGGAAGGACGGGATGCAGATTGACCTGATGATGAGGACCCTCGGTGCGCGCGCCGTGATCGACGAGGCGATAAAAAAAATGGATGCGCGCTCCATGAGCGTGCTGGAGAGTTTTTCGCGCGGCGTGAACGCCTATCTCGAATCGCATCGAGACCTGCCGCCTGAATTCTTTCTTACCCGGTACAGACCGGAACCCTGGCAGCCGGCCGATTCGCTCTACGTGTTCGCCATGCTGACCCTGAGCCTGTCGTCCAATTTCATCGAGGAGCTTGATTTTCTGAACCTTGCGGCGCGCGTGGGATATGAGAAGGCCGCCTGGCTCATGCCGGTGTACCCCGACGAGGCTATCCCGTTCGCAGAGGCGAGGAAGCTGTCCGGGATAGACCCGCACGGGCTGAATGCCCTGGTTGCACTGCGGCGCGGTGCGGGCGGCCGCCATGCCGGACTCATGTCCGCGGGCATGCCCGCGTCAAACAACTGGGCGCTTTCGGGGTCAAAGACAAGAAGCGGAAAAGCAATCGTCTGCAATGACACACACCTGGAGGACCTGATGCCCAATGCCTGGATGCTCATGCACCAGAAGTGCCCGACCTATGAGGCGGCGGGTGTCACCGCGCCCGGCATTCCGATCGTCGCGCTCGGCTACAACGGCCGCGTGGCATGGGGGGCCACCATGGTGATGGCGGATAATCAGGACATATTTGTTGAAAAGCTCAGGGTGGTTGAAGGCACGCTCTGCTATCAGTACCGTGATGCCTGGGTGCCGGTACAGACCAGGCGGGAGACTTTCAGAGTGCGCGGCGAAGATGACATCCAGAAGGATATCCTGTCGACCATACACGGTCCCCTCCTTAACGACGCCCTGTCCAATGTGCCGTTCCCGCCCCTTATGACCGTGCAGCCGCTTCCGGTAAAAACCGAATATGGGCTGGCTCTCTCCTGGGGCCTGGGAGACGGCGAGAAAAATTTTACCGCATTCCTGAACCTGGGAAGTGTCAGGAACGCCGCCGGTGTTCGGGCCGCGGTGCTCGGGGTGGAAAGCATTTTTTTAAATCTGGTCTATGGCGATGCCGGGTTTATCGGATGGCAGGTTACGGGAAAGTTCCCGCTGCGGAGGCGGGGCACCGGCCAGCTCCCTTCGCCGGGATGGACCGGCGAATATGACTGGACCGGCTTTCTGCCGGTGGCCTTGAACCCGCATTCGGAAAATCCCGCATCGGGCTATCTTGCCACCGCCAACAACCGGACGGTCGACGCGGACTATCCGCATCGCCTTTCTTCGAGCTGGGAGCGCCCCGAGCGCGCGGAGCGGATCGGCCAGGTGCTCGGTCCCCTGAAGAATGCAACCGTTGACGATATGCTGCGGCTGCAGTACGACCATTATTCGCTCTTTGCCAGGAAGGTGCAGGACATGCTCTTCAGCGGCGAGTCGTCGGTGAAGGTGCGGAAGGTCGTCGCGGGCATGGACCGGCGGCGCAGGGGGAGGGCGCTGGAGGCGCTTGACCGGCTTGATCCGAAAGCCTTTAACGCGGTCATGGATTCCGAATCCGGGTCTGCCGCGATAATGGGGGCGTTTTTCCATTGCGCGGTTCGCGAGACATTCCTGGACGAGCTGGGACCGGACGACGGTATGGTCTGGGAGGCGTTCAAGTTCGAGTCACTGGGGGGATATTCCGCCCACCAGGACCATCTCCTGGGCAGGGAGGATTCGCCCTTCTGGGACAATGCCGCGACGCCGGAACGGGAGACCAAGTGGGACATTATCGCCGAGTCATTGCAGAAAGCCGTGCTCTTTTGCGAGGAGCGCATGGGATACGCCAGAGACGGATGGCGGTGGGGACGGCTCCATACCTATGAATGGACCCATGATTTTACAAGTCAGCTTCCGGTGTTCCACGATTATTTCAACCGCGGGCCGTACCCCGCGAGCGGCGACGCGAATACCGTCAACGTCACTTCGTTCATGGCTGGCGATAATTTTAACGTGGCCCTGATCCCTGCGATGCGAATGGTGGTCGATTTCGACCGCGCGGAGCCGGCGATGCTGATCGGCGTGCCGGGACAGTCGGGGAATCCCTCGAGCCCCCATTATGACAGCATGCTTGATTACTGGCTGTATGGAAAAAACCATCCGCTCCCCTTCGGCGCGGACGCGGTGAAAGCTCAGTACCGCGACCTGCTTGTGCTCACGCCGAAATAATGCGCCCGGATTCGGAGGCGGCCGGCGATTATCACCGGTAGCGGTTCGGCGTTATCCGGGTTTCGACGTCCTGATTTCGGATTCGATCCTTGAAAGGAGGTCGTCATCGATGCTTAATCTGTGTGAGATTCGCTCAGGGACCGGTGAGACTATCTCAATCTGTTCGCGCCTGGTGGGGTGCGTGAATTTCAAAAAATGCGCGTGGAGGCAGATGGCTCCGCGGGGGAGGGATTCCCGCGCGCCGTATGTAGCGTCCCCCACGACCGGAGTTCCCTCCGCCGCGAGCTGGGCCCTTATCTGGTGCTTTCTGCCGGTCAGGAGGCTGACCAGCAGGAGCGCATAGCGCCTGTTGGAACCCAGACAGATGAAGCGCAGGTGCGCTGTCTTCACGTTCCTGCTTCCGGCGCCGGCCCTCTCGGAGAAGCCCCTTTTGCGCACCAGCCGGTCTTCGCATTCAATCCAGGTACCCGGCCTATGCGGCTTTCTGTTTTCCACCAGGGCGAGGTACAGCTTCACGACCTTCCGGGCCGCGAATTCTTTCTGAAGACGCTCCGCGGCCTTTGATGTCCGCGCGAAAAGCATGACGCCCGACGCCGGCTTGTCGAGGCGGTGTACCGGACCGAGGAACACCGCGCCCGGCTTATCGTATTTTTTTTTGATGTAGTCCTTCACGTACTCGATCAGCGACGGTGCGCCGGAGCTGTCTTTTTGCGACAGCGTGCCCGGTTCCTTGTCAATCGCAATCAGATGATTGTCTTCATAGAGTATTTTCAGGTCCATATTATGCCGCCTTCTCCCTCCGGGACCCAACGGAACATATCAATTCCCCCCTGTCTTTTAGTATATCACTGACAAATCCGTTGTCGCTATAATCTATTGAAGCCATGTTCAGCCCGTTGATTCATGCCCCCTGCGTGGGCCACGGGGAGGGGTGATTCCCTCCCTTCGAGTGATAGGGAGAAATTGACTCTTCCATCTGCTTTACAGAGGATAAGGAACATCGTGATTATTGTATATCCATAAAACCGTGAAATACTTGAAAAAACCAAAAATTTTTTATTGACGCTGGAATACTTCCTCTATACTTTCAACATCAAAATAAATCCGGTAGGAGATTTCAATGAGAAAATTCTATCTCTTTTGTTCGGCGCTGGTGATTGTTGTCGCTTTTTCGGCTGCCAGCATCATGGCCAACCCGGCCATTATGAAAAAGCATGCGGGAAAAAAGAAGGACGGAAAGAGTGTCAATTGCGGATATTGCCACACCGCGGCTAACGGTGCAAAAATTGAGAAGAAAAAGGGCCAGAATCTTAAGGCTCTTGAAAAACACCCGACCTGTGTCGGAGCTGGCTGTCATAATTAAAAAAAACTTGTAATTTAGAGGGGTCGAATCAATAGTTGATTTTAGTTCTCCCATGCGAGCGTGGTGGAACTGGCAGACACGCTAGATTTAGGATCTAGTGCCGAAAGGCGTGGGGGTTCGATTCCCTTCGCTCGCAATCCTGCGGGAATAACTCAGTGGTAGAGTGCAACCTTGCCAAGGTTGAGGTCGCGGGTTCAAATCCCGTTTCCCGCTCAGCAGAAGCCACCTGTATAGAATATAAGTATGGGTGGCTTTTTTATTCCACTAAGTAAACAGGCTGTATGCATTTGATTGCGTTTTAATACCTGCATCCCTGGTTTTGTCTTGCACCCTTAGTAAACAATATAGACATTTTGTAAAAAAATGTTTGACTCAAAAATCACCGGACAAATATTTGATATAACTTTATTGAGTGGATAATCGGCTTCTTTAACGCCACGAGGATATTACAACTACAACAATCGAGGGAACTCTCATGCTGAATATTATTGAAAAAAAGCTGGAAAACGCCACCATGGAATTGCAGATCGATGTGCCGGTAGAGCGCGTCGAATCTGAATACCAGGCGGTCTTCAACAAGCTGAAGAATATCGTTAAAATTGACGGATTCAGAAAGGGCAAGGCACCCCTTCAGATGGTAGAGGCGCGTTTCCGTGAGGAGGCCGATCAGGAGGTTGCTGAAAACCTGCTGAAGTCTGTTTTCCTCCAGGCCGTTGAGGAGAAGCAGCTCACACCGATCGCATTCCCGAAGTATCACTTTGATAAAATATCGCGGGATGCGCCGTTTTCTTTCACGGCGACCTTTGAAACACCTCCGACGATAGAGCTTGGCAGGTACAAGGGGATCGCGGCTGACGAGCAGGTCTGCGAGATCGACGATACGACCGTTAAATCGGAAATAAACGCGATCCGTGAACGGTTCGCCAAGATCGACAAGAAGGACGAGGATGCCGTGGTCGAGAACGGGGACATGGTCAACCTGAAGGTCAAGCGTATTGACGATGTCGAGGAATCGAAGCGCGAGGGACTTGAGTTCAAGGAGTACCAGATCGTTGTTGGCAAGAGCAGTGACGATTCGGCCCTTGACAAGCATGTTGGCGGAATGAAGCTGGATGAAGAAAAGGAGGTCGACGTAAAGTATCCGAAAGACTATTATCTGTCCGATCTCGCGGGACAGAAAGTCAAGTACCTGGTCAAGATCGGCGCGATAAACACGATGGAGCTTCCGGAGCTTGACGAGGAGTTCGCGAAGAAGCTCGGGTATGAGACAGTGGAAGAATTCAAGTCCAAGACACGGGATCATCTCGAAAAGTATGTGCTTGAGAAGACGAAGGGCGATGCCAAGGCGCAGATACTCAAGCAGGTCGTCGAGGACAGTGCGTACGAGATACCCGACTCGATGATTCTGAGTGAAATGGACAGGCTTTTCAAGAGAACCTGCGACAGTGTCGGGTATCAAACGAATAATATCGAGGAGTTTGCCGGCCTGATGGGCATCGATCCCGGTGCCTTTGCCGATCAGCTCCGCCAGGAAGCGACTCAGACGATAAAGACGACCCTGGCGCTGTCTGAGATTTCGCGGAAAGAAGAGATGAAGGTCGATGAGACAAAATACCGCGAGGTGCTGGAGAATATCGCAAAGCGAAACAACAAGACGGTCGAAGAGATTGAAAAGATAATTACCGAGAACGATTCACGCGGCAACATCGAGACCGAGCTTCTGCTCGACGGGGCAATGGATTTTATTTATGAAAACGCGAAGATCAAAAAGCTCAAGCCGATATCCTTTGATGAGTTCACTAAAAACCGGGGCAGACGATCCTAGCCCGGGGGCGAGGGCTTTTTTTGACAGCGCCTGCAATTAATTGCTTGATATATGTCTCATTTTGGTGTATATTTTAATTTGCAATGTATATAGTTACTATTCTGCAAAAATGGTTGCTGAGAATCCGATCGTTCTGCCGAAACTAAAAATAAGATAATAAATTATGTAACTATATTAATTTAGTGGATTCTAAATAAAAAACTGTTTTGCAGTGATAAATGACTGCAGGAGCATCGGGATGAAGCTCCACACGTCGGGAAAAATAAATTGAGGTATCCGCACCATGAGTTTAGTGCCTTTCGTTATTGAACAGACCAGCCGGGGGGAGAGATCATACGACATCTATTCGCGTCTTTTAAAAGATAGGATCATTTTTCTCGGGGAGTCGATAGACGATCATATTTCAAGCCTCGTAATTGCGCAGATGCTTTTCCTCGAGGCCGAGGACCCGGACAAGGACATTTACCTATATATCAATTCCCCCGGGGGCATAGTTACTTCAGGCATGGCGATTTATGATACCATGCAGTACATCAAACCCGATGTGGCCACCATATGCATCGGCCAGGCCGCGTCAATGGGTTCGCTCCTTCTGGCTGCCGGAGGCAAGGGCAAGCGTTCGGCCCTCCCGAATTCGAGGATCATGATACACCAGCCGGCGGGCGGCTTCCAGGGCCAGGCCTCGGACATTGAGATACAGGCGAAAGAGATCATCAAGGTGAAGAAAAAGCTGAACGATATATACGCCCGGCACACGGGGCAGAAGGTCGAGAAGGTTGAGAAGGACGTTGATCGCGATTACTTCATGTCGGCGCAGGAAGCGATGGAATACGGCCTTATCGACAAGGTAATCGAACGCGGCAAGTAGGGGAGGAGCGCCAATGTCTTCAAAGAAGAAGGAAGAAAATATCAAACTCAACTGCTCGTTTTGCGGGAAGAGCCAGGATATCGTGAAGAAGCTGGTTGCCGGTCCCGACGTCTACATCTGCGACGAGTGCATTGAATTGTGCAACGAAATCGTCGCGGAAGACCGGAGCAAGGCCTTTGAAGAAGATTTCCACAACCTGCCGAAGCCGAAAGACATAAAGGATATCCTCGACAAGTACGTGATTGACCAGGACGAAGCCAAGAAGATACTCTCCGTTGCCGTCTATAATCACTACAAGAGGATCTATTCCAACAAGAACCTGAAAAAGAACGATGTCGAGCTGGACAAGAGCAACATCCTTCTCGCCGGGCCCACCGGTTCGGGTAAAACGCTCCTCGCGCAGACCCTTGCGCGCATTCTCCAGGTGCCGTTCGCCATAGCGGACGCGACCTCCCTGACCGAGGCCGGGTATGTGGGCGAGGACGTGGAGAACATACTGCTGCGGCTGATCCAGAACGCTGACGGTGATGTGAAGAAGGCAGAGATCGGCATTGTCTATATCGACGAAATTGACAAGATATCGAAGAAATCAGATAATCCCTCCATTACCAGGGACGTTTCGGGGGAGGGCGTGCAGCAGGCGCTGCTGAAGATCATTGAGGGCACGATCGCCAACGTGCCGCCGCAGGGCGGGCGCAAGCACCCCCACCAGGAATTCATATCGATAAACACCGTCAATATCCTTTTCATATGCGGCGGGGCCTTCGTGGGCCTCGACAAGATCGTCGAGAGAAGGATCGGGAACAAGATGCTCGGCTTCGGCGCGGAAATCAAGTCGAAGAAGGAGGAGGTCGGGGCGAATGAACTGCACAACCTGATCCCGGAAGACCTCATGAAATACGGCCTCATCCCGGAATTCGTCGGGAGACTCCCGGTCGTCGCCGTGCTTGACGAGTTGAGCAAGGGGGCGCTGATCCGCATCCTTACCGAGCCGATGAACGCTTTCACCAAGCAATACAAGAAGATTTTTTCCTTCGAGGAAGTTGAGCTCGAGTTCACCGAGGGCGCGATCGAGGAGATCGCGACGCAGTCGATGGAGCGGGAGTCCGGGGCGCGCGGCCTCAGGGCTGTCCTCGAGAAGCTGATGCTTGACCTGATGTTCGATATCCCTTCAATGAACAATATCGCGAAGATTGTGATCACCCGCGATATGGTCGCCGGGAAGAAGGGCCCGGAAATCAGCTGCCGGGAGGAGGAGAAAACAGCCTGATACCGGCGGGTGCCGCCGGGAATCTGCCGGACACTGTTGCAATTGTTTCCGGCATCGTACAATTATACGGGCGCGGCGCGGCCCCGCGGCGGGCGCCCATAAAGGTTAGCCATGAGAAAAAGCATAGATTTCACGAATAAATATCCCCTGCTTCCGCTTCGAGACGTTGTTGTTTTCCCGCATATGGTCATCCCGCTTTTTGTTGGAAGGGAAAAGTCGGTCAAGGCGCTCGACAGCGCCATGAAGGGAGACCGTCTCATCGTCCTTGCCACGCAGCGTGACGCGCATATATCCGTACCGGAGAAGGACGACATCTACGGAGTGGGCACCATTGCCGAGATACTTCAACTCCTGAAGCTTCCTGACGGGACCATCAAGGTGCTTGTGGAAGGTATCGCCCGCGTGTATCTTGCGGATTATTCCGCCGATGAAGAGACCATCATGGTGAGCATCCGCGATATAGAGCGTGAAGCCGAGGGCGGGCCGGATTCGATCGCGCTCAAGAAAGCCCTCCTCGAGACGTTTGACAAATATATCAAGCTGAACAAAAAGGTGCCGCGCGAGGCCTTTACCGCAGCGGAGAGCATCGACGATATGTCTCACCTTGCCGACGTGATCGCTTCGCATGTCGAGATGAAGATCGCCTACAAGCAGTCCCTCCTTGACATGGGCAATCCCGCCGAGCGGATTCACAAGCTGATCGAGTTCATCAACGGCGAAATCGAGGTCATGTTCATTGAGAAAAAGATACAGGGCCAGGTCCGCAAACAGATGGAGAAGACCCAGAAGGAATATTACCTTAATGAGCAGATGAAGGTCATCAAGAAGGAGCTGGGCCAGGGCGACGGCGAAGTGGACGAGATAGAGGAGCTGAAAAAGTCTATCGAGGACGCGAAGATGAGCGAGGAGGCGCGCGCCAAGGCCCTTCAGGAGGTCAAGCGACTCGAGAAGATGCCGCCCATGTCCGCCGAGTCCGCGGTCGTGCGCACCTACATCGAGTGGCTCCGTGACGTACCCTGGCACAAGAAGACCAAGGATAACCGCAACATCGAGCACGCGATGACTATCCTTAACGAAGACCATTACGGCCTCGAAGACGTGAAGGAGCGGATAATCGAGTACATTGCCGTGCGTCAGCTCTCCAAAAAGCTGAAGGGCCCCATCCTCTGTTTTGTCGGCCCTCCGGGCGTCGGCAAGACATCGCTCGGCAGGTCGGTCGCGCGGGCGCTCGGCCGCAAGTTCGTACGCATGTCGCTGGGCGGAGTGCGCGACGAGGCTGAGATACGGGGACACCGGCGCACCTACGTGGGCGCGCTCCCCGGCCGGATCATACAGCTGCTGAAGAAGGCCGGCACCGTCAACCCGCTCATTCTTCTCGATGAAGTGGACAAGATGTCGATGGATTTCAGGGGCGACCCGTCGTCGGCGCTCCTCGAGGTGCTCGATCCCGAGCAGAACAATTCCTTCGTGGACCATTACATGGAGGTGAACTACGACCTGAGCCAGGTGATGTTCATCACCACCGCGAACGTTCAGCACAAGATTCCGGCCCCGCTCCAGGACCGGATGGAGATCATCGAGATAACGAGCTACACCGAGCCTGAAAAGCTCAACATAGCGAAGAACTTCCTGATCGCGAAGCAGATAGAGGAAAACGGCCTCAAGCAGGAGAATATTGAGTACCCGGAGGATGCGATACTCTTTACCATACGTCATTACACCCGCGAGGCGGGCGTGCGGAGCCTGGAGCGCGTGATCGCAAAGGTATGCCGCAAGGTGGCCCGGGAGGTGGTCCTGAACGGTTCCGGGTACAGGCGCGTGATAGACGAGAGCATACTCCATCAGTACCTGGGTCCCATCAAGTTCAAGTACGGGATCAAGGAACTGTCCAATGAGGTGGGCCTCGCGAACGGCCTCGCCTGGACCGAGGTTGGCGGCGATATCCTGCACATGGAGGCTTCGGTAATAAAGGGTAAGGGCAAGCTCACCCTGACCGGCAAGCTGGGCGAGGTGATGCAGGAATCGGCCCAGGCGGCCTTCACCTACATCAAGGCGAACCAGCAGTTTTTCAGGCTGAATGAAGAGTTTCTGAAAAACAGGGACATCCACCTCCACGTGCCGGAGGGCGCGATCCCAAAGGACGGCCCCTCCGCGGGCATCACCATGGCGGTCGTGATGGGCTCGCTTCTTTCCGGCATACCGGTGCGCTGCGACGTCGCCATGACCGGCGAGATCACCCTCCGGGGGAAGGTTCTTCCCATCGGCGGACTCAAGGAAAAGGTCCTCGCCGCGCACCGCGCTGAAATCAAGCATGTCATTCTTCCCGCCGAGAACGAGAAGGATCTGGAAAAGATACCGGACTATGTAAAGGAGCGTATGATTTTCCACCCGGTCAGCACGATGGAAGAGGTGCTCTTCCTGGCCCTGGAAAGCCCGGAGAAGTTTTTCAGGGACGAGAACAAGACTAGGATCCTGTACGACCGGTGGAAAGGCACCCTGGATGACTGGAAGGTCGACATAACCGATACCGGATCGTCCGTGCACATGTAGCGGCCGCGGTCAGCGAGCGAAAACCACCACCATCCTGCTCGAATTTTCGTCATACGGTTCTGCGAGGAAGTTCGCGTAGATGTTTTGCGCCGTAAACCCCGTCTTTTCAAGGAACGCCATGATTTCCCCGGCCGTAAGCGGCCGCATGACATGCCGGTCGCGCAGGGTTTTTGTCCTGCCGCCATCCTGTATCGTGTAGCGATAGTTGACGTCCACGACCGACTTGAGCGGGTCGTCCCTGAGCCTGAATCCGCGCTCCCGCCGTATTACGGCGCCGTCATGGCTGGTGGTGGAAACCGGCCCGACCTGCTTTCCACGAATTTTTCTGATGGGACGCGCGTTCCAGATCTCGAAGACCCCGATGCCCCTCGCTTTCATGGACCGTCGCACCTTCCCGAGCGTCTCTTCAATGTCAGAGTCATTGACGAGGTAGTTGAACGAGCCGAACAAAGAGATGATTATATCAAAAGCGTTGTCAAAGTCTATGTCCATCATGTCGGATTGGATGAACTCGATGGCATGCGGACACCGCTCGCGCGCCGCAGCGATCATGTCCCCGCTGATGTCGACGCCGGTGCACTGTATCCCTTCCCGGGAGAGGAGGGCCAGGTGTTCGCCGGTACCGCACCCCAGGTCGAGAAGGGCCGGCGAGGCGTGTCCTTTCAGCAGCGCCGTTATGAATGAGACGTCGCGGCGGATGTCGCGGTGGTTGTTCTCTATCGCGAAATACGACCGGGCGAGTTCATGATAGAGCTTCATCAGGCCTGATCGAATTTTTCCTTGAAGTTTTTCCTGACCACGCCCTCGATTTCATCAGTGTCCTCGAGCGCAAGAAGTGACGCGACCATCCCCTCGCATTCCCGGATTGAAACAGACCGTACGATCTTTTTCACCTGGTGCATGTAGACGGGGCTCATCGAGAGGTGGCGGAATCCGAGGCCCAGGAGTACCATCGTGTACTGGGGCTCGCCGGCCATTTCGCCGCATATCGAGAGATCGACATTGTTAAATTTCGCCGCTTCCGCAATCTGCTTCAGGAACCTCAGTACCGACAGGTTGAGCGGATTGTACAGATACGCGATCTTCTCACTGGTCCGCTCCACGGCGAGCAGATACTGGACCAGGTCATTGGTCCCCACGGAAAAGAAATCGGCGTATTTGCCCAGGATGTCCGCGTTCACCGCGGCGGAGGGGACCTCTATCATGAGGCCTATCTTGATCTTCTCATCGAAGGAGATCCTGTCCCGGCGGAGCTCGTTCATCACATCTTCCGTGATCCCGCGCGCCTTTTTAAACTCCTCGACGGTCGTTATCATGGGAAACATCAGCTTCAGGTTGCCGTAGCTGCTCGCCCTGAGGATCGCCCTGAGCTGGATCCTGAACAGATCAATGTTTTCCATGCTGAAGCGTATGGCCCGGCAACCCAGGAACGGGTTGCGCTCGCGGTAGTGGTTCGTGTAGGCGTATACCTTGTCGGCGCCCACGTCGATGGTGCGTATGGTCACCGGCAGCGGGTTGAAGAACTCGACCACGCGCCGGTATTCCTGGAACTGCTTCTCTTCATCCGGCAGCGACTGGTCCATGAAAAGGAATTCCGAGCGGAAGAGGCCTATCCCCTGTGCGCCGTGGTCCTTGATGATCTTCATCTCATCCGGTATTTCTATGTTGCCGTATATGAATATCTCTTCGGAGTCGATCGTTTTGGCCGGCAGGTTGGTCAGTTTTGCCAGCTCGATCTCAAGCTCCTCGAATTCGGCCTCGTACTGTTTATATTCGTCGATCGTTTCAGAGGCCGGATTGATGATGATGCGGCCGTGGACTGCGTCGAGGATAACCATGTCGCCCGTCTTAACCAGCGAGGTCGCGTTCATCGTACCGACGATTGCCGGGATCTCGAGTGCGCGCGCCATGATCGCCGTATGCGAGGTGCGGCCGCCACGGTCGGTCACGAAGGCGAGTATCCGCTCCTTGTCCATCAGGGCCGTTTCAGACGGCGTCAGGTCGGGGGCGAACACGATCACCTCGTCGGTGATGTGCTGAAGCGATGTCGACTCGGTCTTCTGGAGGTTTGATATAAGGCGCTTGTTGATGTCCGATATGTCGATGATCCGTTCCCGGAGATAATCGTCTTTGATACCGGAGAGGCTGTTCATCAGCTCGAGCGACACGTCGTTGATCGCCCACTCCGCGTTCCTGCGCTTTTCTATTATGGTTTTTCGTATTTTGTCTTCTATCAGCGGATCTTCAAGCACCATGATGTGGCTGGTGAAGATATCGGCCATGTCCCGCGAGAGGCTGCTCGCGATCTGCTCCTGAATGTCTTTCAGTTCGTTTTTTGTTTTTTCAATCGCATCCTCGAACCGGGAAAGCTCATAGGTGATCTCGTCCTCCCGGATGGTGTATTTCGGGATGATGATCGTGTCGCCGTGATATACGTATGCCTTGCCGATACGTATTCCCGGTGACGCTATGATTCCCTTTTCTATTGTTGTAGACATTACCGTACTGACTTGAGATGTCCCCCCGCCTGCAGCAGTGGCGAGAATTTCAAGTACACTGAACTGATGTTTTCTGTCAAGTGTAATTACCTGTCCGTGCCGGGGCCCGGCGTTTACGGGTAAAATGCCGGAATGGCGAGGCCCGTGGTCTCGTCGAAACCGAGCATCAGGTTTGCGCATTGTATCGCGTTTCCCGCCTGTCCCTTGACCAGGTTGTCGATTGCGGATATGACCAGGAGTTTGCCGGTCCGTTCGTCAACCAGGGGCCTGATCAGGCAGCGGTTCGAACCGCGTACTTCGGCCGTATTGGGCGATCTGTCGGTAATCGCGACAAAGGGTTTGGCACGGTAGTATTCCCGGTACAGTTTCAGGATCGCTGCGGTATCGTGGCCCTTTTTTATATCAAGGTAGCTGGTAACCAGGATCCCCCGGTTGAGCGGAACGATCTGGGGCACAAACAGTATCCTGACGTTTTTTCCACCGGCTCTGTTAAGGATGTTTTCCACCTCCACCAGGTGCTGATGCTTTCCCTCACGGTAGGTGTTGACGTTCTCATGCCGCTGGGGATACAGGTTTGCCTCGCCGGAGCTTTTCCCCGCGCCAGAAACGCCCGTTTTGCCGTCGCACACGATCGTTTCCGATCCAAGGATGCCCGCCTCGACAGCGGGCAGCAGGCCGAGGGTCATGCATATGGCAAAGCATCCGCTATTCCCAACAATTTTCGCTTTCCTGATTTCATCGGCGTATTTTTCAGGAAGGCCATACACGGCTTTCGGGAGCAGCTCAGCGGAGAGGTGGGTGTCTTCCATCCCCTTGTTCCTCGCGTACACCGCGTAGTCTTCAAGGGTCCTGAAACGGAAATCCCCGCTGAAATCGATTACCGGAATATTCCTTTTGTGAAATTCCGTGATAAGCGTCATGCCGGCGCGGTCCGGCGTGGAGAAAAATGCGATATCGATGCCGCTGTAGTCTATCTCCTCGGGTGTATACACGGGAAGGTCGCAGAACCCTTTCAGGTGCGGATACACGTCGCTGACCGGCCTGCCCGCGTCCTTTCGGGCAACCAGCTGCTTTATTTCGAGTCCCGGGTGCCTGAGTATAATTTCGATGAGTCCCAGGCCGCCGAACCCGGTCGCTCCGACAATGGTTGCTTTTTTCATGGCTGACTCCCGTTATGTAATGCAAAGAGGGTTTAACGATACTATGATTTTTGTAAAGATATTTTCTTTTTTTTACGGCCTGAAAGGCGGGGTCACGTGACCCCGCCTTTCAGGATGCTCATTTACGGTAGATTGCGGCGGAGACCGCCCCGGCGATTATCATCTCCACGATACCATACGCCAGCCATATCAGAGCCATGCCGAGAGGGATCGGATACATCACGTACTGACCCAGCATCCCGGAGACCATGATCAGGAGGCCTACATAGAGCCCGTAGCGGACGCCCTCCATGATTCCTTTGTTCTCGTATCCTTTAACGAACATGAATACGAACATGAAGGAAAAGAAGAGAGAGCCCAGCGTCATGAGCCACATGATGTCCATCATGTCCGCACGCCAGATGCTCTTGAGTTCCTCGTACCAGCTGGCAAGAAACACGCCGTGAACGAGCCAGTCTACAGCCTGGATAACGACAAATACCGCGATGCCTGCGAGGATGAATCGTTTACTATTCATGGCAACCTCCATAATAGATAAACATATAGAGGGCGTTCAATTATTTCAACCAAACAGTTTCCTGAAAAACTCCATCCGTGGATTTTTTCAGGGACGGTTTTGCTAAGTAAATTAGCAAAACCTTGCATTTTTCTCGGCTACGTGCCTCGAAAAATGGCGATACTTCCGTGTATCGCTAACAGTTTGCTGTTTTTCAGCAAACTGTTAAATACTGATACGATGGCCCGGTATCTGATTGATCTCAGCGCCGCACCTTGATTGATGGCATATCGATATTTCATGTTTTACTGGAGAATTGCATTTGACAAAAGGCATCTCAATAATTCACCCTATGCCTTCCGGGTGCAATGATGAAATTTATCGCCGATTTTCACATCCATTCACATTATTCAGTCGCCACGAGCAGCGCTCTGGTCCCGGAGCATCTCGAATACTGGGCGCGGCTCAAGGGGATCAATGTCGTGGGCACGGGCGACTGCGTGCATCCGGGCTGGCTCGAAGAACTGAAGGAGAAGCTGGAACCGGCTGAAAACGGCCTCTTCCGGCTTAAGGAGCGGTTTCGTCTTGATGAAAGCAGGAGCCTTCCGTCCGTGAACAAGCCGGCCGAAGTCTACTTTATGCTTACCGGGGAGATCAGCAACATCTACAAAAAAAACGGAAAGGTAAGGAAGGTGCACAACCTCTGCGTTTTTCCCGACGTGGCATCGGTTGAAAATGTGCAGGGGCGCCTTGACCGGATGGGCAACATCCGTTCGGACGGACGGCCGATCCTCGGCCTTGATTCGAAAATACTTCTCGAGATGGTCCTTGAATCGTCCGGGCAGTCGTTCCTTATCCCCTGCCATATCTGGACCCCCTGGTTTTCGGTGCTCGGATCCAAGTCTGGCTTTGACACGATCGAAGAGTGCTACGACGATCTGACGCGGCATATATTTGCGGTGGAGACCGGCCTTTCGAGCGATCCTCCCATGAACCGTGCCTGCGGGTTCCTTGACAGCTTCAGACTTGTGTCAAATTCGGACGCGCATTCACCGGAGAAGCTGGGAAGGGAGGCGAACATCTTTGATACGGAATTGAGCTATGGGGCCATACACCGCGCCCTGAAGGACGATGAAGGATTTCTCGGCACCATCGAGTTCTTCCCCCAGGAGGGAAAGTATCACTATGACGGACACCGGAAGTGCGGCGTCAGGTGGGACCCGCTCGAAACGATGCGGCATCGCGGCCTCTGCCCGGAATGCGGCAAGCCGGTAACGCGGGGAGTCCTGTACCGGGTGGCCGAGCTTGCCGACCGAAAGGGACCGGAAGGAGCGCCCCGGTCGGATTTTCACTCGATCACGCAGCTTCCCGACCTGCTGGCTGAGCTGATGGGGCAGAAAAGCGGGAAATCGGGCAGGGTGATGAAGGAATTTCACCGCCTTGTATCGGGAACCGGATCGGAGTTTTACATCCTTCTCGACGCGTCCCATGACGAGCTCATCGAGACAGGGGGTGAGCGTTTCGCAGAAGCGGTACGCCGTCTCAGGGCCCACGAGGTCGTCATCGAGGAGGGGTACGACGGTGAATTCGGCAGGATCAGGGTCTTCGACCCGGGCGAGGCGAGATCCTTCGACGGGGCAGGGCTGTTCGGCCCGGGACCGGCCGCATCCTCCCCGGCGGCGGTCCACTCCTCGATACGGTTTGATATTGAGGAATTCAAGCTTCTTCTCGAGGCGGAAGGCGCGCCGCGCGATGCCGTAAATATACCGGCGGGAGCGGACCCGAAAGCGGCGGTGCGGGGAATGACCGCGGAACAGCGCGCCGGCATCGAGCACGGCGAGGGGCCCTGCCTGGTAATCGCGGGACCGGGCACGGGAAAGACGGCGATCCTTACCAGGAGAATCATCCACCTGGTGAAGAACAGGGGCGTACCGCCTGCCGGGATCCTTGCCGTAACATTTTCAAACCGCGCCGCGGGAGAAATGCGCGAGCGCGTGGAGGCTGCCATGCCGGGGGGTGAGCTGACAATATCCACCTTCCACGCCTTCGGTCTCGGCATCCTCAAAAAGCATTACGACGCCATCGCAAGAAAGGAAGATTTTGTCATTGTCGATGACGAGGATCGCAGCGCCATCATGGCCGCCATTGCCCGGGACGAGAAAAAAGCAAAGGGGATGCTGGCGGGCATCGAAAAGGCCAAGCAGGGCGCGCCTGCCGATGCGGAGATAAAAAAAGCCATGGCCCGCTATGATGAAGAGCTGCGAAAGGCGAACGCGGTTGACCTGGCGGATCTCATTATACTGCCGCTCAGAATTTTCAGGGAGCGGCCCGGGGTTCTGGAGGAATACCGGAATCGTTATCGCTGGATCCTCGTCGACGAGTTTCAGGACATCAACGCCGCCCAGTATGATTTTATCAGAGTGCTGGCCGGCGAGAACAACCCGAACCTGTTCATGATCGGCGATCCGGACCAGGCGATCTACGGGTTCCGCGGCTCCGATCCCCGGTTCATGACCCGTATCGAGCAGGATTATCCGGGCACCCGGCTGGTTCGTCTTGACCGGAGCTTTCGTTGTCCCGATCCGGTCATGCGCGCGGCCGCGCAGATTCTGGGAAGGGAGAACGCCGTCTCCGGACGCGACGTTGAAATGAAGGTGCACATCCAGGAGACTGCCAGCGACCTGAGCGAGGCGGACTGGATCGCGGCGACCATCGAAAAGAAGATGGGCGGCCTCAGGAGTTTTTCCATGGACAGCGGCATTGCCGACGGCGACGCGGACGACGAGGGCGCCAGCTTTTCGGATTTCGCCGTGCTGTGCCGCGCATCCTTCCTGTTCGAGCCGATTATCGATGCGTTCAGGAACCACGCCATTCCCTGCCATGTGGTTGGGAGCGACCCACTTCTATTTCAGGAGCCCTATCGCGGCGCGGTGCGGTCGCTCAAGAAGCTGTTCTATTCAGGATCGGATCCGTCGCTATCGCTCGCCGTTGCCAGCGATATCTGGGGCATGATCAAGAAGGGAGACCGGATCGCCGACGTCCTCAAGTTCCTCATGGTCATTATCGATGCGCCTGAAGATGCGATGCGGCGTATCGGCGCCTTTGCCGAGCAGTACGGCAACTCATACCATGATTTTTTCAGGGCCGTGTCCCTGCGCCAGGGGGCCGATGACCGGGACGACAGGGCGGAAGCGGTGTCTCTGATGACCATACACGCGTCCAAGGGACTCCAGTTTAAAACAGTCTTCATTCCCGCATGCGAGAACGGCATTATCCCTTTTGAGCTCTTCGGCGTAAAAGAAGGTGACGATGGGGATGAGGAGGAGCGCCTTTTTTACGTGGGCGTCACGAGGACCCTTGACAATCTCTACCTCTCCCATGCCAAAAGACGAGCGGTGAAGGGCAGGGTCCTCATGCAGGAGCGGAGCAGGTTCATTGGCAGGCTGGAGGAAGGACTGCTGTTAAAAGGCAAACGCGGTCGCGGAAAAAAGCCTCCCTCCGGGGACATCCAGCTCGATATGTTTAAATAAGAGAGTCTCATATTGTTGACCGATCTCACGGCAGGCTGACAATATCCTGATTAAATTCCAGTTGATCTGCATAATAATATTATGTTTATCTTTATAAAAAAAGTCATTAATCTATTAATGTATATTTATTTATATTATAATTAATAATGAGGTCAATTATTTCTTGACCGGGTGTATAAATAATATGTATAGTAGTTATAGATGCATAATCATATTTGAATAGAATAAAACCTTTATAAAAGTGCTATATAGGGCTCTGCATATAATGATATGTAGAAGCGGCTTAAAAAATAGATACTGTCGCGACGCACTATATGGAGGGGCGCTTGGTTATTGACGCACCCGGCATAAAAACTGACGAATCAGTTTACATCATTGCCGGGATATCCTGTATGCTGATACGTGAGCGCGTATATGAATATAAAGGAAGAAGAGATGCCGAGAGCATATGAGTCCATCGTGCATATGATACCGGATATCATATACAAGCTGGATGCAGACGGTTGTTTCACCTATATCAATAATTCCATCCGAAATCTCGGGTATGAGCCCGAAGAGCTTATCTACAAACATTTCAGCATGCTGATTCATCCTGATGACGTTGACAACGTGCGTCGCGATGTCGTTCTCAAACGGCTTCCCGAGAGCTCGCAGCCGTCTGACGCCCACCCAAAGCTTTTCGACGAGCGGAGGACCGGTAAGCGCATCACCAGGGATCTTCATGTCCGCCTCATCCCTAAAGATTATTCGGTCATTGTCAACGGCGGCGGGGATGTCATGGCCACATGCCGGGTCATCTCCGTGGGATCATACCACGCAATTCCGGACGGTGAGGAGAGGGAATTTACCGGGACGCTCGGCGTAATCAAGGACGTTGTGAACATTAAGAAGTCGCAGGAAACCCTGCTGCGTTGTATCGATTATTACCAGCTTCTCGTGGAGCTTTCAAACGACGTCTTTTTCGTGATCGCGACCGATGGCACTGTCCTTTTTTCCAGCGCGTCTCTTGACCGCATACTGGGTTATGCCTCGGGCGATATGACCGGTGAGAACATCATCGATTACATACATACCGATGACCTGAAACCGATTGTCAGGTCTTTCTGGGGGATGAGTGACGATAACCACGTCTTCTTCGGCGAGGGTCGCTTCCTCAACCGGGACAACGAATGGCGCTCATTTGACATACGGAGCAGAACCGTATACGATGAAAACGGTAAAACATTGTACATCACGGCAATTATCCATGATATCAGCGCGCGGGTGAGGGCGGAAGATGAGCTGAAACGTGCACATTCCGAGCTCGAGGCGAGGATCGCGGACCGCACCGCGGCCCTGTCGACCGCGAATGAGCTGCTGCAGGCCGAAATTGATAACCGGAACAGGCAGGAGGCCATACTGCTCAGCTCCGAAAAAAAATACCGCACGCTGGTGAACAGCATAGACGATATCGTCCTCAACATCGATCCCGAGGGGAGCGTCCTCTTCGCGAACCCGGCAATTCTGAAAATTACCGGCTACGACCAGAGGGAAGTGATCGGCCGGAACCTGATGGAGTTCATTCATGCCGACGATATCGAATCGTTCCTTGCCGCCCTCAGGAAAGGCGGCAGCAGCGTGAATGCCGGTCCCCTCAAACTGATAGAAACGATATGCGAGGACAAGGAGCTCCGGCTGGTTAAAAAGGACGGCATCCCGATCTGGGTCGAGCTTCGCTGCCGGCCGGTCACGGATGATGCCGGCGCCATCATGGGCTTCAGGGGCATCGCTCATGATATTACCAGAAGGAAGCTGATCGAGGAGGAGATGCTCCGCCAGGGCAAGATCGAGTCGCTGGCGATCCTGGCCGCCGGCATCGCCCACGACTTCAATAATCTGCTTACCGCGATCATCGGCAACCTTTCGCTGGCGAAGATCAAGATCATGCCGAGCGATCCGAATTACCTCATTCTGACGGAGGCTGAAAACGCCTCGGAAATGGCGAAGAACCTGACCCAGCAGCTCATGGCGTTTTCCCGCGGCGGGTTCTCCGATAAAAAGGTGACTCCGATACGAAGCCTTCTCGAAGACACCGCGTATTTCGTCCTGCGCGGATCCGGCATTCTGTGTGAGTTCCGCATACGGGATGACCTGTGGGAAGCAGAAATCGACCGGGGGCAGATCAGCCAGGTTATACATAATATTGTCCTGAACGCCCGCCAGGCGATGCCGGAGGGGGGGAAGATAACGCTCTACGCCGAGAACGAAGTTGTAGACGCGCGGGCCGGGCTGCCGCTCAGAAGCGGCAATTACATCAAAATATGCCTTGAAGACCAGGGCAAGGGGATTCCGGATGACATACTGCCCCGGATATTCGATCCCTATTTCAGCACGAAGGAGTCGGGCAGCGGGCTGGGCCTCGCCATATCGTATTCGATAGTGAAAAAGCATGACGGCCTTATAACGGCGGAGTCCAGACCGGGCTCCGGTTCCATCTTTACCCTCCGTCTGCCGGCGATAGTTCGCGCGCCTGAAGAAGAGACGCCTGCGCTGGTACGGCCCGCGGCGCCGAAAGGGGGCCGCATACTGCTCATGGATGACGAGAAGATTGTTCTCGACATGGGAGGCAGGCTCCTTGCCCACCTCGGCTATGACGTCGTTTGCGTGTCCAACGGCCATGAAGCTGTTGAGCTGTTTAAAAAGGCGAAAGATGACGGCGTCCCTTTTGACGTCGTGATAATGGACCTGATCATACCGGATGGCTCGGGCGCTGACCGGGCCATAGCCGGTTTGAAGGAGATCGATCCTGATGTCAGGACAATCGTCACCAGCGGATATGCGGACGATCCGGCCATGGTAAGGTATGCTGAGCACGGCTTTACCGGAGCCATTGCGAAACCGTTCAGCCTCGAAGAGCTCGACCAGGAGCTTGTCCGGGTGATGAAGCAGTAAGGCGCGTCTCCTCCGCACACGTTCCCTCGCGACGTGGCGGATTTACCGCAATAATCCCGATAATTCTTGACAATATCAGATCGTGGTGTGAAATAATCAGCACAAGATTTGGATTTGCACATGAAGAAAGACATCACTCTCTCGGAATTGAAAGAAAGCGAAAAGAATGCCCGGCGGAAGATCATCGTCGACGCGGCGGAGAAGGAGTTTACGACAAAGCCCTTCAAGCGGGTGAACATGCGCGATATCGCCAGGCGGGCGGGGATCTCGCCTGCTCTGATCTATCGCCATTTCCCTGACCAGCAGTCCCTCTTCGTCGAGGCCTTTGTGCAGGGGATCAGCGAGATATTTGAAGAGATATACCGGAAGATCGATCAATCTGAGGATGGCGCCATCGGCGATGTGATAGAGGATTTTATCGATTTTTTCACGCGCAACGACCAGTACTTCAGAATGATGATGAATTTCTTCCTTGACGGATCTGTCGATCATGACCTCTTCGACAAGTTGAATGTCCTCGAACGCAAGCTGCTCGATACCTTTGATGCCATGTTCAGAAAGCTGAAGATCGAGGGAAATATCCGGTTCCATTCCCACACGCTCTTCGCCGCGCTTACCGGTATCATCGCTACATTCAGAAGCCATCCGGTTAAGAGCGATGAGGAGATCCTCAGGCATCGGAAGAGGATTGCCGCCAACCTGGCAAAAATCTTTGCAGAATATGCGTCACATAGTGGCGCCTGAGTTTTTTTATTTCCCCACCAGATCGATTAATTTACCAGTATTACAGGCCCCGTTACCTGACATATCTATTTTTATGTACATATCTTAAAAAAATGTAAAACTGATTGACAGATAAACGATGTTTTATAACGTAAACATTGTTTACATATTCTGCTTCGGCGGTAGGTCATGAATGTTAAAATAAAAGATTCCCAGCTCGACAAATTTTTTAATCCGGCATCGGTGACTGTTATTGGCGCCTCCAGCGCACCGTTCAATCTGGGCGCGACCATATGCACGTGCCTGAGGGAATATATCAAGTTTCCCGGGCCCGTATTTGCGGTCAACAGGAAGGGAGAGGCGGTGAGCGGCTGCCCCGGGTACAGCGCGGTGGCCGATATCCCGCAGGAGGTCGATCTCGCGGTGATCATCACGCCAGCCGCGGTGGTGCCGCGGTTTGTGAAGGAATGCGGCGAAAAGGGGATACGGAATATCATCATAGAGAGCGCCGGCTTTTCCGAGCAGGGAACGGACGGCACCGCGCTTCAGAGCGAGATCGATGGATACGCACGCCGGTACGGGATCAGGCTGCTCGGTCCGAATTGCCTGGGCGTCCTTGACAACATGTCGCGCTTCTGCTGTTTTTACGGGGCCTACCAGGAGATCATGGATGTATTCGACAAACCGGGCGGCGTTTCGTATGTCATTCAGAGCGGCGGCGTCGGCGTGCTGATCATCGAGTCCCTGATGGACGACGTGCAGGGAATCAACAAGATGGTGAGCATCGGCAACAAGACGGACGTGGACGAGGCCGACCTCATCGAATATTTCAGCGGCGACAATACCCGGGTGATCGCGATGTACCTGGAGAACGTGATGCACGGCGAAAAGCTGATGAATGTCGCTCGCAGGGTCAAGAAGCCGATTCTGGTGTTCAAGTCCGGAAGGACCGAAGAGGGGACCGCCGCGGCCCTGTCGCACACGGCCGGGATGGCGAATAACGACGCCGTGTTCGATTGCGCATGCCGCCAGGCGGGAATTATCCGCCTGCGGTCGATAAGCGAGATCTATTCCCTGCCGAAAATGCTGACCGAGATGCCGCTTCTGCGCGGCAACCGGATCGCCGCCTTCACCAACTCGGGCGCCTTCGGCAGCATTTCCGCCGACCTGATGGTGGAGGCGGGCCTCAGGATGCCGCGCCTGGAGCCGGCGACCCGCGAGCGCCTCCTGAAGATCAGGGGCGTGTTCAACGTGAACAACCCGGTCGATATCGGTCCGGCCCCGCCCCAGGTATATCTTGACATATTCGAGATCCTTTTCTCGGCGGACGAGGTTGACGGGCTCCTGCTGATGTCGAGCATCTGGCGCGATTTTGTCATTGACGTTATCAAAGAGGTCGTGAAAATGTGCAAGCGGTACGACAAGCCCGCGGCCATATACACGCCGAACTCGGTGGGGCGGATTATTTCGGTGCGAAAGAAGTTCAACCTCCCACTGTTTGACACCATGGAGGAGGCGGTGCGGGCCCTGGTCGTATCGCACGAGCAGTTCAGATATCTTCAGAAGAAGGAGACCCGGTATGGAGCAGATAATTAAAAAAGCGATAGAGCGCGGTCAGAAGACCCTCTCGGAATATGACTCGAAGCTGGTGATCGGTTCCGCCGGAGTCGCCATTACCCGCGAAAAGCTGGCCCGCACCCGCGACGAAGCTGTCAAATTCGCCTCGGAAATCGGCTATCCCGTGGTGCTGAAGGGCTGCTCGGACAAAGCCGCGCACAAGACCGAGATGGGCCTGGTGAAGCTGAGGCTCTCCAGCGCCGAAGAGGTGCAGAAGGCCTATGAGGAAATTGCCGGCGCGGGCATCGAACTGGACGGCGTGCTGGTCCAGGAGATGATCAAGGGAGATCGCGAGTTCGTAATCGGCCTCAGCCGCGACCCGCAGTTCGGTCCCTGCGTGATGTTCGGCATCGGCGGCATATTCACCGAGGTGATCAAGGACGTCAGTTTCCGCGTGGCGCCCCTCACGGAGCTTGATGCGGAGGAGATGATCGAGGAGATACGGATGAAGAAGCTCCTTGACGAGTTCCGCGGCAGCCCGGCGGTGGACAGGAAGAAGCTGGTCACCGCCCTGGTGGGGATCGGCGAACTGGGCGTGAAGCACAGCGAGATCGCGGAGATCGACATCAATCCGCTGATTGTATCCGGCAGCAACCCGGTCGTGGTGGACGCGCTCGTGGTGCTTGCGGGGTAGGCCGCGGGTTTTCAGTACCTTTTCATCAGCACCATATCCCCGCGTCGAACAGATGCAGGCGGCGTTACTACAGGGTGAAGCATTTTTTGAAAATCTCGACCAGCTCGCCGATATGAATGGCAATTTTTTTCGTTTTTCCCATGATCCCGTAGAAGAGTATGCTCAGCCTGGTCTTCGAGCTTTCGTTGACAATCCTGCTGATCTGGTTCCTGTCGTAGCGTTCGGACAATTGATCCATCTTCTCAAGGATGGCCTCGATCGCGGGATCATCTATCTCCTTCCCGCTGAGAAATGCCGTTATGGCATGATCCAGAAGGTCGTTGAAGCAGCGGATGACGCTCTTGAGCTCCCGTATCTGTACCTCCAGCATTCCCTTGTGATGGTTGTCAACATGATTGAGAGATCTCATGAGGATATCGCGGTGGCTTTCGGCGATCTCCTGAAGAGTATTGATGATCTGTGCATAGTTCTGCGAATGGCTTATGTGCTCCCGGTTTAAGAGTCTCAGCGTCTTGTATATGTTGGCCGTTATTATGTTCGCCCAGTTCTGGATCTTGCTGTTTGATTTTTTAAGATCCCTGAGTGCGGCAAGGTCGTTGGAAAACAGGCCTTCGTAGCATCTGTTCAGGGTTGTCCTGACCTCCTGAAGCATGTGTGCGCAGTGAATAAAAATGGCCTTTTTAGCGCTCTGCGCGTCAGTGACCTTATCCAGATTGAATACATTCAGCTCTTTATCCTCAATGATCCGCTTTTTATGGGAGCGGTGGTTCAACAGTATGATGAAAAGCGCCCCTCCGAGAAGGGCCACCGTTGCTATGACACTGAAATAATAGATGGCGTATGCGAATATGAGGGAAACGGTAAAGGCCATCAGGGCGGTGATAAACCACCCCCCGATGACGGTAAGCACGCCGGCAACCCGGTAGGCGGCGCTTTCACGGCCCCAGGCGCGATCGGCAAGGGAGCTGCCCATGGAGACCATAAAGGTCACATAGGTGGTAGAGAGGGGCAGCTTTAGCGAGGTCGCGAAGGATATAAGGGCGCTTGCCACCATAAGATTGACTGATGCTCTCAGAAGGTCGAATGACGGGGTTTCGCTTGGTTTGTGCTCAACAGTACAGCATAGGTCCGGGTCAAGGCGTCGAGATACCGCATCCTTAAATTTATTGGGGAACGCTTTCATCAGGCCCATAAATATTGAATTGGTAAGCCTTACTATGGAGCGAGACAGGGGTGAAGACTCGAATCGTTCGATTCCGTCCACCTGTCTGCCCAGGCTGATCTCGGTTTTTGAAACAGTGCGGGCTTTTTTGGAAAGCCAGAGGGTGATCGTCATGATCGCGCCGGCGCCGAGAAGGATCAGGGTGTTCGTCTGGACCGGACGCTGCAGCGCCTCCATGGTCATGGAGAGGGGGGAATCGCTCACGGAGGCGATCTGGTATGCGCTCAGTCCCGCCAGGGGCACGCCGATGAAATTGACCAGGTCATTCGCGGCAAAGGACATGGCAAGGGCGAATGTGCCGATGAGCACGATCGGCTTCAGGATGTTGTAGCTTGTAAAAAGGAGGACGGTTTGTAAAATTATCGCCGACGCGATGAATGCCATCAGAAGAATAAAGGCCGTATGAGATTCAATCCATGACAGCATGTCGGCCGATATGAAGGACGCTCCCTTCGCTCCTTTTATGAGCATGAAATACAGGATTATGGAAAGGCTGATGCCGCCCCAGATACCGCCGTACCGCTTGAGCCGGCGCTGATAATCAAAGGTGAAGATGAGCCGGGTGATGAACTGAACAAGAGTGCCGAAGAAGAACGCTATGGCCACCGAAAGAAGGATGCCGGATATGATGATAAGGGCCTTGCCTGTATTGATATAGTTTCCGATTTCAGAGACTGACCCGCCGCTGTTTCCGACCTTGATCATTGATACAGCCACGGCTCCGCCGAGGAGCTCAAAGACGATGGATACGGTCGTGGAGGTGGGGAGTCCGAAGGTATTAAAGACATCGAGAAGAAGGATGTCGGTGATCATGACCGCCATGAATATGACCATGATCTCATCCATCTGGAATAGGGCGGGGTGGAAAATGCCTTTTCTTGCCACTTCCATCATGCCGCTTGAGAAGGTAACGCCCGCAAGGATCCCCAGGCTGCTCACGGCCATAATCACATAGCGCGGGGCGACCCGGGAGCCGAGGGACGAGTTCAAAAAGTTGACGGCATCGTTGCTCACGCCGACGATCAGGTCTGATATGGCAAGAAGAATCAACAGGATGACGGCAGCCAGATATAGTTCCACAAAAACCTCATTAATGGTAATTATGAGACATCACAGGGAAAGATAAAATTCTCTCAGAGCATGATATTGGTGTCCAGAAAAAATCAGCAATTGATGGAATTTTCTGCATGCATGCGATCGGTTGCTGCCGGGCAGGTAAAATTGCGACAGGTTCCGGTCTTCCCGGCAACGGGCCCGGTTTTACGGCGCCTGCGGACCGCGGGATTGATTAATATAAGATAGTTATCGGTAACGTTCCGAGATCTTTTTCCGCTCGTCATCCGGCAGGGAGGCGAGATAAGACTTCCAGCCGGGGCACCATTTTATATGCCATTTCCAGAGTCGTCCCAGTAGCGACCGGGGATTTTTATCATAGCGCGCCCGCATGGGACATTCGGCGCATCCGATCTTTGCTCCCTTCTCCATGGCTCCTCCGTCGTTTCCGCCGCATGATAGGAGTACGGCTCCAATGATAAAGAGTATCGCCGGACCCATGGCACGCAGAAACTGTTTTTTTGATAGTTTAGCATGGCTTGTCATGACTGTATCCTGATTACACTGTTGCCGGTGCAGCGCATCGCCAGTACCGGCCAAAGCGTCGATATCGTGATGATTTACTATTGACAGAATGCTTCTGGATTGCAAGACTTTTTCCTGTATTTTTTTTACAGTGCGTCCCGGAAACTGGATCCATGTAGTGTCCGGGCATCGGCTTTTATGAGGCAGGCTCCCGAAAGCCTTGATTTTCCTTCGCTTTACTCTGGGAAATCGGGGGATTTCCTGTAAAGCTTATAATCTATGCCGGCAGGCCTGCGAAGTGTTGGAAAAAGAGCTGAGCGGCCGAGGACTGTCCGAGTTCCGCGGGACGCGAGGCCTATCGCCGCTTCATAAACTGTCGGGATGCGCTCGAATTTAATTTTTATTATGCGGAGAAAGGCCATGATACAGAAGAGCACGCTCGATTTTCTGAAACGGCTTAGGTCGAACAACAACCGGGAGTGGTTTAACGCGCATAAACCTGAATACGAAAAGGCCAGGTCCAATTTCGGTGATTTTGTAATGTATCTCATTTCACTGGTGGCGAAATTCGACCCCGCGGTGGCGCACCTGATGCCCGGGGACTGCATGTTCAGGATATACCGGGACACTCGTTTCTCACGAGACAAGACCCCGTACAAGACGAATTTTGGCGCGGTACTGTCACCCGGGGGAAACAGGATGAAGCCTGCAGGATACTATCTGCACATCGAGCCGGGCTGCTGCATGGCCGGGGGCGGGATATACCACCCCGAGCCCGCGGCGCTGTACAGGGTGCGGCAGAAAATTGATCGCGAGTTCGCCGCGTTCAGGAGTATAATCGCAGGGAAAACGTTCACGAGGTATTTCGACGGGATAGAAGGCGAGGCGCTGGTCAATGTCCCGAGAGGATTCGACAGGAACAGCCCTGCGGCTGAATATCTCAAGTTCAAGGACCTCTATACAATGGCAATGTTCACGGATGCCCAGGTGCTTGCAGAGAATTTCGCCACCGAGTGCGCAAAGCGGTTCAGGGCGGTGAAGGACCTCAACGATTTTTTCAGGGATGCGATCTGATGCCGATAGATGCTGTTCGATATTTCACATTACCGGCGATTATGTATTCAAACCTTCTTGACAGTCAATACTGACACGTATAGTATGTCTGGTCGCCGTTATTATTATGTAATTCACGGCGGCTCATCACACAAATCGCTGAATGGTGGCCGGATCGATGCAGCCCAGACCGTTACTGACAATCATTTTTGCAGCCATAGCGTTTTTACCTGCCGGCTGCGCGCGGCTTGCGCCGGCTAAAGATCCCCATACCCTGTACATGCACATGGGCGCCGAGCCGGGAACGCTTAACCCCATAACGGCTACCGACGCCTATTCCCACTCGATTAACCTGCGTATATACGAGACCCTCGTGGACAGGGAATACGACACCCTCAAAATTATTCCGCAGCTGGCCGAGCGCTGGGAGATATCGCCGGATCATCTTACCTTCAGGTTTTACCTGAAAAAGGGTGTTCGCTGGAGCGACGGCGTGGAATTCACGGCGGACGACGTGGTCTATTCTTACGAGCGGATCAAGGACCCTAAGGTGGCCTGCGCCCAGCTCAAGGTATACTATATCGACATCAGGAAATGCTTGAAAATCGACCGCTACACAGTGGAGTTCGTTTATTCGCGGCCCTATTATCTCGCCCTTGTCTTCTGCGGGGGCATGCCCATCGTGCCGAAGCATATATTTGATACCGGCGTCGATTTCAACACGCATCCGAACAACCGTCATCCCGTGGGCACCGGCCCGTTCCGCTTTGATTCCTGGTCCACGGGCAAGAATATCACCCTGGTTGCAAATGAGCGTTACCGGGGCGCAAAGCCGGAGATACGCAGGGTCGTGTACAAGTTTATATCCGAGCCGAGCGTGGCCCTGCAGATGCTGAAAAAGGGCGACCTTGATGTTATGGGTGTGCGTGAAATAGAATGGGTGCGCCAGACCAACTCGAGGAAGTTCAACGAGAAATTCTACAAGAAGAAGTACTTCATGTCTTCGTTCAGCTATATCGGCTGGAACGAAAGCAGGGTGTTTTTTCAAGACAGAAGGGTCCGCCTGGCCATGACGCACCTCATCAACCGCAAGGAGATCCTCGACAAGCTTCTGTTCGGACTCGGGGAGATCGTCACCGGGCCCTTCTATATATTCGGCGACAGCTACAACCGGGATCTCAGGCCATGGCCCTGCGACCCGGCCCGGGCGAAACAGCTTTTGAAAGAGGCGGGGTGGGAGGACCATGACGGCGACGGGATACTGGATCGCAACGGGAAAAAGTTCTCGTTTACCTTCACGATATCGTCAGGGAGCAAGTTTGCCGAACGCCTGACCAGCATTTTGAAAGAAGACTTTTCAAAGGTCGGCATCGAAATGGACATCAACCGGTATGAATGGGCGGTGTTTCTTGACAAGATCCAGAGCAGGGACTTTGACGCGACCAGCCTCGGGTGGTCTGACCCCGATTTCCAGGACGATCCCTACCAGATATGGCATTCATCCCAGATAGAGGGCGGCTCGAATTACATCGGCTTCAGCAACCGCGAGGCTGACAGGATCATCGAAACGGCGCGCCAGGAGTTCGATCCGGCCAAACGGGTGAAGATGTACCGCCGATTTCACGCGATCCTGCATCACGAGCAGCCCTATACCTTTCTCTATACCATGCCCGCCCTCGCCGCGGTGAGCAGGCGCTTTGACAATGTGAAGGTGCATAAGCGGGGGATGAATTTTGTCGAGTGGAAGGTAAGGAGCACGCAATGAAGAAATATATTGTCAAAAGACTTTTTCTCCTTGTCCCCACCCTCCTGGGGATAACCTTCATTACCTACCTGATGATCCGGCTCGCTCCGGGTGACTACACGAAACTGCAGCTGGGGATGGAGGGAGCGCTGAAATCGGGGTCCATTTCAAAGGAGATCCTTGAACAGGAGAAAAAGCTTTACGGCCTGGACAAGCCGATCGTGGTGGGGTATGCGGAGTGGCTCTGGAAATTCGCGCGTCTTGATTTCGGCACGTCGAGAAAGGACGGAAGGCCGGTTGCGCAACGCATCGCAGACGCGCTTCCCATCACCCTGACCCTGAACATTATCACCATGATCATCATCTATATCATTTCAATCCCCATGGGCATTATTTCGGCGGTCAAGAAGGGCTCCTTATACGATCGTTTTTCGAGCCTGTTGCTGTTCGTGCTCTATTCGCTTCCGCATTTCTGGATCGCGCTCCTGCTTCTCCTCTACCTGGGGAGCGGCGAGTATCTGAATCTGTTTCCCCTGGGAGGGATACATTCGGACTGGGCCGGGGGTGCGGGCCCGCTGGTCCGGTTTCTCGATTTCTGCTGGCACCTGGTGCTTCCGGTCATCACGCTGACCTACGCTGAATTCGCGTTCCTGGCCCGGTATACCAGGGCGAACATGCTTGAAGTGATCAACCAGCAGTATATCATGACCGCGCGCGCAAAGGGACTGTCAGAAAAGAAGGTGGTTTTCGTCCACGCCTTCCGGAACAGCCTGATCCCCCTGGTCACCCTGATGGCGACCCTTCTTCCCGGACTCCTGGGCGGCACGGTCATCGTTGAATCGATCTTTTCGATCCCGGGTATCGGGATGCTCTCGTTCGAGGCGATCCTCTCCCGGGACATCCCGGTGATCATGGCCATCACCACGATCGCGGCGGTGCTCACGCTGCTGGGCATACTCCTCGCGGACCTGATGTACTCTCTGGTCGATCCCCGCATTCGCCTGGAGGCAAAGCTATGAGGCGCGGGTACTGGTCGGGCGTATGGAGGGAGTTCAGGAAGAACCGGCTTGCCGTTGCCGGGCTGGGGGTGGTCCTCGCGCTTATCGCGGTCGCCGTGCTCGCGCCGCTCCTGGCGAACAACAGGCCCTACTGCTATGTAACAGAAGGGAAGGTTTATTTTCCCATATTCTATGACTATCAGGAGCTGCGGGACAAGGATCTGAGGAAGGACGAATTCAGGGGGTTCAAGATATTTCCGCCGGTGCGGTATTCTTACTCGGAGTACGACCTGAATTCGATCGTGACCGGACCGGGCAGGAGGCACCTCCTGGGGACCGACGAGCAGGGGAGGGACCTGCTGGCGCGCATGATACACGGGAGCAGGGTGTCGATCTTCATCGGATTCATCGCGGTGTCGATATACGTGGCGATCGGGATTTTCATCGGATCGATAGCCGGGTACTACGGCGGATGGATCGATATCGTGATATCTCGCTTTATCGAGATCGTCATGTGCTTCCCGACGTTCTTCCTGATCCTGACGATTCTCGCCCTGTGGGGGCCGAGCCTGCTCAGCGTTATGGTCGTTATCGGCATCACCAGCTGGACCGGCATCGCACGGATCGTGCGGGGAGAATTCCTCAAGCTGCGGGAGACGGATTTCGTGGTGGCATCGCGCGCCGTGGGGGCGCGCGACCTGTGGATTATCTTGCGGCATATTCTTCCAAACGCTCTCGCGCCGGTGCTGGTTTCAGCCACCTTCGGGATCGCATCGACGATCCTGATCGAATCGTCTCTGAGCTTTCTGGGATTCGGGGTACAGCCTCCCACGCCCAGCTGGGGCGACATTCTGTCACAGTCGAGGGACTTCATGGACTTCGCCTGGTGGCTGACATTCATTCCCGGGTTCGCCATATTCATCACGATTACGGCATACAATCTCGTGGGAGAAGGTCTGCAGGAGGCGATAGACCCGAAATCACCGGGAAGATAAAAGGTTTTTCGCGCCTGCGGGCGGTGGTATTCAATATAACAACATAACAGCGGTATCAGGCATGTCAGGATCATCAACTATCTTTCGCCTCCTCCTTGCCGGCTGTGGCGCTTGTGTTATAGCATTGACCATGGCCGTTACTTCCTGCACGATCCTGCCGGCGGCAGTCACCCTGACCGACAAGCTGCCCAGGGAGACCGATGTCCCGGGCTGGGTCATCACCGGGCGGTACCGTACGAGCAGGATGAACAGGATAAGGCAGATAAGCCCGGTCTACGCGGAATACGAACCGGCCGAGATGGCGGTTGCTGAGTACCGAAGGTTGTCTGACGAGACCCGGGCCATCCGCGCCGAGCTCATCAGGTTCCGGTCTCCGCTCGACTCGTTCGGCCTGTACGGCCGCGAGCGCGGCTTCGATCCGGCCGGTCGCTTCACCGGCGATGACGCGTATGCGCGTGACGGTTCCCTTTTTTTCCGTAAAGGACGGTATTATCTCAAAATAATCGGCACGAACCTGGGCGAGGAGGATACGGATGCGCCCGGCCAGTTCAGGTCCGTGGTGGCGAACAACCTCGAAGACCGCCCGGGCGACGGATCACTTCCCGACTCCCTGTTCATCTTTTCCGACGGACGCTCGACGCGGGATATCGTCCACTATAAAAGCGGGGTTGATTCCATCCCCGGCATGAAAGACGTCACGCTCATGCGCCGCGTCCTTGCGGGGAAAAAGCATGACATCATGTATTTAAAAACCGCCACGGCTTTCGATGCAGAGCAGGAATTCCAGAAGGTCATGAGAAACGGCGAAGACTTCATGCTTTCGAATATCGGCACCCTTCCGACGGCGGTCCGAATCGTCAGTGATCATCACTGTATAGTCATTTCCCATTATAAACAGTGGATTTTCGGCGTGATGGATGCCGATACAATAAATGAGGGGAACAGGCTTATTATTTATCTCTACGGAGAGCTGAAGGCGCGTCTTGACAGGAATAAAAAATGATTGAGGATAACGGTTCTCATCGCGGGAAAGAGGGAACGGTTTGTATTATATAATTGGCGATATCCACGGGTATTACAGCAGGCTGGCCGCACTCTATGATGCGCTTGTATCGGTCATGCAGCAGGCGGACACGATCATCTTCTTGGGCGACTACATTGACCGGGGCCCCCAGTCGTACGAGGTCGTTGATTTTATGATCCAGGTTTCCCGCGTCACCGCGTTTAAAAGCGTTTTTCTCAAGGGAAACCACGAAGATATGCTCCTGAAATACCTGAGCGGGGACGACCATGGCAGCGCGTATATCATGAACGGCGGAGACGCGACCATCCGCAGTTATACCAGGCGGGGCGGTGGTTTTGATTTGCCGCAGCACCACCTGGACTTTTTCAACACCCTCCGGCTCTATTACGAGGGTGATGATTTTATCGCCGTGCACGCCGGGCTGAATCCGGCGGTGTCTCTTGAAGAGCAGGATGAATTTGACCTGCTCTGGATCAGGGATGATTTTTACCGTGCGAACAAGCGCTGGGAAAAGACAATTATCTTCGGCCATACCCCGGTCATGGCCATCGGCGGCAGCGGGCCGATATACCGGGACGAAAAGAGGAATATCATCGGGATCGACGCCGGTGTGATGTACGGATGCCCCCTGACCTGCCTCACGTGGCCTGATGGGAAGGTATTCACGGCATAAATTTTACCCCGCGGTCCTGCCGGGCAATGCACGCTCCGGCGGCGGGGAATGGCGCGGGGAAGGGGTCGGTTGCAGCCGACCCGGTGACAGGAGAATAGACTGGAGAGACACGCTATGAATGCATCATTGATCCGAATGGGTGCTGTCGCAGCAGCCCTGTTCGCGCTTGCCGCTTCCGGGCCGGCGGGCGGCAGGGAACGGTATTTCACCATAAAGGGAAAAATCGAATCGATCGGCAAGGATGACGCCATCGTGCTGCTTTTCAGGGAACGCCCGGCTGTCCGGACCTACTATATCGTTGATGGCGCGACCGCGTACGGCACGGTCAGAATTGCTTCTCTGGTATATGACCGGACAGGCCAATTCAGGTACCGGGCGGCCGCCGTGTACAGGCTGTCTAACAGGATGTATGCGCGTCAGATTCGCGCGGGGGATGACATCGCGCTCCTTGCCCGGGATGCGAAGGAGGAGACTGACGTGTCGGATTCGGTTCCGGTGAAGGAGCGGGAATACCGGCGGAATATCGTTTCTCCGCGTGATGGCAGGAAGATGGTGCTCGTGCCGGAGGGCACGTTCGTGTTCGGCTCCAACGAGGGGGACCGGGATGAATCCCCCGAACATACCGTCTACCTTGACGACTATTACATAGACAAATACGAAGTATCAAATGAAGACTATAAGGCATTTGTAGTCGCTACAAACTCGCAGCCGCCCGTTGCATGGAAGCGAGACACCTATCCGGACGGCGCAAAGGACCTGCCGGTAATGGTTACCTACCGCGAAGCGGACGCGTACGCAAGATGGGCGGGCAAGCGCCTCCCCGGCGAAGAAGAATGGGAAAAGGCGGCGCGCGGCGGCAGCGACAACGCGGTCCGGGTATATCCCTGGGGCGACCGGTTTGATGCCGGCCGCGCCAATTGCGCCGAATTCTGGGCCAGTGAGTCAGCGGGCGGCCATATTAAAATGAGGTACGGTATCGCCTCGCCGGGACCGCTGCCGGTTGGCTCGTTCGATCCAGATGGCGTGTCCCCCTGCGGAGCCGTCAATATGGCTGGCAATGTCAGGGAATGGACGTCCAGCTGGTACATGCCGTATGAGGGCAATACGTCGAAACAGGGGCCTGAATACCGGCGCTACGGGAAGCAGTACAAAGTGGTGCGGGGCGGCTCCTGGCATGACAGCCGGTACCGGTTGAGAGCAACCGGCCGTGATATCAGCGGCGCCCCGAGCATTCACGCGGGCAATCTGGCCGGTTTCCGCTGCGTCAAGGACCCGGACAGCACCGATTATGAGAAAAAACGGGACTCCCGTGCCCTGTCGCCCGGACTGAAGAGATAATGTTGCCGATACAGGCAGAGTCATTAAATTTGTATTGATTAAACTGGATTATATTATATAATGAGCCGATGTCACATCCGATAGATATTGTATAGAGGGACTCATGAGATTTTTTCATTTTATCGCAAAGAAAATCAGCTATACCTTCGCCATCGCCTTTCTCACTGTTTTTGCGAGCTGGGTCTTCAGTGTCTTCGGTTTTTTCCTGGGGATGTCCTTTGTCATTATATCATATGAGAAGCTGGCCCTCTTTTTCATGAAATGGCTCCCGGTGGGCGTTGCCATACCGGTCGTCCTGCACTACCTGGAATTCGGCCTGCTGACGCCGCTCAAGATCCCGGCTGTATTCAGGCCCCTGAGGATCGTCAACGAGGCGTACCGGAACAATCTTGAGGTGCCGGAAGAGGATTTAAAGAAGGTATATGGCGCTTTTACGGACCTGCCGATGTACAACCTCATCGTCGCGACCGTGCATGTTGTTCTTGGCGGCATTATTGTCCTCTTGCTCTCGTTATTCGAGTATTACTACCAGGGTACCTTCACGACCGTGGAGCTCAAGGCGGTTGTAAAGGTGTCGGTCCTTACGATAATGTTCATCCTGATACTGTACGGCATGGCGACGTACCTCCTGACCGAATCGTTGACCAACGAAGAGCGGACGAAAATCTATAACAGGATTGTCCAGGTCGGGGCGCCGATCCGGCCGCGGGCGCTTATCGGTATAAGGCTGAAGTTTCTTTTCTTCATCTGGCTGCTTGTCATCACCCTGCTGACCTTTGCGGCGCTCCTCGAGAAAGTGCGTTTTCTCGAGGAATTCAACATCGTGGTGCTTGCCGGATATTTCTTCATGTCAGTTCTGGCCAGTATTCTGTTGATGCAGGTCACCACCGGATCCATCATGAGAAAGCTGAATGACCTGGTACGGGTCACGCGCGCTATCGCCTCCGGCGGCAGCGCGGGGTACGAGGTTCTCTCCCTGGAGCGGGAGTTCACGGCCATCGAGTACGCGCTTGTCGAGACGGGCCGCGAGATCAATGAATACCGCCGGGATCTGGAGGGAAAGGTCGCCAAGAGGACCGAGGAGCTCCAGGACGCGCTTTCTAACCTCAGGAGCAGGGACGAGCAGATCCAGAAGCAGCTCGACATGGCGAGCGTCATCCAGCGGAGCATCCTTCCCGGCAAGATCGATGACTGGAACGAGCTCAGGTTCGCCGTCCGCTACATGGCGATGGAAAAGATCGGCGGCGATTTTTACGACGTCCACCTTCTGAAAGACGACAAGATCGGGATCATGATCGCGGACGTATCGGGCCACGGCATACCGGCCGCCCTGGTCACCACCATGGCGAAAATGTCGTTCGGCAACGCCGGGGCGAAATACGATTCTCCCAAGAAGATATTTCAGGAGATGAACCAGAGCATTCTCGACCACGTAAAGACCCAGGATTACATGACCTGCTTCATGCTCGCGATAGACGACGATTACAATGTTGTCTACTCGAACGCGAGCCACCAGAAGGCGATACTCCTGCGCGCGTCGGGCGGGATCGAGCTTCTCGATACCGGCGGGCTCTTTATCGGCGCCATAGAGGAAGCCCGCGACTCATATGAGGAAAAAAGGGTAGAGCTTGGTTACGGCGACCGGATTATACTCTATACCGACGGCATTCCGGAGGCGATCAACGAGGCGCGTCAGGAATTTTCCAACCAGCGGCTCGAGAATGTCATCAGGAGGTTTCGCACCCTTCCCGCCGAGGAGTTCGCGGACGCTATTCTGGGCGAGGTGCGGCAGTTTATCGGGAACGCGCAGCTCGTGGACGACATCACCTTCCTTATCATCGAGCTGGCCCGGGACGAGGCCGTGGATATCATCAAGAATTCAAAGCGGCTGATAAACGCGCACCAGTACGACGAAGCGATCGTCGCGCTTGAAAAGGGCCTCGAGAAGTTTCCGGACAACCAGAAGATACGCTATAATCTTGCGAAAAACTATTTCAGGGTCAACAGCTTTAGAAAGTCGATCGATACGATGAACAACTATATCGAACGGGACAAGATGAACAAAAACGCCTATTACATCGCCGGCGCCGCCTATTACCAGCTCGGCGATTTTGACAATGCCAGCGCCTTTTTCGACAGCGCGCTGGAACTGGACAATGCCTTCGTAAACGCCCTGTTCGCCCTGGGCATGGCCTACAAAAAGAAGGGGGACGTAAAGAGCGCGGCCGCATTCTTTGAAAAGGTCGTCAACATCGACCCAGACAACAGGATGGCCATGTTCGAGATCAGGAGCATGCAAGAGAAAAAGTAGTAGCATGCCATCCTCTCCCTGTCCCGAAATGTGAAAATCAAATTTTATATTGCCTGCCGAGGCCCCATCCGATAAAAAAACCGATGGACAGGGGCCTTAAAATTTTCTTGCACTGGGGGATGATTTTTCGCTATCTTGTAGTTAATGGAAAAGCAATGTATCAAGAATTTCACCATCGAGGGTCTCACTGAATATTTCGGCTCGATCGGCGAGAAGGGATACCGGGCGAAGCAGCTCATGAACTGGCTCTATGAAAAGAACGTCGGGTCGTTTCATGACATGACGAATTTTTCAAAGGAGCTGCGGGGCCGCCTGGACGGCGAATTTCTGGTCAGCGCCCTTGAGCTTGCCGAGCAACAGGTATCTGAGATAGACGGGACCTCCAAGTTCCTCTTTCTGACGCGAGACGGCCATTATATCGAAAGCGTACTGATGAACAGCGAAGGCAGCGATGAGGGCAGGCTCACCGTGTGCGTGTCCACCCAGGCGGGGTGCGCCATGGGCTGCCGTTTCTGTGAAACCGCGAAGATGGGGTTCATCCGCAATCTTGAGACCGCCGAGATACTGGACCAGCTCTGCCAGGTGCGGAGGATTTCAGGCCAGAGGAACAACAACGTTGTCTTCATGGGAATGGGCGAGCCGTTCATGAATTATGACGCCGTCCTCCGCGCGGCGGACATCATGAATTACTCGTTCGGCTTTCATATTTCCGTCAGGAAAATCACCATCTCCACGTCGGGGGTGTTGGCGGGGATCGAACGGTTTATCGACGAGCGGCGCCCCTACAATCTCGCCATATCTCTGAACGACACACTGCCGGAGAAGCGCGAGAAGATCATGCCCGTGGAGCGCTCGAACCCCTTCTCAAGAATTTCAGACCTTCTGGACCGCAAGTTCCCGGCGTCGCGCAACCGTCTTACCGTCGTATACGTGATGCGTCAGGACAACATCTCCCATGAGGATGCGAAGCGGCTGAAGAAAATGTTCCGCTATAACAGGGTCAAGCTGAACCTCATACCCCTGAACGAGGGGACTCATGATTACCGTCCGCCCACGGAACAGGAGGTGGAGCGCTTCATAAAGGACCTCGAGATAATGAACGTGCCGATAACCGTGCGGAAGAGTCTCGGCAGAGACATTTCCGGAGCATGCGGACAGCTGTCGGGGAAGAAATACTCCGGCTGCGGCGGGTGCATGGCAGGGAACATTCCGTCGGATTGTATTTGACTTATAGAAGAGTTTCAATAACATGAGGGACTGTCTTTGCAACTGTGGTTACCCCCTCCGGCCTTCGGCCAATCTCGCTTTCATGAGTGACATCAGGAGAGGGGGCATGCTCATAAGGAAAGGTACATGAACAGAGTAACCGGATTTCTTCGCGCCATATTCAGGTGGATCGCCACTCATAAAAAGGTAGTTTTCATATATCTCCCGGCTGTCGCGGCAACTGTTGTTGCCGCTTACATAGCGGTGATATTCCTGATGTGGCAGGGCGACCGGGAAAGCGCAATCAAAAAACTTATGCGGTATAAGCAGCTCATCGACCGGACCGAGGAGCTGAAAAAGGGATACAGCTACAGCGACATCGATCTCTCGGCCAAGGTTGTCGACATCCCGACACGGATCTATGACCGCAACGACGGGATAATCGGCGAATTCTTCGAGCAGAAGCGCGAGATCGTACCGTACGATTACATCCCCCAGTGGCTCGCCAAGGCGGTCATAGCGAGCGAAGACCGGGAGTTTTACAATCACCGCGGGATAGACTACCGGGGAATAGTGCGGGCGTTCCTGGTCAATCTTGTCCATTTCAGGGTGGTGCAGGGAGGCAGCACCATCACCCAGCAGCTGGCGAAGGTGCTTTTCACCGACATGGAGCGCAACCTCAAAAGGAAGATATACGAGACCTTCTGCGCCCGGGAGATCGAGAAGCGCTATGACAAGCAGGACATCCTCTCCATGTACCTCAACCTGATCTATTTCGGAAACGGCGCCTATGGCGTTGAATCCGCGTCAAAAATGTTCTTCGGCACATCTGTAAGGGACCTGTCAATCGCCGAATGCGCCATGGTGGTGGCCACCATTTCGAGCCCCAAGACATATTCTCCCCTCTCGGACCTGGACGCGTCGCTCCGAAAAACGAGGCGGATCCTCGAATCGCTTGCCGATGCCAGCTTTTTGAACAAGGAAGACCCGGAGCGCATTTACGCCGGGCTGCTCAGAAAGTGGGAAGTCGTATACGACGAAAAGGGAAAGGCCGTCTCCTCCCTGATCGGCAACTTCGTGTTCAGCTCGTACCGGATAAACCTGGCCCCGTTTTTCAACGAGAGCATCCGGCGGGTGCTGGTCGATAAATTCGGCGAGGATGCGGTCAAGAGGGGAGGATTGAAGGTCTACACGACCATAGACGCCGAACGTCAGGAGGCGGCCACGCGCGCCATGAAGGCCGGCATATCGCGCCAGCGCGAATATCACCGGAGCCTGGCGGGGCGGATGAAAAACAGGATAAAGGCGGAGCGCGAGATGGGCAAGGCCCAGAACATCGAGGGGGGGCTCGTGTCTCTCGATCCCTTCACGGGTGAAATAATCGCGTATGTCGGAGGGTACGAGTTTTCGGCGAAAAACCAGAATGATCATGCCGCCCAGATACGGCGCCAGCCCGGCTCCTCCTTCAAGCCGCTCATCTATCTCGCGGCGATTGAGGCGAAGGACATTACGCCCTCCACCGTATTTACGGACGAGCAGACGACCTTTGCTGGCGGGTACACGCCGCAGAACTATGAGAGCTCGTACCGGGGCGATGTCATCGTGCGCGAGGCGCTGAAACGCTCGCTTAACGTGGTCGCGGTCAAGGTGCTTGACAGGACCGGGTATGACGGCGTGTTCAGGATACTCAAGAAAAGCCTTTACCTGAGCGATTCCGAGCTCAAGGAGAGGTTCGGCAGGACCCTCTCTCTCGCGCTGGGCAGCTATGAGCTTTCCCCGATGGAGAGCTGTGTCCTCCATTCCGTGATCGTGAGCGGGGGAAGCTATATCATTCCCTACGGTATCCGCCAGGTACGCGACTATAACGATAATGTCGTGTGGGACAACGAGGAGGAGGTGCTCCGGGTAAGGGAGGAAAGGCGGAAGGAGCTCGGCTCCATCGCGGACCCTGTCGCCTGCGCAGTGATCCTTTCCATGCTGCGGAGCGTCTTCGAGGAGGGCGGAACCGCCTACGGCGCCTTCAGGGGGAGCGGCATTGATTATCAGGTCGCCGGCAAGACCGGGACCTCGTCAAATTATGTAGACGCATGGTTTGCGGGATACTCCTCCGATCTGGTTACCACCGTATGGATCGGCAACAGAGAGGGCGCCATATCGCTGGGGTGGGGCAGGACCGGCGGCGCGGTGGCGGCGCCGGTCTGGGTCGAATACATGTCGGGGATTTACCGGGGAACCAGGCCGGCGGATTTCAGGGTGCCGGATCAGGGCGTGTCAAGGGAAACGATATGTCTTGATTCGGGAGAGGTCGCGGGAAGGAACGGGGAGTGTCCCAGGGTCGCCCGCGATGTCCTGTACTACTCCGGTTCAGAGCCGGGTGAATACTGTCATATTCATGTCGGCAAAGACCGGGACGGTAATGACGCTGAAACATTGGAAAAAGAGGATAAAATGGAATGAACCACAGGATTGTCGCGTATATTTCACTGCTGCTTATGGCGATATCGTCCGTCTCGTTCCGGTGGCCGCTTGAGAACGGCACGGTTACTTCGACCTTTGGCGAGTCGCGCTGGGACCATTTCCATGACGGGATGGACATGATCTCGCCTGACGGCGTGGTGTATCCTGTCGAGGCGGGCTCACTGGTTTTTTTCTGGGACAAGGTGCTGTTCCCACTCGATAATTATCCGGGCGGCGGAAATTACAAGATTCTCGAGCACCGGGACGGTATCTATTCTCTATACATGCATCTTGAAAACGGACTCACGTCGAAGGACCGGTACGCTCCCGGCGAGCCGCTGGGGATCATGGGCAACACGGGGCATTCGTTTCGGAATCATCTCCATTTCAGCATCCTTGAACCCGTGAAGCAGACGTCGGTGAATCCTTTCAGGATGCTGCCGCCTCTTCCCGACGCCAAGCCGCCGGTCATCTCCGATATCGCTTTTCATATTGGAGAAAAGATCATTATCGTCCGTGACAGGTCCAATATCAGGCTGACCCGCCACTATCCCCTTCTTGTCAAGATTTCCGATGCAATGGCTGGTCGCGAAAATCTTGGCATTTACCGTATCGAGGCCGCCTTCAACGGAAAAATCGTCCTCATGAAGGAATTCGAGGGTATATCCTTTGTGAATCATCAGCTGAGCGTCGGCGGAAAGGGCTTTGACGACCTGTTTGACAGCAAGGGATTTTACAAGCTTGACGGGCTTACCTATGAGGAGGGCGAAAACATCCTCAAGGTCACGGCATCCGACTTTGCAGGCAATCAGGCCAGCCGGGAGTATTTTTTTTACGTGCAGCTGGACATGGACAGCGAGTAATGGAGACATTCGTTTTTGATATCGTGGTCCTGGCCGCCAGCGTCGTGCTGTCCGCTTTTTTTTCCGGGAGCGAGAGCGCGCTGTTTTCACTGAAGAGGTCAGACCTCCACCGGTTCTCGCATTCCGGGGAGTGGAGCGAAAAGTCGCTGTCGGCTCTGATGAAGGAGCCACAGAAGATACTCATCACCATCCTGACCGGTAATCTTTTCGTGAACCTGTCTCTCTCGATGCTTTCTACCAAATATCTCCTGAACGTATGGCACCAGTGGGGGCATTTCATCTCCATTGCGGTCATGACGCCGCTCATCATGATATTCTGCGAGATTTCACCCAAGATCCTGGCGATGGCGTCCAACGAAGCCTTCTCGAAAAAGGCGCTGCCGCCGCTCAGGTTTTTCCATGTTTTGCTCGCTCCGGTGAGGGCGCTCCTGCTGCTCTATACCAACGCGATGATCAGGATATTCCATCTTGATCTGAACCGCTCCACTATCACCAGCGACGAATTGAACCATGCTATCAGGATGGGTGAGAAGCATGGCGTGATCGGCAAGAACGAGGGGATCTTCATCGCGAACGTGCTCCGTTTCGCAAGGAAGGACGCTTCCAACATCATGTTCCCGCGAAGCAGCGCGGTTTTTCTGCCATATGGATCGAAGATTCCGGAGGCGATGGAGGTCTTCGTCGAGTCGGGGGTTATAAGGGCGCCGGTCTATAAAAATGATCTGGACCATGTTGTCGGCTTTATCGATTCGCGCGATATGATCCCCTTTTTTCTGGGACAGAAAAAGGCGAAGAACATCAACCGCTTTATACATGAGATCAAGTTTTTTCCCGCGTCGCGCGAGCTCCACGATCTTTTAAACGATTTTCTCTCCGAGGGAATACAGATCGCCGTTGTTCTGGATGAATACGGCGGCACCGCGGGCGTTGTGACCCTCAACAAGCTTCTTTCGGAGCTGATGGGGCGCGAGATGACGAAATGGGAGGACGATTCGAAGAAGGACATCCGGTTGATAGACGGGAACGTGCGGGTCATTTCCGGCGAGATGCAGATTGACGACTTCAACCGTCTCTTCGACGAACGGCTGGAGAGCAGGAATGCTGACACCATCGGCGGCTACATTATCGAGCGTCTGTCGTATATCCCCAAACGCGGCCAGGAGCTCGCCGCGGGGAAATACATTCTCCGGGTGCGGTACATCAGAAAGAACAAGATCGAGACGGTCGAGGTCATGCCAGTGACGAACGGGGAGGTATTGCTCCCATGATGCTGATGATCCTTCAGTTCCAGCTCTATCTGTTTTTGATATTTGTGATGATCATGCTCTCATTCTTCTTTTCCGGGTCCGAGACCGCTATCCTCACCTCCAGACGATACAGGCTGGAGACCCTCTCCCAGACGGGGAACCGGAGCGCGGCGCGCTCGCTCAGGATCCTGGATAACTTCGAGGACGCCGTCGGCATGATTCTCCTGGGCAACAATATCGTGAACATCGCGGCCGCCGCCTTCGTGACCTATATCGCCACGAGCGCCTTCATGCTGAACGAACCGGGCCTTCTGGCGTTGACGGCGGTCCAGACCGTTGTTTTCCTCGTCGTCTGCGAAGTTACCCCGAAGGTGGTGGCGCGCGCCCGGGCCGAGACCTTCCTGATGATATGCTCGTATCCGCTCCTGGCCCTGATGACCGTTATGAGGCCGGCAGTGAAGGTCTCGCTTATTTTTTCCAACGCCCTGAAATCCCGGCTCGGGATAACCTCGACCGAGCAGCGCGGCATTCGCTCGCGTGAGGAGATCAATATACTCTTCAAGATGGGTCAGGAGCTGGGCGTTATCAACGAGGAGCACCAGGCATATGTTTCTGAAATCCTCTCGTTCAGGGGGATTGTCGCACGGGAGATAATGACCCCGACAATTGATATCGTATCGGTGGAGATTAACCAGCCTGTCAGGGAGCTCACTGATATAATCGTCAGAACAAGGTTTTCGCGGATACCGGTTTACGAGCGCCGGGTTGATAATATCGTCGGCTATGTCTTTTATCGTGAGTTACTAAAAAACCGGAATGCGAAAAGGATCGCCGATGTCATGAACAGGGCGTACTATGTGCCCGCGACCAAGCGGATCGTGGAGATTTATGCGGAGATGGTGGAAAACCTCATCCCCGCGGTGTTCGTCGTGAACGAGCAGGGCGGGGTGGTCGGGATGGTCACCCACGAGGACATCGCCGAGGAGGTCGTGGGCGAGATACAGACCCGCGATCAGTCCGAGGAGGACCTGGTCGCCGAGCTGGGCCGGGAACGGTTCGCGGTGAGCGGCAGGATGGACATAGAATATTTCATGAAGCGCTTCAATGTGGTCATAGAGAAAAAAGGCTTCGAGACGCTGGCGGGCTTCGTGTCATACCGTATGGGCAAGATACCGAAGAAGGGCGATCGCTTCTACCACGACAGGTATGCCTTCATTATCGACGAGGCAACCGAGCGCTCCATAGAAAGGGTGATCGTCCAGAAGCGGAAAAAGAAAAAGGTCAGCGAACAACCATAGGTCCCATATCGTCTTTGCCGCCCATCACGTGGACATGCAGGTGCCAGATCACCTGCCCGCCGGCGGTTCCGTTATTGATAATCACGCGGTAGCCTTTCTCATCTATCCCCCGGATCTCCGCGACCTCCTTCACGGCGAGGAAAAGGTCGGCCATGATAGAGCTGTTGGCCGCGGTGAGGTCCTCGAGCTTTTCTATATGGGTCTTGTGTATCACCAGGACGTGGACCGGCGCCTGGGGATTGATGTCCTCGAAGGCGTATACCTTCTCGTTTTCATATACCTTCTTTGACGGTGTCGCGCCGCTGATGATGTTGCAGAAGAGGCAGCCCATGTCAGTCTCCACGTTCATGAATAATTTTTCCGGGGTTTTCCGGAAACAGGCACAGTGAACCGGGATAAATGACAGAAGTCAAGGAGAAATCGCTGTTCGGTATCTCCCGGCCTCGATGATTCCCGGTTGAAATTCGCTTTGCGGCATATCCATTATGCCACCTGTGCGATGTTAAACTGCCCCACAATATCCTTCAGCTTCTTGACCAGCTCATTGAGGCTGTCCGCCGTTGAAGCCATTTCCTCGGAAGAGGAGGCGTTTTGCTGGGATATCTGGACCAGGTCGTTCATGCTCGACGCTATCATGCGCGCGCCCTGCTCGATCTCGGTGTTGGCGGTCGCCATCTGTTCAACCAGATCCACGACCGTCTGGATTGATTCGGTTATCTTAATGATCGCATCGCTGCCCCGGTTCGACAGGATCTCGCCCTCGTTTATCGCCGCGAGAATGACCGATATCAGCTTGTTGATCTCCCGGGACGACTGGGATGTCCGTTCAGCCAGCTTTCGCACCTCATTCGCCACCACCGCGAAACCCAGACCGTGTTCTCCGGCGCGGGCGGCTTCAATGGCCGCGTTCAGCGAGAGCAGGTTTGTCTGCGACGCGATACCTTCTATAAATTCTATAATCTCCGTCACCTGCTGGGTGTCCTTGCTGATGTCCCTGATCGACTGGATGGTCCGCTCGATATGCTTCCCTCCGTCGGTCGCGATCTTTGAGGACTCGCCTGTCACGTTTTTGGTCTGCAGCGAACGCTGCGCGCTTTGCGTGATGTTGGAGAGCATCTCTTCGATTGACGCTGATACCTCCTCTATGTTGGACGATTCCTCGGACGAGCTGGAGCTGAGCGACAGCGCCGTGTCCCGTATCTGCTGGGACGCGTCAAAGAGAAAATTGCTCACGTCCGCCATGCTGCCGATGAGCCTGTTGAGCCGTTCCAGCATGATTTGCAATGATGTGGAAATCTCCCCGAATTCGTCTTTTCGCCGCACGTTAAGGTTCATGGTGAGGTCCCCTTCCGATATTTTCTGTATCACCTCCTGCATCTGCTTGACCGGACGGACAATTGTATAGTTGAGGAAAAGAATCATCGGTATGACGACGATGATGGTAATAGGCAGGCTGACTGCAAGAACAGGCGCCGTTATGCCCAGTTTCCCCAGTACAAGTCCGAGATATACAATTGCGCTGCCCGCTGCTATAAATACAACAAAGAGCTTGGTGATGAGCCGCCATCTGAATTTATAATAGCAGTACCCGACAAATATAACAAAACAGACAGCTATAACAAGACCCATTATGATGAAGTCATTCATATCATAGCCCCCGTGCAAATCGTTGTTAGTATAATCTGAAGAACGATATTTTAATAATAGTATCGAAAATTATTTTTGTCAATCATGTAAATGTTTTTCTCTGGGTGTTTCTGCAAATTGTCCAGTTGTATAGCTGGCTGACCCGGGTCCCGGTATACATTATGTGACATAACGCGGCACGGCTCAATGTGAATTGGCCGTTTCGGGGATGACGGATCCTCTCCTTTGTGTTTTTTCAACCGTTTTCGCGCAAGGTTGCGTCACGCCGCGGCCATTTCAGGTGAGATATATATTGACACCTGATCGACACCCGCGCTACTGTCGGCCTGTGAAAACTATCGACGACATCAAGGCGGTCGTGTATCAAGAAATCGATAGCGACAATCCAATGGTCCGCAGATTTGCGGCGCTGAGGGGAAAAGAGATCATCGCATGCTCCACGGAAGACGAGATGGAGCGGGCGGTCGATACGCTGAAAGTAAAGGGAATCCCTTCGAAGGAGGTCGTTATCCTGAAGCGGTTTATGGGCAGGCTGTCGCAGAAATGTCCCGGGTCGCCGGGAATGATCTGCTGCAATTATCTTCTGCTCAACACCGGCTTTAACTGCCTGTACAATTGCACCTATTGCTACCTGAACTATTACCTCAATTCGTTCGGCATAACCCAGTTCATCAATATCGAGGTTTCGTTCCGGGAACTGCCGCGCCTGAGTCCGATCGGCGCGAGCACTGTCAGGGTGGGGACAGGCGAGTATACGGATTCGCTGATGTTCGACGAGGTAACCGGGATCGGCTCCTCGTTGATCGGGGCTGCGGCGCGGAATTGCTCGGTTTTCCTGGAGCTGAAAACGAAGTCAGACAATGTGGAACACCTGCTGGACGTCAGGGAGAAGGGGAATGCGGTTCTCGCATGGAGCCTGAATACGCCGCGCAATATCGCCCTGTACGAACAGGGTTCGGCCGATCTTGACCGGCGTATCGCGGCGGCGTCAGCGGCATGCAGGGCGGGCTACCTGACAGCGTTTCATTTTGATCCGATCATACTGCACAAGGGATGGGTTGACGAGTATCTCGGCATAGTTGACCTCCTGTTCCGAGCCGTTGACCCGGAGCGCGTCGCATGGATATCGCTCGGGTGCTTTCGCTACAGCCCCGGTTTCAGGGAAATTATCAGGGACGTGTTTCCTGACCAGGCCCTGACAGCGGCCGAGATGTTTCCCGGACCGGACGGGAAGTTCAGATATCTAAAAAAGAACAGGATATCTGTCTATAGCGCGCTTCTTAACCGCATCAGGTCATACTCCCGTGCGCCCTTTGTATACCTCTGCATGGAGACCGGGGACGTGTGGCGTGACGTGTTTGACGCGGACTATCATGCGTCAGATGATCTCGAACGGGCCTTCATCAGTCATCTTGAACGGGAATTTCTCCGCAAAATCTGATCGACTGTAAAAAATTATTTATCAAAATTTTTTATTTTGTTGACCAAATCCTGAGAATATATCACTAATAAAATAGAATCGACATGAAAAGTGCGCATCATGATCGCAAAAAGTGTGAAGGGGCGGATGGCAATATGTCCCGTCCGCATCTTGGAGTATATTCGTTTTGGAAGAGAAAGATTATCGTGAATACCAGCGGGAACTGAAGCATGTCTCCGGCATGATCGAGGAGCTCTACGCGTCAGTCAATGTCGACGCATTGAAAAAAAAAGCGGCCGAACTGAGGGAACAGACGCAGAAGGAAGAGTTCTGGCAGGACAAGGATCTGTTTGCCAGGACCAGCAGGGAACTCAGCAATCTGAAGCGGCGTATCGAGCCGTTTGACAGCCTGATGAACACCGTGCGTGAAGCGGAGGAGCTTTTTGAGATGGCCCTCCAGGACCGGGACGCTGCCGTCCTGGATGAACTTTCCGACAATATTGTAGATTATAAAAAAAGCTTCGAATCGCTCGAAACCCTGGAACTCCTCTCCGGCGAGGATGATGCGAACAACGCCTTTGTCATGATCCATCCGGGGGCGGGCGGCACCGAGTCCCAGGACTGGGCGAACATGCTCTTCAGGATGTATTTCCGCTGGAGCGAGCAGAAGGGCTTCCAGGTTGATGTCGTCGACTACACCCCGGGTGAGGAAGCCGGAATAAAAAGCGCCACCATGCTTGTCAAGGGGGACTATGCGTTCGGCCTGCTGAAATGCGAGAGGGGGATTCACCGCCTGGTCAGGATATCGCCCTTTGATTCGAACAAGAGGCGGCACACCTCTTTCGCGTCCGTGGAGGTAATCCCGGAGGTGGACGAGGACATTGATATTGAGATAAAGGATGCAGACCTCAGGATCGACACATACCGGTCCTCGGGTGCCGGCGGACAGCATGTGAACAAGACTGATTCGGCCGTTCGCATAACCCACCTTCCGACCGGAATCGTCACCCAGTGCCAGAACGAGCGTTCCCAGCACAAGAACAAGGCTTTCGCCATGAAGGTGCTCAAGGCGCGCCTGCATGAATTGAAGAAGCGGGAGTTCGAGGAGAAGCAGCAGGAGAAGATCGGACAGAAAAAAGACATTTCGTGGGGACACCAGATCAGGTCATACGTCTTCCAGCCGTATACGCTGGTGAAGGACCACAGGACGGGCGAGGAGACGGGCAGCATCGATTACGTGTTTGATGGCGACATCGACAGGTTCATATACGCCTTTTTGCGGGGCAAGCGGACAGGCGATCAGGGAACAGCGAAGGTCTGATGTATCGGGATAAGAGACTGCCATGAAGCTGACACTACAGCAATTAGCGCATCTGTTTGAGAAGTACGGCGACGGGATCGAGATTAAATATTTCGATGATATTCTCATCAAGGGGAATTGCTATCTCTCTACCGATCTGGTGCTCCCGGCGCACCTGCCGAAGCTCGAGGAGAACGAAATAACCGAGGTCGAGATCTTCTATACCCCCGGCCTCTACGAGCATCTTAACAAGGAATTTCCCGCCGAATTCAGGAAGCCCTACGGCGGCGGCCGGATAAGCGAGATGGACAAGCTTCTTGAGGATCTGCGCGACGCGAGCGCCCAGTCGAAGAGAAAGCGATATGTGCGGATGGTTGGAGAGGTGTACGGGGTTGACTCAAAGCTCGGAAAGCGGATCATACTCCTTCGCCACAACGAGCCGCTCGACTTCAAGAAATGGAACAATCTGAAGAGGGAATTCGACCGCAACCAGGTGTTCCGCTACCGGAACTCGGAAGTGGCCATAATCATCTTTGTCGATCTGAAGGTGGCGCGGCAGAAAGAGTATATAGAGCGGTTCAAGATCAACACAGACCTCATATCTATGATCGTAACCCGGAGCCAGGAACCGGGGAATATCATCGCGCCCGATTTCATACCCACGGAGGACGTGGTGTCGGTGACGGAGCCGGGCGTGCTTCTGGAAGAGTACATCAGGTCAAACGCGCGAATGATCATTATCGGCGAGAAGCTGGATGACTTCTACAAGCGCGCCCTGCTGCAGGTGCGCAATTACGACAAGTTCGTGCGCCTTCTCGTCGTGCCCGCCATAGATTACGGCAGCATACAGGATTTTTTTTACCAGGTACGGCTTGTTTACAACAATGACCGCTGGAAATAAGGGAAACGGTTTCAGTACTTACGTCTCGAGTATCGCATGGCACGCGACGCCATTAAGGGAGTAATATATTTGAAGAATAAGATGTCGAAGTACCTGCAGGCCATGGATTTCAGCACCGCGCTCGATAAGGAAATGGCGGCCATGGATCTCGGCGCTGCACTCTCTGACCAGTCATCGAGACGCCAGAAGCTCTTTCTGCGGAATTATACCCCCGGGGCCCTCTACGATATCATGGATCGAGTAGGGCTGATCGCACACCTGGAGTCGAAGGGCTTCAACAATCTCAAGGTCGAAATCGACGTCGATGATGCGTTCATTCATTATATGAAGCTCTATTACCGGAAGGTCGATCCCGATTTCCTCCTGATTGATCTGAGGCTGAGCGAATCACGCTTCATGCCGGAAAGGACCCTGTTCGAGGATGAGGCCTATCAGGCCTATGACATGATCGTCATAGAGTGGCTTTCCGCGCAGAGCCCGGAGCGGGAATTCAATGATGACAGGCCGCAGCTCCCGGGTCAGAGGAAGCCGGGACTCGGCGTGCTGAATTACTGCTTCGACATGATGCATGTTGTCGCGCGTGAAATCATCAAGGACGGCTTTCTCGACATACCTGACCACATGCACGGGGCGCTCATGTATTCAAAAAAATTCAAGTTTTTCAACCCGGTGCACGAGGGAATTCTACGCGCGATCATGAGGGATCTGTCGAAATACTCGCTGGCCGATATCTCGTGGGGGATCATCACCCGGACGATAATTGAAGAATACAAAAACCTTCCCCAGGATTACGCGCCTTCAGAGCAGGTTTTTTACGTTTCAGAGAGAATGCGTTCATATTTCCATTCCAAAAAATATCTCGCCACTTATAACAGGTATTACAAGAAAAAGCGGTATCGATTTGATTATGACGAGATGGTCAGGCGGCGGGACGAAATTTTAAAATCAAAAAACATAGCGGAATTGTGATCCGGCTTACGGGAGCGGGGGCATCTCACCGTTCTCGTCGCGTTTCAGTCTGCCGATGCGGGAAAGCTCGTTGATGCTGTCGCGTACCGACGATGACGCGTTCTGGAGCCTCTGTATGAGCGCCGAGCGTTCATCGAGCAAATGCTCGACCGAATCGCGCGTCCTGGCACGCAGGGCGACGAGGTCCCGGGCCCCGGGGACATCGGCCAGTATTCCGTAGAGTGCGCGGGGGGGCACACCGATCAGCTCCGAAAGGCCCTGCTCCAGCCCGGCAATCTCGCAGTCAACCAGATCCACCTCGTCGATGAGACGCTCATCATCCCGGATGATGGCCACCACCCTGTCCACGTTTCCCGATTTTTCATAATAGAGCTTGTCTGATTCGCTCAGAAGAAGCGTTCGCAGCAGTTCATTTTTTTTCCCGTAGAGGAGTGACAGGGATTCGACGATGGATCGCGCGTCATCCCTCAATGCTGAAGTTGCCTTTCGCCCCGACATTTTTCTTGTCCGACGCGGTTTCGTTCGCCGATATCTTGTCCCAGGCGTCGCGGAGCTCTTTCAGCAGCTTGACGACCCCCTGTATAATGGACGCGTCCTTTTTCATGTTCGCTTCGAGCAGGGCTTTCTTAAAATAGAGATAGAGATTGAAGAGGTTTTGCGAGATTTCTCCGCCGTCCTTCATGTTCAGGGAGAGCAGAAGCTCGGTGATAATATCCTGGGCCTTGATGATGTTGTTATTGACGACATCGTAGTTCTTCGGGTCCATATTGTCTATGGCGATATTTAAAAATTTGATCGCGCCATCATAGAGCATGACGATCAGCTTGCCCTGGTTGGCGGTGGCGATCTGAGTCTTTTTGTATTCGTTAAAAGGATTTTTCTCCGGCAGTGCCATCGATTCCCCCAGAAAATAATGTACAGGGCCCGGTGAAAGTCCTCTTCAAAACGAGCGCGGGCGCAGTGTTGTTGAAGCGTATTGTAACCAATGTAATTATCGTATAAAACGAGCACATTCTGAATTATTAATTCTTCTCATCCGGCAACTTTACAGAATTAATGGATTAATTGCGAAACTGCGTCTCGCGCTCGCCGGGAAGCCCCGGCGGGGGCTTTTTCAGGGGCTTTACCCCTGAGCCCCCCTTTAAAAAATCCAGTATTGCAGCAAATCTAATATATACAAGACAGCATGCCACGGCAATCCATTATGTCGTAAATTCTCCCGGGTCCATCCCGGAGTATGGATTTTCATTTCGCTAATGGGGATCGCGGGTAGCGGGAAAATCGGTCTACCGGGAGAAAACCGATTCTACACGATGCAGTATCTCCTCGTATTTTTCTATTGTTTTCATTACGATTTCGTCCGGGAGCGGGGGCGGCGGCGAGTTCTTGTCCCACGTGGTCGTCTCGAGATAGTCCCGGATATACTGCTTGTCAAAGCTCACCGGCGAGGTGCCGACACGGTATGATTCCTTGTCCCAGAAGCGCGAGCTGTCAGGGGTAAGAACCTCGTCTATCAGTATTATCTCGTTGTCTGCGAACCCGAATTCGAATTTCGTATCGGCGAGTATTATTCCCTGGCGATCGAGCAGGTCCCGGGCGTATTCGTAAATGCGGAGCGTGCTCTCGCCCAGGCGGTAGGCCAGCTCCTCGCCCAGACGCGCCCGCATCACTTCCATCGGCACGTTGATGTCGTGACCGGTGTCCTCCTTGGTCGCAGGCGTAAACAGGGGCGCGTCGAGTTTCTGCGCGAGCTGCAGGTCCGGCGGCAGGGTGATGCCGCACACGGAACCGGTCTCCTGGTAGTCTTTCCATCCTGTGCCGATTAGATAGCCGCGCGCGATGCATTCGAAGTCTATGCGCTCGGTTTTCCTGACGATCACGGCCCGGTCTTTGAGCAGTTCCGGAAAATCCCTGAATGGCTTTGGAAAGTTGTCGAAGTTGTCTTCAACAATATGGTTTTTTATAACCTTTATATTTTTGAACCAGAGGTTCGATATTTTATTCAGTATGATTCCCTTCCCCGGAATTCCGGTAGGAAACACATGGTCGAAAGCCGAAATACGGTCCGTTGAGACGATCAGGAGATGCTCCTTGTCAACGGTATAAAGGTCACGGACTTTTCCGCTGTATCGCTTTTTTACGCCAGGAATCTTGACAGTCAGTAATGGTTCCATAAAAACTCCAATGTTTGTAAATGCCCGTCATTATCCTATTTTGTCAAGAAAAATGACAGTTTGATCGGGGTGGAACGGGGATTATTTTTATGAAATGAAGCTCAGGCGGAGTTATATGGTGAAAATAATAAATTGACAGGATAGGATGGTTCATAATAATACATTTTGAATCAGATGAACGTGAAGGTACGAGTCACAAGATACATTGCGGCAATCGCGGGAATCTGTCTCCTGCTCGTGGCAGCCGGGTTCTATGCCGGCCGCGTCCTGGGGGACAGGTTCGTTGAGGACATTGTCCTGGGAGAGGGGCGGCTCCCGCTTCTGCTCTCGAGGCCGGTCAACCGGTTTTATGAGGTATACACGCTGATACACAGCGAGAACCGGCTCAGCCGTCTGGCGGGGTACTATGGTCTTGCCGATAACGGCATGATCAACCTTGAGTTTCTGGCGGAACGCTTCAGACTGGAGAAGGACCCGCCTCTTCAGGCGGCAATTGTCTGGGTTGCGGCCCGATCGGACGATACCAATGGCGTTCTGCGCTTTTATTCATCGGTTTTTTCCGAAAGCAGCGATTCGGTTAAAAAGCGGATACTCGGGCTCATGAAAAGCCTCAATAACGACTACTTCATGAAGTTCATACGCGATAACAGGATAGCCCCCGGTGATATGCCGGAGGACGGCCGTGAAATCAATGTTGAAATAGTATGGTGATGGAAACCTGCGCCGGGTTCCTGTTTCAGGCCGTGATCGGGACCAAAGCGTGATTTTTATTCCGGAGTGATGTTTATGGAAGACAGAGAGTACATCGAGAAGCTCTGCAGGGATGCGAGGGCCGCTTCACGGACGATAGCGAATTATTCGACCGTGCAGAAGAACAACCTGTTGAAAAAAATGGCCGCGGACCTGAGAAATAAGACGGATTTTATCGTTTCAGAGAACCATAAGGACCTTGCGGCTGCAAAGAAGGACGGGGTCAGCAGCGCCCTCTATGACCGCCTGCTTCTGAACAGGGAGCGGATAGAGGGGATGGCGCGTTCCATCGACGAGATCGCCGAGCTCCCCGATCCCATCGGCAGGATAGAGAAGATGACGGTCCGCCCGTCTGGAATACGGGTCGGACAGATGCGGGTCCCCATAGGCGTCGTTGCGGTCATATACGAGGCGCGGCCCAATGTCACCACCGATATCGCGGCGCTCTGCATCAAGTCGGGCAATGCCGCGATCCTGCGGGGCGGGAAGGAGGCGATCAACTCCAACACGGCGCTTCATGCCGTGGTGCAGGGCGCCCTGGCGGAGCTCGGGTGCCCGGAGAGCGCGGTCACCTTCATCGGGAGGACCGACCGCGGGCTTGTGCCCATTCTTCTTAAAATGAACCGCTACATCGACATCGTCATCCCGAGGGGAGGGGAGGAGCTTATCCGGGCGGTCACAGAGGAGTCGACGGTGCCGGTCATCAAGCATGACAAGGGAGTCTGCCACGTTTTTATAGACGAGAGCGCGGATGAAGAGATGGCAAACCGGATCGCGGTGAACGCGAAGGTGCAGCGGCCGGGCGTGTGCAACGCGATGGAGGCCATGCTGGTCCACGAGGCATTTCCGCACAAGGAATCCCTCCTGAAGAGCCTTCTTGACCGGAAGGTGGAAATACGCGGGTGTGAAAAGACGGCCGCGATTCTACCCGGCAGTATCAAGCAGGCCGCGGCCGACGACTGGGGCCGCGAGTTCCTCGACCTTATTCTCGCGGTGAAGATCGTTGGATCCCTGGATGAGGCGATGGAGCATATCGCCCATTACGGCTCGGGTCACTCGGAGGCGATTGTCTCGAACGACTACCGGAACGTCGACCGCTTCATGACCGAAGTCGATTCCGCGGCGGTGTTTGCAAACGCGTCGACGCGCTTCCACGACGGCGGCGAGTTCGGATTGGGCGCCGAGGTGGGGATCTCCACCCAGAAGCTCCACGCGCGGGGTGCGATGGGGGTCGAGGGGCTGACGACGCTCAAGTATGTCGTTTACGGAAGAGGAGAGGTCCGATAAAAAGTGAAGCTGGGAATATTCGGCGGTACCTTTAACCCGATCCATTACGGGCATCTCATCAATGCCGAAATCATCAGGTCCGACTTCGGACTGGACCGCGTCATCCTGGTGCCGGCGAAATATCCCGTGCACAAGAGGCTCGACGGTGAAACCCCGGCGGAAGAACGGTTCGCCATGGCGGTCGTCGCGGTGGCGGGCGCTCCGGAATTCGAGGTTTCACGGATTGAAATTGACAGGGAAGGGCCGTCCTATACGATAACCACGGTGCATGAATTGCTCGGACTCTATCCCGGCAGCGAGCTGAACCTGATCATCGGGACCGATTCGCTGAACACCATCGGTGCATGGCGGGAGCCGGATCGACTCAGGGAGCACGTGGCCCTGATTGTCATGCGGCGTCCGGACGGGGAGATATCCCCGCATCCCGATACCAGGGGCTTCAGGGTGAACTACGCTGAAAACCCGCTTGTCGACATCAGCTCCACATGCATACGGGAACGGCTCCGCGCCGGTAAATCGGTCCGGTTTCTTCTTCCCGACGCGGTCATTGATTATATTAAGAAGAAGGGGTTGTACGTGCCTTGAAACGCAAAGTGCTGATAATCACGATCATCCTTCTTGTTGCGCTGGTTTCGGTTTTTATCTACTACTGCCATGGGCAGCGCACCAGGAACGCGGTGGAGGAGCTGATTCAGAAGAAAAAGATCATCAATATACTGGTGGCCGGCAGCAACGTCCTCAAGGAGCACAAGCATACGTTTTTCGCCATCATGAGCATAAATCCGGATAACTATCGCATCGGTATAACTTTTATCCCGCCCGAGTTCAGGATTCATCTTGATGACAGCGGGGAAAGCATGGCCCGGATCGATGAAATGGTGGTGTTTAATTTCAACAGCCTGCGGCATTCCCTGCAGCGGGACCTGAAGCTGACCATCCCTTTTTACGTCGAGCTGTACGCAGCCGACGTGGAGCGTATAATCAATCTCCTGGAGGGGGTCGATCTGTTCGTCCTTGAAAAGCCGAAGAACGGGCCCGCGATGAATTTCGGCGTCAATTATTTTGACGGGCGGAAGGCGATGCGCTACATCAATGAGGTCGAGGAGAACTCGATATACCTCAAATACGACCGTATTCTTGATATACTCATGACGCTTTATTCCGGACGCGAGCGGTTGGAGCGCTTCAATACCCTGGCGTTTATCCGGGAGCTGATGAAGTCGATCAAGACCAACATGCTTCCCCAGGAGATGCTTCGGATCGGGGATATCATGCTGAAGAACGGCGACGTCATGGCCACGGTCCTGCCCGGTTTTTTCAAGGACGGCTATTACTTTATAGATGATATCACTTTCAGAATTTATGAAAAAGAATTTCTCGCACAGCTCATTGTGGATAAAAGCGAAAAGGAGATCGATGCGTCAATCAAGATAAAGATACTGAACGGCACCGATGTTCCCGGGCTTGCGAGAAAGATGCGTGAACGGATGATCCGCGAGGGGCTGAATGTTGTTGAATTCGGGACTTCCCCGTACCACATGATGAACAGGTCCATCATAATCAACAAGCGCGCGAATATCGTGGCGGTCGATCGCGTCGCGGAGCTCACGGGAATCCGTAATGTTTACCACAATATCGACAACACGCAGCTCCATAATATACTGATCATTATCGGCGAGGACATGGCAAAGTGACGGAGAAGAATGATTTTCTGGAAAAAGAGATCGTCGAAATCATCAGGGAGTGCGCGCGCCTCCTGGAGGAAAAGAAGGGTGCGGATATCGTCATCATGGACCTCCGCGAGGTGAACAGCTATCTTGATTACTTTCTGATAGTTACCGGGAACTCGCGGATTCACTGCCGCTCGATGGCGCGCGATCTTGAGAGGTTTGCCCATTCCCGGGGTCTGGGCGGCCGCGTAAAGCCGGATTACGAATCGGGGTGGATAATCCTCGATTTCAGCGAGCTGATCGTGCACATTTTTACCCGGGAGATGAGGGAATATTACCAGCTGGAAAAACTATGGGGCGACGCGACACTGATAACCTTTTAGATGCCCCCGGGATCGGCCGCTCGTGCCGGCCGTCAGCCGGCGGAGGCGGAGCTGCGAGGGTTGCCCGCGCGGCCGCTCTATGGGTCCTTATGCTTGCCGCGGCATCCTTTCTGGCACGATGCGGTAAAACCGAGGAGCGGCTGGAGCGTATCGCTCCCGAGCACGTTGCGCGGGAATTTTTTGAAGCATGGAAAAGGCAGGACTGGAAGGGGCTTTCCCGGCTGACCCACCCGGCCTTCATGCAGAATCTGCGCATGCAGAAATTGTCCCCTGAGCAGATGGCGATGAGCGACGAAGAGCTGTTTGTCAGCGAGTTCATCCGCGTGCAGCGTATGAATCCCGCTAAAACCCTGAAATCGTACAGAATCAGGTCAATAACGCCGTACAAGCGGGGGGATACCACCGTCTGGCTGGACGCGATCGTCAACGGGAGGCAGAGAACAATTCCCTTGACACTGGACGGGCTTTCATTGAAAATTGACCTGACCAGAATCAAGTATTGAAGCCTGTCGTTAAAGGACGTGACTGAACGCCGGAATCGATCCGGATCGATGATAGATAACCAGTGGGGGTATGGGCCTGTGCTGAATGTCGACTGTACCGAACATAATGATGTATATATAATATCGCTCAAGGGCGATCTGCTCTTCAATGAGCTGGACGATGCTGAGAAATTGTTCATGGAGAAAATCGCGTTAAAGCCGCGGGTCATAGGATTGAATTGTAAAAGCCTTGTCAGCCTGGATTCCTCAGGACTGGGTCTTTTCATCAAGTTCAAGAAGGAATCTGAAAAATCGAACACCAGGCTGTTGTTTCTGAATATAACCGACCATATCTCCACCCTGTTTGACGCATCGAAGCTGGACAGCATGTTCGAGCTGATGTCGGAGTCGGATTTTAAAAAGACCTATCTGTCATGACAGGAAGATGACCCGGGTGCGGTCCGGCTAATTATGGAGGCCTGTGATCACCGCCTGGAGGTCATCCACGGTATACGGCTTTGCAACGACCCCGCTGAAACCGTAATCGCGATAGCTGGCCATGACCGGGTCATTTGAATAGCCGCTTGAAACGATCGCCTTGATTTCGGGATCGAACTCCTTCAGCATCTTGATGGCCTCCTTGCCTCCCATCCCGCCCGGGACCGTCAGGTCCATGATCACAAAATCAAATTTTTTCCCCGAGAGCTTGGCCCGGCGGTATAATTCTATTGCCTCCTTGCCGTCATGAGCAGTCTCGGTCGCGAAACCGAGCCGGTTTAAGATCTTCTGCCCCACGACGAGCACCATCTCTTCGTCGTCCATGATCAGGACTCTGCCGGTATTCAGGGGGGGGGCGTTCGTCCGGTCGGCGACTACGGCGATATTCTCCTCCGTCGCCGGCAGCAATATGGTAAAGGCTGTGCCATGACGCTCGGTCGATTCGACGGCTATATGTCCGCTGTGCTTCTTGATAATGGAGTAGGTGACCGAAAGGCCGAGACCCGTCCCCTTGTCCTTGGTGGTGAAGAAAGGATCAAATATTTTGTGCAGGTGCTTCTTGGGGATGCCGTAACCGGTGTCACTGATGCGTATTGATATGAATTTCCCGGACTCGATCGGAAGGTTGTCTTTCGCCGAAATGGTGCGGTTTTCCGCTGCCACCGAGACTAAACCCCCGCCGGGCATGGCCTCGCGCGCGTTCAGGGCCAGGTTGTGAATCACCTGGCTGATCTGCCCGACGTCGATCTCCGCGTTCCAGAGCTTTTCGGGGATTGAGAATGTCGTCTTTATCTGGGACCCCCTGAGCACGAATTCGACCGTATCCACCAGAAGATCGCGGATCGATGCGATTTTTTTAATGGGCGCGCCGCCTTTCGAGAAGGTCAGGAGTTGCATCGTGAGGTCCTTGGCGCGCTCCGAAGCCTTCTCCGCCTCGTTCAGGATATCGCGGTTTTTTGAGTTCCTGGGCAGGTCGAGCTTCGCAATCGAGATGTTCCCCATGATTGCGGTGAGGAGGTTGTTGAAGTCATGCGCAATGCCTCCGGCGAACACGCCGAGCGATTCTATCTTGCTTGTCCTCAGCAGCTCGTGTTCCGTCTGCTTGCGCTTGGTGATATCGTGGACAATCGACCACGTTCCCGTATTTTCTCCCTCCTCGTTCTGTATGAGGTATATCCTGAGTTCGACCGGAACGATCGAGCCGTCCTTTCGTATGTATTCCTTCTCGAATGTTTCCGAGTGTCCCCTGGTCAGAACCTGCTCCCTTATGATCTTCTTCTGTAAATCGTGAAACCGGTGCGGGGTCAGGTCCCATATGGTCATGGCGTACAGCTCGGCCGCCGTGTGCCCGGTCATTTTTATGTAAGCCGTGTTGAACTCGAGTATTCTCCCTTCCATGTCGAGGCTGACGAACCCGTCCATCATGCTGTCGTAGAGCTTGCGGTATCGCCTCTCCGAGGCCTGGAGGGAGCGCTCGATGATTTTCCTGTTCGTGATGTCGTCGAAGAGCATGAGCCCCCTCCCGCTCCGGCCGAGGGGGGCGTAGCGGATCATGGCGTCGCAGAGCGAGCCGTCGCTGGACATGACCTTGGTTTCGATGGAGTTGACCGGGTTGCCTTCCGCGGCTTCATGCATGATTATGCCGAACTCGGCCTTTATAAGTCTGCGGTACCCCTCGTCCGGGTAGGCCGTCTCCCACAGACGTTCTATGGTGGGGATGTCCTCCTTGCGGTAGCCGAACGGAGGCTCCTTTGCGCTGTTGGGGAATTCAAGGGTGCCGTCCTGGTTGACAATGATAGTGAACTGGGGCGATTCCTCGACCATTCCCCTGAACAGCTCCTCGCTTTTTCTGATCTCGTCTTCCGCCTCCTTGGCGCGTTCCAGCGACAGCCTGTTGACGGTGAAGAGCTGGTAGGATACGACGCCGCTCATGAAGAAGGCGATCATGATGTCGATGAAGTAGGTTGCTATCGTGCTCGTGGGGATTGACGCCACGACCCAGACACGGTTTAAGAATATGACGAGAAGGACCATGTTTATTGCGAAGTAGCCTACAATGGTATGCCTCATCCGAACGACTATAAGCGGGATGAAGTTCAGGATCGTGATCAGGAGGAGCAGGGATGACAGCCGGTCAATGTAATTGGCGGCGTTAAGGTCAAGAAAAATAAATGTCCATAGAGACAGGAGGCAGAGGATGAGAAACAGATGCGCTGCGGCGATGAAGCGGCCCGTATACAGAATGCCGAGCGTCAGCAAGAGCAGTCCATTAAGAAAAAGCAGAAGGATCTTGCGGTTCAGTGGCCAGCCATATCTGAATGAGAGCGTCGTGTAAATAGGAACAATCAGCAGGGCGATTGAACAGATGATCCAGAAAAGGATCCTGGCCTTTTTTTGAATAATGATGTTCTTGTCGAAGTAATTTTTCAGGAAAAATGAGGCGATGGCATTTAAAATCTCCATATGCATGTATTCTAACGCGGGTTGATTAAAATGTCAAGTCTATTGCATGATCGTGAAAGCTTTTTCACAGACGGCCGTCGGTGTTCGTGCGCCGCCTAACGCGCTCCAGCTTGCCGGGATGGATGCGTTTTACCCCTGGTAAAGAGTATCAGGTATAGAAAAGTGCCGTATGAAACGACCGCCATGATGGAAAAAAGGCGGGAATAGAAGCCGAGTGGCGCGATAACGGTTACGATGATCCAGTGGAAGAGGATTATCCTGCCGGAATGGAGCCGGATAGGGAAATCCTCGCGCCTGCTCAGCACCGCCAGGCCAGTCAGGTTCCATCCGTAAAGGGATATCAGGGCGTGCAACCTGAGCAGCAGTTTTCCGCCCGGAGGCTCGGGAATAAACAGGTAAAGCAGTATATAGAGTATACCGGTGATGGCGGTCATGATCAGGAATGCGATGCCCGATGTGAGAAAGGACTTGGGCTGGTTGCCGGCGCTGAGCTTCAGGTAGAGAAAAAAGACCACACAGACAGCGAGAAAGAGGGAAAGTGCGATCACGAGTTCGGCAATCAGCATCTCGAGGAGAATGAAGATGAAGAAGATAATGACGCCCAGGTTTACCGCCCAGAAGGCGTATTCCTTTAGCAGGCGCGCGGGCAGACCGCCGCGCTTTTCCATCATGCCGAACATGAGGGACATGGTTATGAGCGAAACGGGAAAGGAGAAGCCGAGGAAGAAGATGTCGAGCGTGAGCTTCGGGGATGCGGCGACCTTCCAGTATTCCTGGTTGGCGATCACGAGCGACGATATGACCAGGCCCAGCGACAGGCAGAGAAGGGCGGCCTGATGGAATTTATCATGAACGGGCGTCCGCCAGCGGAAAAAATCGAACGGAAAGAGGGAGAACCTCCGCACGCGGACCGTTTCCACCAGCAGGGCCAGCACTATGGCGGCCGCGACCGCGTAGCGATAGAGCGTGAAAAAGGCGAAGACGGCATACAGAAGAGACAGAATATAAAAGGCGGCCGTGCGCGGCGAGAGGGCGCGCTTCCCCTCGGAAAAGACGAGCAGGAGCGTGCCGCCTCCGCAGAGATTGAAGAGGAATATATGGAGCCGCTCAAAGTTGTGCCCAGGTATGAAGAGGTGGAGGAAGCCGAACATGAGGGCCGCCGTCAGGGTTATAAGGATCAGGTATTTAATCGGTCTGTTCATGGTCACTTCCCCAGCAGGAATTTCAGGGCCGCTTCCAGGTCCCGGTGCAGGAACCTGAACCCGTAATTTTCGATTTTTCGCGAGGATACGCGCGCGCCCGAGAGCAGTACTTCGCGTCCCATCCTGCCGAAAGCCAGGCGCACGGCCCAGGCCGGAACGCGGAAGGGTGCGGGTCGGCGAAGGACGCGGGCGAGCGTGCGCACGAACTGGCGGTTTCGCGCCGGCGCGGGCGCGACGACGTTCACCGGACCGCTGATATCAGGTCGCAGCAGCACATGCTCGATAGCGCGGACCATGTCCTCCATTGATATCCAGCTTATGTACTGGTCGCCGCTGCCCAGGGCGCCTCCCAGCCCCAGGCGGCCCGGCAGGAGGAATCTTCGCAGGGCCCCGCCGGACGGGTGGAGCACGACGCCGATGCGGAGCAGCACGACCCGTATGCCCCGGTCCGCGGCGGGCTGCGCCGCCCGCTCCCATTCACGGCACACGTCTGCGATAAAGCCGGTCCCCGGCGCATCCTCTTCTGCGAGGAGCGCGTCGCCCCTGTCGCCGTAATAGCCGATCGCTGATGCGCTGACCAGGACCGCGGGAGGCTGCTCGAGCGAAGCGAGCCGTTCGGCCAGAAGGCGTGTGCCTGCCGCGCGGCTCCGGATGATGGCGCGCATCTTCTTTTTTGTCCACAGGCCCTCGCCGATCGGCTCGCCGGCAAGGTGTATCACGGCATCGGCGCCGGAAAAATTATGGTCAAGGGTCCCGCGCTCCGGGTCCCACTCCGCAACGCTTTCCCCGCGCCCGGTTCCGCGCACCAGCCTGGTGATACGGTGCCCCCGTGTCATCAGATAGGGGAGCAGGCAGGAACCGATAAGGCCGCTCGATCCCGAGATCACGATAGCAAGGGGCCGCTCCGGCTTCCGGAGCATAATGTCCTCGCCGGTGATACGATGCCGGTATTCGAACATCCTTTCCAGGCGCCTGCGGATGATCCGGCCGACCAGGGGGTGCGCCAGGCGATGGAGCCTCAACCGGTACTCGATCGCGTCTTCGAGAATACACGAACCCTCCGATTCGGGAATAAATCGGTGTGTGTGCCGCCATGCTGAAAAGGGACCCGTTACCTGGACATCGGTAAAACTCCGGCTTTCAATCACATCCTCGTTAATTGCCGCCCAGCGCAGGGAGAGGGGGCCCGTCTTCAGGTAGAAGACGGTGCGCGAACCTTCGGCCAGCGGCTCCCGCTCGACAACGGTGACCTTTTCCCACGGAGGCGTAAGCCGCTCGAGGGCGCCGGGGTTCCGGTGCCAGGCAAAAAGCTCACCGGCTGATACCGGGAACGAGCTCCGTCTGATGAAGGTTTCGCTCCGCATGGGTCAGGCCCGCCGGTCACCTGGCGGGATTCTGTTGGAATATGGCGGTAAGGGCGGCTTCGATGTCAGGATACTTGAATTCGAACCAGAGGTCGAGGAGCCGGCGCGGAACCGCCCGCTGTCCCCGCAGAAGGAAGTCCCCGAATTCTCCCAGGGCCAGCTTTAGGATAAAACCGGGGGCGGGCGGCACGAGGGGGAAGGTGCCCAGCGCCCTGTTTAACGCCTTTGTCAGCTCCCGGTTGGTCACCGGTGTAGGCGCGGTGATATTGACCGGACCGGTGATCTTCCTTTTTTCCAGAAGATAGAGGAACGCCGCGACAAGGTCGTCGGCGTGTATCCAGGAGAACCACTGGCGGCCGGATCCGAGGCGGTTGCCCAGCCGCATTCTGAACAGTCTGGCAAGCAGGTCGAGGGCACCGCCGCCGGAATCCAGAATCACGCCGAAGCGGGTGATGACGACGCGGCTGCCTGAATCGGCTGCCTTCATCGCCTCCGTTTCCCAGTCGCGGCAGACCGAGGCCAGGAAGTCTTCGCCGGGGATGTCGTTCTCGGAGAGCATCTCGTCGCCGTGGAAGCCGTAATAGCCGACTGCCGAGGCGGAGAGGAGGTCCGGCTTTGCGCCCCTGATTTTCTTCAAACCGTCAGCGACGTTGCGGGTGATCAGGATCCGGCTGTTATAGATGTCGTCTTTTTTCTGCCCGGTCCACCTGCTGAATATTGAAACGCCGGCAAGGTTGATTACCGCGTCGTGTCCGGCGATGGCGTCCTGCCAGGAGCCGGGCATGGACGCATCCGCCGTTATTACGGAAACACCCTGCGGCGGGGCCGGCTTATTGCCCGGATTTCGCTCTATTACGGTAACCCGGTGGCCCTGCGCGGTGAGCGCTGCCGAGAGTTTCGTTCCGACAAATCCAAGTCCGCCAGTAATAAACAGCTTCATGAGCGCCCCCTGTATGCTGTCTTAGTGCAGCATGCTGCGGACGGGTATGTCAATATATTTTTGTAACAGCCATTCCCCGGGCAGTACATATGATATATGCGCGCTGTCCGCATGGTAATTAATTTGACATTTTTTATATATCGGGCGATCAATCACCATCTATGTTTCCGGAGTATGATCCATGAAAAAAGCCGTTATTATTTCAATTTGCGTCGCCGCGGTGGCGCTCATCTATTTTCTCAGCGGAAAGGATGAGGATAAGGTGAAGACGAATACCGCGCTTCTTTCCGACGCAGTATCAGGAGCAGACGGAAAGTCCCGCACCAGGGGGATCGTTACCCGGGAGACCGGCCCCGGCGAAGATGAAACGGGCTGGCCGTATAAAGCTGCGGGCGAGGAAACGATCAGGATGGATAGCGGCGAGTCTGTTCCGGCACAGGAAAATACTGCATCTTTCAGAATACAGGGAGAGCCCGACACTCAGACCTATGCCTCGGTAGCCAATTTCACGAAAATCTCCGCTTCCCCGCAGTTTACCGGCTATCTCGTCAATTTTGCCGCAAACTTTGAAAAGATCAACGTGTCCAATCAATCCACCTACCGTCACGTGATCTCGATGATGCTTCCCACCGATGTCACGCCCGGCGTCTACAATGAAAAATCGAGCCCTTTCATCGTGCAGTTTTTCGGCTCCGAAAGCGGTGTGCTGTACACGCTCGATTATAACCACTCCTTTTCTCTTTCAATCGACGAATGGGGCGGCCCCGGCGGAAGGGCCCGTGGCACCTTCTCCGGCGAATTGAAATCCGCCAATGGGACCGAAGTGATTCAGATCCGTGATGGCAGCTTCAACGTGGGAATAAAGTAGTCCCTTTTCCCTCTTGACTTATTTTCCAGCCAGCCGAAAAATGTACACAGAACCGCCGCGTTTGTATGCGTCTGCGATCACATCAATGGATGCGACGGTGAAATGCGCTCCATCTTTCGAGGTATGATATGGCTGAGAATCCCCTCCACCGCCTGATGAATCCCGGATCGATTGCCACGGTAGGTGCCGGAAACAACATTTTAAAGATGGGCACCATGCACGCCCTGAGTATAATAAACGACGGATACCGGGGAAAAATCTTTCCGGTGCATCCACACCAGAATACGGTGCTCGGACTTGACGCGTACCGGTCGATCGCTGATATTCCGGAGGTTCCTGACCTCGCCTTTATCGTCGTGCCGTCGGTTGAGGTTATCAAAATAATTGAAGAGTTCGGGAAAAAGGGAACGAAGAGCGCTGTCATCATAACTGCCGGTTTCGGCGAGATGAACGAGGACGGGCGCCTGATGCAGGACCGCCTGAACGAGCTGTCCGGACAGTACGGTATTCGTTTTCTGGGCCCCAACTGCATGGGAATCATTAATAGCCAGATATCCCTGAATACCACGGTCATGCCCTACACGAGCGCGCCCGGCTCGCTGGGATTCGCCTCCCAGAGCGGCACCTATGTGACGCAGACCATTCCGTATCTCGAGCGGAATGGGATTCGGTTCAGCAAGGCGATCAGCGTGGGCAACAGCGCTAATATCGATATCATTGACGCGCTGGAATACCTGGGCGAGGACGAGCAGACGCGGGCCGTCTCCCTCTACATCGAGGGCATCCGCGATGTAGAGCGCTTCATAGACGTAGCCCGGGCAATCACGCCGCACAAACCGGTGCTGGCCCAGTATGTAGGCGGCTCAAGCGCGGGCGCTCGGTCCAGCCTGAGCCATACCGGGTCCATGGCTGCGCCCGATCATCTCTACGACGGCCTGTTCCGCCAGGCCGGGATCATCCGGGTGGAGAGTATCGAGGACCTGTACCGGAACGGGAACATGCTCGCCAACCAGCCGTGCTTGAACGGGAAACGGATCGGCATTCTTACCAATTCTGGCGGGCCCGGCTCGGCGATCGCGAACGCGCTGGAGAGGGGGGGACTCGATGTTCCCGAGTTTTCTAAGGAGGTTCAGGACCAGGTGCGCCCGCTCGTCCCGCCCCATGCGCCCTGCGGCAACCCGGTGGACATGACTTTCAGCATGGACATAGAAAATCTCTCCAATAAAATACCTGAAATCATTCTAAAAAGCGGAGAGGTCGACGGAATAGTGATACACGGGGTCATGGGGACCGGCTGGCTCAAGGCCGTATTCCCTCATTTCAACTCGGTGATGAAGGACGTCACCCTCGAGGGACTGCTTGCCGGTTTCAGCGACAAGTCGGGCAGTGCCGCGGATTACATCCCGGTCTACAACAAACCGGTCTCCATATCGAGTTTCATCGACCGCGAGGACAATTATACCGCCTCCTATCACGATCACGGCGTGCCGGTGTTTGATTCACCAGAAAAGGCTGCCGGAGGGATGATTATGATGATGCGGCACCGTGAGATACGGGAGCGGAAGCCATGGACCAGGCCCGCGTCTGTTCCCGCGCCGGCCGGAGCGGTTCGCATTCTTGAGCAGTGCAGCGCGAAGGGGCAGGCAAACCTTGACGAGCACGGCTCAAAGCTCTTTTTAAAAGAGTGGGGCATCCCGGTGACCGAGGAGATCGTCGCCGCAACTGAAGAGGAGGCCGCGACAGCGGCAGAGAAGGCCGGGTATCCCCTCGTCATGAAGGCGAGCGCCGGCGATATCTTGCATAAAACCGGCAGGGGACTCATCCATCTGGACCTGAAATCGAAGGACGAGGCGGTTGCATCGTTTCGGAAAATACAGCAGGCTGCGGGCAGATCCGTGCCGGTCATCGCGTACCGGATGGTGAGCGGCGAGCGCGAGTTCGTGGCCGGACTGGTACGCGCCCCCGGCTTTGTTCCGTCCGTGATGTTCGGCCTGGGGGGCGTCTTCACCGAGGCGCTGAACGACGCGGTATTCAGACCGGCCCCGATCAGCGAGGACGACGCGACCGAAATGCTGTTCGATATACGGGCGCGCGCGCTCCTCGGCGCGTTCAGAGGCATGCCCGCGGTACATGTGGAGGCGCTGGCGAAGGTGCTTCACCGCCTGAGCCTTATTCCGATCGCCCATCCGGAAGTGGCCGAAATCGACCTGAACCCGATTATAATCGATGGATCGGAGCCGGTCGCGGTTGACGCGCTGGTTGTATTGAAGTGATACTTTATGTAATCAGGCCCCCGAAATCCCCCGGAGGGGGACTTATAAGCTAAATATATTCAACACATCTCTCCTTGGATGAAATTCAAACCGGACAGCCAGCAAGAGTTATCAGAAAAAGTATCATTTCTCAAAAAAGCTTGCTCCTTCGTGCCCCCTACGGGGGTCAGGGGGGTGAGGTACTCATGTGATGGTTTTGGGGTCATGCTGGCAAGGTTGTTAAAGTTTTTAAAAAGCGTCTTGACGTTTTATTGAAGTTTCAGTAATTTAGTTATAACTAAATATAAGAGGTTCTTCCATGCCTATATATGAATTCAAGTGCGACGAGTGCGGCGCGGCGTTTTCCGAGATCCGTCGCATTGGAGATGACAAGCAGGTGCCGTGCCAGGAGTGCGGCTCGGTACAAACAAAAAAGCTTATCTCTTCCTTCTCATCGTTATCCTCAGGCTCTTCTCCCGGGTGCGCGTCGGCTTCTCGCTGCTCACATGGAGCGGGCGGCGGATGAGGCATCAGCCATTAGGCCGGTACGGCCTGCAAAACAGCTCCGTTACACATGAAGAAATGATACCTTTCATGAAATTCGTCAATTGCGGGAAACCGGATGTTTTTCAGCAATCTGTTTATTTTTGCTGGAATTTGATCTGATTTTAAGTATAATTGAATCGACCGGCGTTTTAATCACTATATTACGTCTGAATTGTTATTACAATCTCTTATGAAGCACTACGACGACATAGAGGCTGATGACAGCTTTGACATGGGTGTGGAATGGATCCAGCTCGGCAATTACGACAAGGCGCTCATATACCTGAACCGGGCAATCGAGCTGAACCCGCATTTCATATATGCCTACATCGCCCTTGCACGGGTGCACGCGACAAAGAAGATGTTTTCCGAATCCATCCAGACGCTGAAACGGGCGTCGCGGCTGGATCCGGGATTCGATCGTATCCCGTATCTCATGGCGAAATACGCTTACAAAAACGGCGATTACAAGCAGGCCCTGCAGTGCATTGACAGGGCCCTGGCGATCGTTGACACGGAATTATACGAGCAAGCGCGAAGTATAATGGAGCGGGGCTTCCGCGGCCGCGACAGGTGAGCATCGCCAGCGGCAATGTCCCCGGTCCTTCCGTCAGTACTTCATCGTTGCGCCGAACACCGCGTAATGGAAGAGAGAGAAGGTGTACACGCTCTTGTTGTCAGCCCCCCCTTCAAGTATGCGATACCCGATTTTAAATACCATGTGCTTGCCCACATGGCGCTGCAGGGCCACCAGTATGTCCTCGGCCCTGCCCTGCGGTCCAACCAGCCAGTCGGCATCCAACAGGAAGCTCAGATTCGGCACGAACATCCATTGCAGCCGCACATTGATAAGGGGCACGAAGCCGAGATCGGGCCTGGTTGTCCTCACGCCCAGGCTGTCGAGCCTGATATAGGCGTCCCGTATCTTGCCGGTGAGGCCGAGGCCGAATTCTATCGTGTCGTTTTTAACGATATCATAACGGTAGGTAAGGCGCCAGGAGTTGAACTTGAAGTTTGCCTGCACCGGGGCGTGGGGAACTATTAACCTGTTCCTGAAGAGAAGGTATCGCGATGAGGTGCCGTAATATTCAACGTTAAGCGGAGCGGCAAGAAAGGTGATGGTGTGTCGTTCCTTGATGGTCCACCCGACGCGCGCGCGTATATAGGGTGAGGGGCGGTTCCAGAGCGTCCCGGTAAGCGAAAAGCGCGTGCCGTATCTTCCCGAAATCCGCGCGTCATTTTTTCCTGTGAATACCGGGCCTGTTTCAACGTCCATAAACGGTCCTGCGTAAAGCGGGAGAGAGAGAGCCAGGATTCCGATAGAGAATGCGATATGTTTCATGGCGGTCTCCGTTGATAATTAATAAATTTAATAATTACTAAAATATAATGCAATTTGTTAGCTCCGTCAAATGTTTTTCGATGTATATAGCATTTCTTGCCCCTACAGAGGCCACGCAGGATCGATATTTTTCAAGCAGATGCGGCATTTGTAAACACCGGCAGGCGTGGCTGCGATTATAATGGAGAGGGCATAATGACACGCGCCCCCTCCGGGGGTCGGGGGTCGTGCCATTATGTATACATCGTGCCGGAAAGCCGTGACAATCAGAAAATAACTTGCAAATTTTCGTTTTCAATCCTGAATTGATATATATAACACACGAGGGGCGATCCGTCCCCGGGCTGGAGGAAAACCGGAGTGGGCATATCGTACAATAAAGCAGATATTGACTCAATAATGGAATACCTGGCGAGCTTCAGGCTGCCCGGCATGAACGAGAATGAAAAAAGCAATTACCTGAATTTTTCACTGGACCGCTTTTTAAAAACTCTCGAGATTTTTCCCGACGATATAAATGAAAAGAGCAGGGTGCTGGAGCTTGGAGCGAGTCCCTACTTCATGAGCCTGCTCATGAAGAAGTATTATAACTGCAGCCTCGAACTTGCCAACTATTTCGGCGATTCGAAGAAGGTAAAGACGAAGGAAGCGCTCGTCAGCGAGAAATTCGGGGTGCGGCATGATATTGCGTTCAAGCACTTCAACGTGGAAAAGGAGGAGTTTCCCTATAAGGCGAAATCCTTTGATCTGGTGCTGTTCTGCGAGATCATCGAGCACCTGACCGTCAACCCCGTCCATTCCCTCGTGCAGATAAACCGCCTGCTCGATACGGGCGGTTACATGATCATCACCACGCCCAATGTGCTCCGCTACGAGAACGTGCTGAAGCTGATCCTCGGGAAAAACGTGCACGACCATTATTCCGGCTACGGCGCGTACGGCCGGCACAATCGGGAATACACGCCGCAGGAGCTGCGCGTCCTGGTGGAAGGGCTCGGGTTCCGCGTGGTCAGTCTTTACACAAAAGTGACCGGCTCAATCAGGATCGAAGGCCTGTCCATCAAGCGGTTCCGCGGTCTCATACAATTTTTTACCACCAGGAACCGCGGGAGCAACATATTCCTTCTGGCGCAGAAGACGGGCGATGCAGCTCCCGCGTACCCCGGCTGGCTGTACGAAAGCATGCATGCGCTCAAGAAAGAGGGCGTATAGCAGGGATGCCTCCGAAACCGGGAGCCTCCATGAAGCCAGACAGACCTGACACGTGTCCGCGGCGCTGGTTCGTGTATATGCTGGAATGCGAAAACGGATCGTATTACACGGGTCTGACCGACGACCCTGAACGGCGGTACGCGGATCACAAGAATGGCACCGCAGGCGCAAAGTACACCAGAAGCTTCCGGCCGGTCAGGATCGCCTGCTGCTGGGGGCTCACCGGCACCAGGGGCACCGCGAACAGGGTCGAGCGGCTCATCAAGGGACTGGCAAGAAAGCGTAAGGATGAGATAGTCGCACGGCCAATGCTCCTGGGTGAGATGGTCCGGGCACGCTACGGGGACGATTTCGGCGTAACACCGCACGATATCGGCAGTGAACCGTCAGAATCCGGATCGGAGTTCAATATTACCGGGTATGTTCCGTCGGAGCGTGAATGGACCGTCAGGAACCCGTTCCTCGAAGAAGTGCTCGCGTTTATCGCGCCTGATTCCGGACGCTCCGGCGGCGATCCGGGGATGATCCTGAACGAGAGACGCTCTGATTTCATCAGCCGGTACGCGTTTTCCATTCCGACGATCGATGTTCTTGAGGAGATAGCGGGCCGCTCGCCCCTGATTGAGATCGGCGCGGGCAACGGGTACTGGGCCATGTGCCTTCGCGACGCGGGAGCGGACATTATCGCCTACGACACCCGGCCGCCCGGTGAAGAGCCGCCGTGGGAGTGGCGCGGGTCGAACCAGTGGTTCGAGGAGGCCTGGTCCATGGTCCACGAAGGTGACGGGACGATGGCAGGGCGCTATCCCGAGCGCACGCTCTTTCTCTGCTGGCCGCCGGTATTCGATCCCATGGCGGTAAGCGCGCTCAGGCAGTACCGCGCGGCGGGCGGCAGGACCCTGGTATTTATCGGCAGCAGGGGTTCCTGCGCGGACGAGGAATTTTTTCATGAGCTTGAGTCATTGAAGCCGGTTGTATCGCGGAAGATTCCGTCCTGGCCGGGGGTGGAGGAAATGTTAATGATATATGAATTCCCCCCAGACCACTTCGACAGGCTCAGTGCATCGCCCCGAAGGGGGCATGAATCAGAAGACTGAACGTATAAGAGTATGTATGAATAAAGGCATTAAGACACCTGATTATATAGTTCAACTGGCGAGAGTTGTGCGTAATGGCCCGGAAAAATATTATATTTATTGTTGACATTACACATTATATTGTGTAATATTATACACATAGAGGTGTATTATGGCAACAAACTTAGCAATTGACGATAAGCTTATTGTTCAAGCTCAAAAGATTGGCGGTTTAAAGACAAAAAAAGATACTGTTACTCTTGCTCTTAAAGAATTTATATCACGTCGAAAACAAGAGGAAATAGTAGATTTGTTTGGCTCTATTGACTATGATGAAGACTATAATTACAAAAAATTACGGAAACGTAAATGAAAGTATTGGTTGATACCTCGATCTGGTCATTAGCCCTTAGAAAAAATGTTAATCACGACAATGAGATAATTAAAGAACTTTATGAATTAATTCATGAACTTCGTGTTTCTATTATCGGACCGATAAGACAGGAAGTATTATCCGGAATTTCCGATAATACCAAGTATGAAAAATTAAAAGATAAATTGAAAGCTTTTAATGATGAATTTATTGAAACTGATCATTATGAATTAGCCGCGCAATTATTTAATCAATGCAGAAAAAAGGGCATACAAGGTTCACACATTGATTTCTTAATATGCGCGGTAAGTATTAAAAATAATTTATCAATCTTTACCCTGGATAATGATTTTGAATTTTATCAAAAATGTTTAAATATTAAATTGCATACAATTAGAAATAATTTATAATGTTTGCGGGACAGGGGGGCATTGACAAGGGAGGAGAGATATGATAATCGAACAGATACTGGTAACCGGCATGGCGGTGTTCTGCTACCTGGTGGCTGACGAGAAGAGCAGGGAGGGGGTGCTGATCGACCCCGCGGGCGACCACCATCTCATTCAGAACGCGATAGACAAGCATGGCGTCACGGTAACATACATCATCAACACGCACGGGCATTTCGACCACACGTCCGGCAATGACTACTGGATGAAGAAGACCGGCGCGACGCTCCTCCTGCACGAGATCGACGTGCGCAAGCTCGGGAGCCTCACGAGCAGGTTCATGTCGCGGACCATGGGAGGGAAGACGTCGCCCCCGCCGCAGATGACCCTGAAGGACGGGGACGTGATCGCCTTCGGCTCCTGCTCTCTCAAGGTGATCCATACGCCGGGGCATTCCGAGGGGAGCGTGTGCCTGTATACGCCGGGCCATGTCTTCACCGGCGACACGCTCTTCACCGAGGGGATGGGCCGCACCGATCTCCCTGACGGGTCGATGAAAAAGATCATGCACTCGATCGTCAACAAGATACTCGCCCTGCCGGACGACACGGTAATATGGCCCGGCCACCATTACGGCAGGATGCCGACATCGACGGTGCGGGAGCAGAAGAGGTACTATAGGTAATCCCCCCCCGGCCACTTCGACAGGCTCAGTGCATCGCCCCGAAGGGGGCATGAGTCATAGGGCTGAAATCCCCCCCTGACCCCCGAAGGGGGCACGAGTCAGGGGGCTGAACCTAAAAGAGTATGTATGAATAAAGGCATTAAGACACCTGATTATATAGTTCAACTGGCGAGAGATATGCGTAATAATTTAACTCCCGGTGAGCGTTTATTATGGGAGCGGTTGAAGAGCAGGCAGCTTGCGGGATATAAATTCAGATACCAGCATCCGATATATCACTATATTCTTGATTTTTATTGTGATGAAAAGCTCCTGGCGATTGAGGTGGATGGAAACGTCCATAAAGAAAGAAAAGACTACGATGAATACCGCGATGATTTCATGAAAAGTCTCGGGATACAAACAATGCGGTTTGACAATGATGAAATTATGAACAATATTGATACAGTTCTTGATATGATCAAGAAAGAGTTATTAGAAAAAGCATGATCCCACGTGCCCCCTGCGGGGGAGAGGGGAGCGTTGCCATAGGCGAGGGTGAGCGTATTATTTATTCGCCTGCGCCTGCGCGCTTTCGAGCATGAGCTCGGCGCGCATCTTCTCATAGAAGGAGTATGAGGAGTAGAAGCGGAAGTACTTGTGCTGGAGCCGCGACAGGTCAATGGCGGTTATGAAGGGCCGGTAGTCCTTTGTGTCCAGGGCGCCGTTCTGCTTTCTCACGAAGTCGACGACGGTATGCTTGGAGAAGGCCTCGGACGGATGCCCGTCCGGAAGGGTGATGCTGTAATGCATTTCGCGGTTTTTATCCATGGCGACCGCAAGACCGCACGGCTGCATTTTTTTCTGTAAATCTTCTATCCTGATCGAGTGCTCCGGGTCTATCCGCGTGACCGAGTAGTTCATGTACAGGTCCTTTTTCAGCTGGAATATCTCGACCGGGTTTTCCCTGAGCCGGAGCGTTGACGACGGGTTCTGGCCGGTCACCTGCGCAGCTACACCCTTCGCGAAGATGTAGAGGCGCGTCAGGTAGTCGAAGAGCAGGTCCGCTGGTTTGCGGTAGAAGAAGAGCGACCCGCTCTCGTCAACCACGTAGAAGAGCGAATACTTGCGGTCGCTGTCGAAGTAGATCTGGATCGCCTCGTTGATCGAGTTGTCGACGATTGTCTTGAGGAAGTTGAGCTCCTTTATGGAGGGATCGACCCGGATCATGTTTTTCAACCCGTAGTTGAACGAGAGGCTGAACATCATCTTCGCCTCTGAATCGCAGGTGATCGTGTCGATGAGAGCCTGGGCCCCGGTTTTTTTGGTGTAGAAGATGAGATACTGGTTGCCCATCATGGTGACGTAGCTCTTTTTCGCGTCAGCGTATCCGTCCAGGAAAAACGAGAAGAGGTCGCCGACGAAGGTCTTGATCCTGATGAAGTCCTTTGTCGAGCTGAAGGGCGACGAGGAGACCACGTTGATGGCGCTCGCGTAATCGCTCTTTGTGGCAAGGCATCCGTTCAGGGTCCTGACCAGAATCTGGACAAGGTCCAGCTCGCGGTTGAAGGTCTCGAACCGCGTCGATCCCCAGCTGTCGTGGTAGAGGAAGAATATCTCGTCGATCTTCCGCGAATACTTGGAGTAGAGGTTGAAGATGATGTAGCTCATGACCGGGTAGGGGTCTTTCAGGTAGTCCTCGCGGAACGCGCTGATCTTTTTGAACATGAAGTTCGTGGAGATGTCGGCTATGAGCTCGCGGAGGAAGTTCGTCTCCAGGCTGTGCAGGCCGGTGTCTATCTCGAGGCGCGTGTAGTCTTTTTTGAAAAGGCCGTTCAGGCTGATCCAGACCGAGAGGCCGAGCAGGGTCCTGTCCTTGTGCAGGATAATGATATTCGGGTGGTTGTCCACGATGAGGCGCTTTGACAGGAACCAGGTCTCGTTTCCCTTCTGATCGCGCACGTATTCGATCTTCAGGAGCTTCTCGGGCGGATAGTTCTTGAAGCTGAGCGTGTTGTCGATCTTGGTGTCAGAAACCTGGAAGTGGGAGTATATCTTCCGGCTTATCGCCTTGATCTCCTCGTCCGTGAACTTGTGCTTGACCTTGTGCGCCTCGATGCTGCCCAGGATGCGCCGGTACTCTTGTAAAACGAATTTCTTCGCGTTGTTCAGGAGCCTGCTCACCGGCTCGATATTCCAGTTGGTGAAATTGTCCATGTCCCTGATCTTTGCCGCGGCCCAGCCCCATTTCTTCACGTATTCCAGCATGATCCGGGTCTTGTCGGGATTGAATCCCTCCTCCTGCCTGGCGGCCGCGCTGCGCGAAAGGGACGGCTCCACCTTGAGGTAGAACGACGTCTTCAGCACGTCCAGCGCGTCCCGGTCCCTGACGATCGAGCTGTAGTAATCGTATACGTAATTGAACATGATGATATAGGCGTCGATGTGGTCGTAATCCAGGTTGCCTTCGTGGATGTTCTTCTTTATTATATTGCAGATGAAGGGGTTTTCCATGTAGTTGTTGATGTACCGTTCGAGAAGACCCAGCTTGATGATCGACTTGAACGGGTTGCCGAGCGACTTGAGGATCTGGAAGAGCCCGGCCGCCAGGAAGTCCTCCTGCTTGATGCTGTACAGGTTGCCCAGGTCGATGAAGCTTTCCGCCATGTCCGATTTCATCACCGTCGCGAGCCAGGCGTCGTAGGTGGCGTTGTCCGTGTCTGAGGGCACGACCCACCAGAACGGCGACTTGCCGTACAGCACGATCGAGCTCCTCAGAAACTCCTCTTTCAGGAGCTCGCCTATTGATGAGCCGGACAGCTCTTCTCCGTCGTCGGCGAATATGTTGTTCCTCACCCGGCCGATCTCGTTCAGGTAAAAGTGGAGCTCCATGTTGTAATTCTCGAACGCCCAGCTCTCGATGCTGCGGAGCTTGGCCTTGAACTGGTTGATGGACTCGCGGTCGTGCCGCCCCTCGTGGTAGCAGAGCCAGAAGTCGAAGTCCGACTGGCGTGTGTAGGCGATCGTGCCGCAGCTCCCGATAAGCGCCACCATGAGTATGAAGGGATTGTCCACCCTGTTTCTGACAATGTTCGCGTCGGGGAAGCGTTTCGAGATAAAGTCGGCGAGCCGGGGCGATGGCACGAAATCAGAGACCCCGGCAGGGATATGAGCAGCCTGGATGTGGCCCGGCAGACCTGATGAGCTTACGTTGAGCAGATAGGGAACCAGCTCGAGCAGGATGAGCGCCTTCTGATCGGGCAGGGCGCGCTGGAGGTTCCCGAGCTTCAATCGGTTATAGTTTTGAAATTTTTCCTGGTTGGTCCTGATCCTGGTCAGTATATCGGAATGCTCATCCATGTCGTCTCTGTCTGGTATCCCTGGTATATCAGGTATGATGGGGACTATACGCTCCTGCCGGCATGTTATCCGGAATCGTGTTCATCGGTTTTGCCGAAAGATATACCTGAATAAACACATCTTATATATGTATATGCTTAATAGTCAATTATAATATATGTAATGAGGGGAAATCTGTTTAGAATTTATGTAATGAAAGTTTATCCGGATGCGGCCCGGGCGGGCTGTCTCCTCAGGCCTGTGAGAGGCCCCCCAACCTCCCCGGAGGGGGGCTTGAGATTATTGGTTGAAAGAATGATTTATACTAGATACTATGCTTACATGAAAGAAAAAATACACACTCCGAAATATGTCATTGAGCTTGCCAGAAAGATGCGGCTCAACATGACCAATACTGAGAAAATCCTCTGGAATGAGCTGAAAGAAAAAAAATTAAGCGGTTACAGGTTCAGATGCCAGCACCCGGTGCATAGATATATTCTTGATTTTTACTGCCATGCCTCAGGGCTTGCTGTTGAAATCGATGGTGACATTCACAAAACACGTCAAGATTATAATGAATTCAGGGATGAGTTCCTTGAAAATTGCGGCATCACCACTCTTCGTTTTAGCAATGATGAAATACTTCATGATGTTAAAGACGTATTAAATAGAATTAAGTACGCTCTTGAAAAGTAGTCATATTGATACAGAATATTAAAAGTCCCCCTATGAGGGCCAACGCATTCGGCACATCCTGTGCCTGCGTTGGCATCAACCTCATCCTGAGAACGAGATTTAGGGGGCCTCCCGTCAAGAGGTTATTTCTGACAGTGAAGGTCCAGGCTCCAATCCTGGGGGCCTCCCGGCAAAAATATCTTATGTCTCCCTACAGAAACTGCCGATAAGGTAGTGAGTCGTAACTATCGACACAGGAGCGGGCCATGCAGGAACTGATAAACGAATCAATCATGACAATGGTTAACGACGGCACGGTAAGCATCGATCGGGCAAAGAACCTTATTTACATCAAGGAGTTCATCGACCGTATATCGACGAAAACCTATATCCGGGAGGAGACCGCGGAAGAGCTCAGGAAAAAATACGGCGTGCGTCCCAATATCATCACCTGGGGCGACTACTTTCAGACCGAGATGGCAACCTCGCTCCTGGTGGTTCCTGACGATGAGTTCAACCGCGCGGTGGAGACCCTCAGGTTCGACATGGTCGCGAGCTGGATGATTTTCAGCGAAAAGGACGGCTCGTTTTTCAGGTGGGTCGATGACACGTATGACCGGATTATTGACGCAAAGAGCGCGGGCTACACAGAGGAGGAGCAGGAGATCCTGCACATCAAGATTTTAAAGGAGTACTACACCGACCTGGGGCTCGTAAACCGCTTCACCGAGGGCGAGATGCGGTGGTTCGAGGGGTTTGAAGAGGAGAAGGTGGTGTAGGGGGGCTTATAGGAGACCCCCTTTTATCTTTTTACAATATTTGCAATATATAACCCGAAACAATACCACACCAATTATTGTTCCAACTGTATTTGAAAAAAGATCCATCAAATCGGATGATCTGAGAGGCATAAACGCCTGAATCAATTCGATTGTAAGGCTGATGGCTGAGCCGCAGATAATGGTGATAATGACCAATTGATTATTGCTTTTTCCGAAAAGTGAAACCAGCAGGGCGAGCAGAAAAAACCCAAGCGGAATGAAACCGATAACATTAAGTACAAGGTCGGGACAGAAATGATGTGTCCTCGTAAAATAATCCCGAGGACATCGTAAAACTGTCTTTTTTATTGTAAAAAGATTGTTTGGAATATAAAGGTTATTCTTTCTTGTTAGAACATTATTGAGATAAGGTCCGGATTTTTCATTCATCGGGTAGAGCGCTATGATTCCGCTTTCTTTTGACAGGGAGATAAAATCCTGCTCACTCCATCTATTAACATGACTTGATATGTCACCTGCTGTTAATGCTGAGCCGTAAATGGCAAGGCCCCTGATTTCCCCGTTCCATGGTGTTTTCAATTGGGGGTCGTTGCCCAGCATGATGCGGGTTTTAAGATTGTTCTCGCTGCGTGAATCTAAAATATATCTCGGGAAAACCCCTGCTTTTTTACCATTAATGTATATTGTTGTGCCACAGATGCCTGTCGTTATTGTTATAAAACTGGTTTTATTTATAATAAATGCATTCGGTATGCCGATTTCATGATAGGCATAGGATCCGTGAGGGCGCTTTATTCTGCGGCGTAGTATCAATTCCGACTTCCATTTCGCCACCATTAATAGTTCCGGTTCCCTTTCATCATAAAAACAGAGGATTGCGGAAAGTCTGGCCTGTTTCTCCTGGAATGGGATTACAGCGGTTTCGATTGTCATAGGTGAAAGATTATTCAAAAGACCGCCATCTTTCTCCTCATCTGTTTCATATATTAATACAGAATCATGTGTGGATACTCCATGGCTATTGCGCAAGCGCGAAACTTTATTCTCTGGATTGAATGCAAAGGGCTGAAATCCGAAAAACAGTATGAAAGCAAGGAGGACAAGATTGATGCAGATCAGAAAAATTTTATACTGGAGTAATCTGGTAATAAGTGACATTGCTGACTGGTCGCTTAAATATCAATAATGAACGTTCCGATTATAATTCCGCGGTAATGCCGATTGTTGCACGGTTTCTTAGATAGCCGCTGTTCTCCCTGATATATGCACCATTATACCACACATACCCGCGAAATAATCCATACCCGTCCTGTTGCATATTATTTAACGTGAAGTCGTAACCTATACTGCCTGATACGTGTTCGGTAATTTCATATGCGATTGATAATGAAAACCCGAATAGCCTGTTTGTTGACCTGCTCGCGTAAAAATACGCCTGTCCATAAAAAATTGAAGAAGTAAAGGCGAGCCTGTCCAGAAGCTGGCGTGTAACGTCACCGGCAATCTGCCAGTTTGTGGTGGTGTCCGCGCTGTTGGCAATTATTGAATTCTGATAGGTGAATGACAATGTTGCATTGGTCTGTTCATCCACATCATTTGACAGGGCCGCATAGGTATATAGTGTGACGTAATATAACTCCTGTGGAGAAATCAGCATCTGGATGCCGTAGACGCTGTAAAGAGTGCGAATATCATGAGGAGGAAGAACAATATCTGGAGATATCCTGGCTTCAACAAAGAGCTGCCGTGTGAAATCGTGACGGTATCCGATGCCGGGCCTGTGTGTCTGGAAAATGCCGTTAAGGTTCTGCTTTGTCCATTGATACTCATAAAAAATATATATGTTATTTGATGAATCCCAATGAAACTCGTGCTGCATCCTGGCTGTTTGGGTTAAGGAGTATTCAAGGTTCTGATTTGAGTAATTGCTGTAAAAATAATTATTGAGATAGTATTGACGGGTGCGGGTATAAAAATATTTTGAAAATTGGTTGTTGTAATTGATGCTGATCATGTAGTATTTGTTGACTTCGAGTATGCCGTTAAGGCCGAAATCATTGCTCCAATACCATGTTCTTCCCTGTACATTCCCGAATAGGTCTTCGAAGCGCTCAGCTTCGGGGTAATGGCGGAAAGAATCATTTATACTGAAAGAGATAAGTTCTGAAAAATCTTTGCTGAGGCTTACGGTAATATCCTGATTATTGTTGGTTAAATCAAAATGTCTGGCAAATATCTGCTGGCGCACATGCCCGATGATGTCCAGTGTATATGTTTTGCCTTCATTACGCGCCCCTAACCCTAATATCATGCCGGTAATAAAATCATATTTTTTCTTCTCAAAAAATGTTTCAACAGTGGATTCAATATTGTCATCAAATGTTTCTCTCACCTCCCCTTCAAGAATAAATTCCCAGGCAAAAACATATTTTATCGTTACAATGATAACTATCGATATGAATAATAAAATGAGCACTCTGTGTTTTGACATAAAATATTTAATAAAGCACTAAAATCATTTAAAGCTGTGTGAACGAACAAACATGATTGATAGTAGTGTCATAAATGTCAAATTGAATTTTTATATCAAGCATATTTGAATAAATGAATGATGAGAATATATACTGACCACGGATACATTTTTATAATTATTTTATCCACTCAATATCGAAACATCTGCAATTATTCAATATAGTATCATTCAATTATATGGATGGGCATGCAGGTAAGTATTCTCGGTACATTTAATGAAAAATCTATAAAGACTATTTTCAGTTTGCTGAAAATATGCAGACTGTGAGCGATACACGAATGTATCGACTTATTCTGGGCACAAAGACGAAAAAATGTGAGGTTTTACGGTAAAGACCGGGAACGACTTGAAAAGCAGTTAACCGAAATATCGGTTACCCGCTATTTACTTCGTAAAACCGACCTGTTCCGGACAGTATGTCCGAATGCCGACGCAGCGTAGAATGCTCAAAAAAACGTCGAAAAAACTCCTCAGATGGAGTTCTCGTGAAACTGTTAGAAGAAACCCTCTGATACTATGACAATGTCTCCAGGCTGTAAGACAATATCTGCTTTCGCGTCTCCGTCCATCGCTTTCTTCAGGTTAATTTTGATATTCTGATAGCCGGGCTTGTCAGTGTATGGTCGTAATAATTTAACACGGCTTTTTGATCCGAACCTTGTAAAGCCTCCTGCTATTGAAATTGCTTTTAATACGGTAGTATTCTCCTGTAATTGATATGTTCCCGGTCGAATTACTTCTCCGGAAACGGTAAAGTTCTGACTGTTGGATTCGATTAAGGAGACCACAACAACTGGGTATTTTAAATAGCCACTTGCGAGGCGGTATTGAATCGTATGTTGAATTTCCGTGATTGTTTTACCTTTCGCCAGAACGGCGCCTATATATGCCACGGAAATTTCTCCACCGGGCGAGACCGTTGATCTATCAGTAATCTGCTCAGGTTTTAAAATTCTAACTTCCAGAATATCGCCACTTCCTACGCGATAGGTTTCGTTATTCGCCATAACCGTTATAGCTAATAAGAATTGTATCAGTAGAACAAATATAATTTTCCTATTCACTAAAAACCTCCATCAAACGCATGCATTCTTTTATATAATAGTTTTTAAATTATGTTAGATTTATGTTCATAATAACAATATTATACAACTAAGTCTTATGATATTATTTACTGCATCATTATTGTGATTCGTAAAAGATTTTTTTTACAATTTAATTTTTTAAATATATATTAAAAATTCAAAATAATCCATAAAAAAATGATAATATACTAAATTTCGGTTATATTTTGAGTAATAACAGACTATTTCGGAATTTTTCTTATGAGGATAATGTTTTTGCAGTAGATAAATGATTATGTAAATTATTGGTTATCTACCATGGCCAAGGAGCATAACAAAGATAGTTTTAAAAAATATCTTCACATCCAGTTTCAAAGACCAGTTATCAATATATTCCAGGTCAAGGTCCATCCATTGGTCAAAGCTTAGGTCATTGCGATTGGGCTGTATCTGCCAGATGCAGGTGATACCGGGCTTCATGGACAAACGACGTCTGTGCCAGATATTATACTGGGACACCTCACGCCAGAGAGGAGGCCGGGGGCCGATAAGGCTCATTTCACCTTTGAATATATTGAAAAGCTGGGGTAATTCGTCAAGGCTTGTCTTCCTGAGGATTTTTCCGATAACGGGAATAATACGAGGATCGTTTTTGATTTTAAACGCGGGCCCGTCCGCCTCATTGAGTTGCTTCAGGCTTTCAAGCTTTTCTTCCGCGTCCTGCACCATGGTCCGGAACTTGTAAACATTGAATTTTCTCCCGTTAAGACCCACGCGTTCCTGTTTGAATAAAACCGGACCGGTTGAGGCCAGTTTAATCATCAATGAAATTAATGCCAGTATTGGGGAGAGGAGTATCAACATCAGACCGGAAATTACATAATCGGCAAAAAGCTTAATCAACAGATCACGGTGCCTGGTAGTTGTTGAACTCAAAACCATGGACGGTATGCCGTTTAATTCATCAAAATACACTTGCGCAACACGGGGTTCATAGAAAAGCGAATGTATGTTCCAGTCCGGGAAGATTCGTACTTTTATCCCCATTAGCTCTATCAGTTGGATATATGCCTCTATGTTTTCAATCTGTTGCATTGGCATTGCGAATATGACCTCATCAACTACATTACTAATGATTATTCCCTGAATGTCATCTACAATGCCTATTACCTTTACATCGTCTTTTACCCGTTTCCCAATTCGCTCTTTATGAATATCAAGACATCCAATTATATTGAATTGGCCTTTCATTGAATGTAAAAGACTTATCGCCCCTGCGGCCCGCTCCTTGCTACCAATGATGATGATGTTGATTTTATTATATTCCGATTGCTCGGATTTTTTATAAGACCAGAATATCAGTGATTTACTCGCGGTGAGTATTATGATATTTAAAATATAAAAAATACCAATGAATAATCGGCTGAAATCATGTATTTTAAGCACAAAGAGGACAAGGACAAGAATGATTATCCCCGCAGTCACAACTTTCACAATGTTGTTTAATAGGTCGCTGAATTTTGGTTTTGATGGAACATCGATAATGATAAAAACAAGTAGTATATACCAGATTAAAGCTACAACGAACCCCATAAGTAGATAATTTTGTGTATTGCTCAAGCCGGCATATTTACCAGGTAGCAGGGAAATTTTGATATAAAAAGCGCCGATGTATGCAAGCAGGCTTAGTGTTACATCCAGAACTCTATTGATCTGGATTAGCAACTGTCGTTTCTGTTGTTTATCAATTAGCAGGCCTTTTTCCTTCAACGACGGCCTCGATGTGCTTTTCATAATGTGTACTTTATTTGAATCACTTTTTTGAGTATTCATTTACGATTAGCGCCATTTAGCAAGTAAAAAAAATTACTGAATAATTTGCCAAGTAAAAATGTTGTATCAAAATTTGAATAAATATTTTTTATTTTTTGAATAATGCCTGCTGCTAACAACCTGACTTTACAATGAACACCCTGATGAAGATAACTTGTTGTGCAATATTTCATATAGTTTTACCCTGAAATGATCAATGACACCGATCCATATACTAGTCATTTAGCACTATAGCAAAAGCACCATTAATACCGCAACTTCACGGCATGTTGATGTCATGCTATGCTTCATTCAAAAAGAGGCAGGCATGGAACAGAAAAGATGATGGCATGATAGTGAATTTGGGGCGCATCATCTCAAGGTATGGGAAGGAAGCGAGTGAAGCAGAATGGAGTATTTCCGGGAGGGCGTTATTTTCTGAATATATAAGAATTTTCCATCCAACGTATAAACTCTATTTAGCGTTTCTCTTTGCGCCATAATTAAGCAGCAAGAAACGGTGTCGACTTGGGCTAGATATTATATGAGATAAATGTCTGGTATAAAGCATTTGAAAAAAATGACTTATTGACCATCCCATCCCGCTATCCGTGCCAACATCCACCACTGGGCTTTTGCAAGCCTGATGGCACCTGCAGGTCCAATATGTCCTACTGATTCATCACCAAGATTTGTTGATGTAATGACCGGATACGTGTGCGTTACCCCCGTTGAATCTGTCCATGAAGTGAGGTTCTGATTGCCATTATCATCATAACATAGTATGTCGGCATAATCAAACAGTATTCTGTCGCTGTTGGCTTCCACAAATTCCCTTATATATTCATGCTTCAAGTGTCTCTGATATCCACTCTCACCAGTGTAACCATCAACCGGGCCGGTGGTAAAGATGACTGTGGCAGTATAACCGTTAGTCTCGCAATAGTTGCGATATGCCTCGGTTGCGTTGAGATATGTATCCATACATACGCTGTTCCCTGTTAGGGCGTAGTCTCCAGAATCAAGCCCCCAGCGGGCATTCCCGTTTGGGCCTCCTTCGGAAGAGCCTGCCCAACGAACATGATAAACCGGATCTACAGTACCGCCGGGTCCATTTATCCATGTCATGTCCCAGCACCAGCCGAATCCCGTTACCATTCTGCCGTAGTTATTGTTGTAGCAATAGGAAAAATGGCCCTTCATTACTTCTCCGCCAGAGGTATTGGCTGCGTACCAAGTATACCATATATCTTCACCTACACCCCAGTAAGACCACCATGAATATACATCCCATAGTGCCCGTGAGACTCTCAAGTGTTGATCTGTATATGCTTCTGGCGGTGTCGGATCGTTGGGACTCGGTGCAGTTATATTGACAGCAAATCTACTGTCCTGTTGTTCTAAAAGATCCAAACCGGTTCGATACGCTTCTGAATGTGATTCTCCCAGAATATTGATCCACATCTTTTTTACCTCGTTTATCCACACATTGGGGATGTCGGTATAACTCGCCACTACAGTATGGTCCGCAACAATCTGCGACGCTGCCGAAGCGTCATGCGTGGTGGCGTTTGCCGCTGTATATCCCGAATTCCCAATGGCATTGTAGGCGCGCACGCGATAGTAGTATGTGGTGCTGGCGGTCAGCCCGGAATTGCTGTATGTTGTGGTATTTGCTGACAGCGTGGCGATCTGAGTGAAAACACTGTTATCCGGACTCCGTTGAATAATGAAGCCCGTTTCATTATTTGAATTATCGGTCCAGGAGAGGTTGATGCGTGTACTGGATGCCGCGGTGGCGGTAAGTCCGCTCGGCGTGACAGGAATCACGTCATCTGTTGTTGCTGACGAAATATTTGAATATCCTGAATTCCCGGTGGCATTAAAGGCTCGAACGCGATAATAATAGGTCGTGTTTGAATCCAGCCCGGTATTGCTGTACGCGGTACTGTTGACAGAGACTGTTGCGATCTGGGTGTAAACGCTGTTATTCAGGCTCCGCTGTATGATGAAGCCTGTTTCATTCGAAGAATTGTCCTCCCAGATGAGGTCTATGCGCGAGCTGGACATTTTTGTCGCCACCAGGCTGCCTGGCGTAAAGGGGACTGTTTCGCTGGACTCGCTGGTCGTTGCAGATGCTTCATTGGAATGGTTTGATTCGCCAAACGCGTTAAAAGCTGTAACGCGATAGTGATAGGTTGTGTCTGAATTAAGTCCCGCATCCGTGTGTATAATTGTCTCCGGGGCAAGATCAGTTGCAACTTCGGTGAATTCTGCCTCACCGTCGGCCCTGCGTTCGATCCTGAACCCTGTTTCATTGGCGGACGTGTCCTCCCAGGTCAGCTGTATTTCAGTATAGGAAAGGGCGCTTGCATCTAAATTATCGGGAGCTGTCGGAGCGGTCATGCCGTTCGCTGAAGAGATGCTGAGAAGTGACATCAATTGTTTTGCCGGGTTATCAGTGGCGAATTCGATATTATTGCATGATGTTAGTGTGATAAAAAAGATTATAATGAGTAATTTAATAACAGTGCTTCTCATGAAAACTCCCCCATATTTTCCCGGCCCTTTATTCAACAGATGTAATACTGTTATTTTCAGCAGGGACGTTTTTCCGAAACTGCTCTTATTACACTATTGAAGGCTTTATATTTTTGGTTAACGATAAAAAGAATGGGTTATATAGCAAGAAAATAATTCATGATTACCGCAGTAAAATATCATTATAGCATAACACGCATTCATTATTTATTGTAAACCTTATAAAATTATATAAAAATTTCATCATCGGCAACAAAAAGTGTACGATTTTGTAAAAAAAATTATAATTGAAATAAATTGGATATTGTATGCCAAGAAATCAGGAATTTTAATAATAAAAACTGACTTGTTGTGAAACTTTCGTCTCGCGCTCGCGGGTGCCCTGGCAGGGCGTCGTAAGGGGCTTCGCCCTTTCACACCCAAAAAATAATTACAACAGAGCGTGGGGCATCTCCCTCAGATGCGCGGTAGCACGGTTTTTGGCGGTAAAGTCCTTGAAAGATCGTTTGACCGCCTCAATGGGAAGATCAAGGACTTCTGCTGTTACATCTTCCGATATTTTATTTTCCCATGCATAGAGCAGGTGATCGAGCCTGTCGAACGGGATACGGAAGAAAAACTCCTGGTCCGTCACCGGCAGGCTGAAGGTGTCAGGGCTGGGGGATCGCTGTATTATTTCCGGGATGACCTGGAGATAATCGGCGATCTGGTATATCTGGTTCTTGTACAGGTATGCTATCGCTTCTATGTCCGTACCGCCGTCCCCATACTTGCAGAAATCGCCCAGTATCATCTCCGTGCGGTTTGTGGTGCCCGCCACGATCATGTGGCGGCGTTCCGCCTCGTAATAGAGGTGCAGCATTCGCGAACGTATCTTGATGTTCGCGAATGACGTTATCGCGCGGAAGGCGTCGGCTACAAGGCGCTTCTTTGCGATGGTGCCGTCAGGGAGCTGCACCTGGAGCACGTAAAAGTTGAACGAATCGCGCTCCAGCAGGTCAGTCGGCAGGCTTATGTTGTACTTGCAGCCAGGCTCATATTCGGGAATGAGGGATGAAATATACTCATCTCGTTTATTATACCCGCCCACACTGTCAACGGTGGGAGTGATATCGACCTCGTGGAATTCAATGCCCAGTTCTTTCGCGTGCTTCGCGGCAAACGAGCTGCTGACCGGGTTGGACTCCTTCTCGGGGAGAATGAGTCCAACGACATGTTCCTTGCCGACCGCCTCCACCGCTATTGCCGCCACCACGGCTGAATCGATGCCTCCGCTCAGGCCCACGACCACGCCGCTCCTGCGATACACGTTTTTTGCCTGGTCTGCGATAAAATCAGCCACCCGCCTGGTCTCCATGGCGGGATCAATTTTCAAAATATCACTGTTGAATTTCATTTTTTACTCGCTGGATGATTTCTGGTTGAAGGGTATAACGTATCGGCTGATAGTAAAAAGCAAGAATTTTTTATAGTGATTGTTTCTGAAATTAATATTTCTATTGCATTCCGGACGGTAATCTAAGAATTTGGCTTGACGAAAAGCATTAATGTTTTTTAGAACCTATCACGATAGACAAATGAAGCGTCGGAGAAAAGAGCAGAGCGGCCGAGGACTTCCTGAATTTTCAGCGTTTTTGTCCGAGTTTCGCCGGCCACGAGTTTTTTCCCCGATGCATGTGAAACTTATGAGGACTGACTATTAGTATCTTCGTTTGTAAAAAAATAAACTATTGGTGACGCGGCTGATAAGCCTGTTTTGACGTGTCATAACATCCATGATATGTTATAATCAAAAACTATAAGCGGGTATGGCAATGCAAAGTACACAAGAGATAATAATGAATTATATCAATGAGAATTTTATTGCGGGCAGGAGCAGCAAAGTGGAACTGACCCCCGATGTTTCATTATTGGAAAGCGGGATTGTTGATTCAACAGGCATTCTCGAGCTGGTCCTGTTTATTGAAGAGCAGTTTTCTATAAAAATCGAAGACGAGGAGATAGTGCCTGAGAACCTGGACTCAGTGGCGAATCTTCTTGCCTTTTTAGAGAAAAAGAACGTCGCTGTTACCAGATAGACTTGAGTCTATTGCAACTCCCCACAAGGGAAACCGCCCCCTCCGGCCTCCCTTCGACAGGCTCAGGGCAACTCGGCCACCTCCCCCGCTCGATGGGGAGGTTTAGTATAACTTTCAGATTGACTATAAAGTTTATCTCCTGTACCCCCTCCCTGCGAGCGGGGAGGGGGATAGGGGGTGGAGCGGCTCGTGAACAGGGAATGGATTCAGGGGGATGGGGCGGCTTTATTATGATTCCTACCGTATCCCCGCCAGCTTCGCTATAAACTTATCAGCAACAACCAGTCTTCCCTTTTCATTGAGGTGTCCGCCGTCGGTGGTATAGGCGGGTACCATTGAACGGTGCTTCGCCCCGGCCGACTTGCTCAGATATTCTTTACCGTCGGGACTTGTTGATTCATATGCTGCGATATCGAGTATATTTTTTTCATCATATTCCTTAATGAGGAGCGCATTGAATTCGTTTCGCTTGATATTTGATGCTACATTCAGATCCGCACGCGTTGCCCTGCCTATGATTTTTTTTATGATGTCTTTCACCCTTTCTTTGATCCTGAGTCTTTCTGCCTCGGTCGTGAGCGGTACAGTAGCGTGTGGAATTACTGTATTTGGATATTTTTTTACAAGACTGTTCATGGCTGTCTTGTAATAGTTGAATACGTCTTTAACGTCCGTATTTTCATCGAAATCAACATAACAAAATTTGAAAAAGGCGATATCTGCCCGGTTCCCAATGCCGCTATTCATTGTTGTTACAAATGCGTCGATTTTTGATTTCGGATTGGCGTTCTGACCGTTATTTGAATGAGCAAAAACACCATTTTGAAATGTTGATATGTCAGACGTTTCCTGGATGTTCAATTTGATCTCAGGATTTTTAGACATGAGATCTTTTATACCGTCAATAATGTTGGAACCCACTGACATGTGGCCAAAGTAGATCTTTTTCAGTGATAATGCTGTCCAGTCTTTTTCAGAAAGAGAGCTTGTCTGCAATGATGATGGCTGCTGATTCATGGTGGTATCCCTGCATCCTGTTAAAATGATTATTGCTATTAGAAACAAATATATGGTTCGTGCCACAGTGGTGAAATTCATATTATCCGTCCTGAATTTTGTGTAATTGAGATGTAAAATAATTATAAAATACAGCATCGTCAATAAATTAATTTCGCATATGATTCAGTGATTTATGTATATATAGCTTGAAAAGAATATTGACAAAACAGGCCGTGTGTAAACAAAGTTTTATAATAATTGAATACTGTTTCTAATACGCATCGAAAGTTGACACCAAAACCTGTGTCGGTGTAATAATCAAAATTTTATTAAAGGAAAATCTCATGAAATTCTGCTCACGCTGCGTTTTACCGGACACATTTCCGGGGATACAATTCGACGAAAAGCATGTCTGCAACTACTGTTCGGGCGGGTATGTGCCAGACGACGACAAGAGACAGGAATATACGAAGAAATTCGAGGATCTGCTCGACAGCGTCAGAGGCAAACATGATTACGATGTCATCATGGCCTACAGCGGCGGTAAGGACTCAACCTATACGCTGCATATTCTGGCAAAAAAATACAACATGCGGATCCTGGCTCTTACCTTCGATAACGGCTTTATCTCGCCGCGGGCGGTACAGAACATCACACATATGACCGACCTGTGCGGGGCCACGAGCATGATCGTGCGGCCGTCGTTCGAGCTTATGAAGCGTGTCTTTGCCGTAGCGGCGCGCGAGGACTTCTACAGCCCCAAGACCCTGGACCGCGCGAGCTCGATCTGCACCACCTGCATTGGTCATGTCAAGTCGCTGGTGCTCAAGACCGCGCTCAGTATGAACATACCCCTTGCCGCGTACGGATGGTCGCCGGGCCAGGCGCCCATCACCTCCGCGATCATGCAGACGAGCGCGCGCATGCAGGCGATCACGAACAGGACCGTTCGCGACCTGCTCTTCAAGCGCTTCCCGAACGAGCTCACGCCTTTTTTCCTGTCTAATGAAGACATGAAATATCCCGCTGAACGCTGGCCGATCAACATTCATCCCCTGGCGTTCCTGCCGTATAATGAGAATGAGATTGTGAAGATTATTCAGTCGCTCGGCTGGGTCATGCCCCAGGACACCGACCCGAATTCATCGAACTGCACCCTGAACGCGCTTGCGAACCACATCCACCGCGAGAAATTCGGTTTTCACCCCTATGCATGGGAGATCGCTGGCATTGTCCGGTCAGGCTCCATGGACCGGGAGGAGGGGATCGAAAAGACCAATCAGCCGGAAGATGTGAACATGGTCCGGTATGGAGCGGAACGGCTGGGAATTGAGGTTAAATAGCAATTTATTTGAATATCAGGTAATACCATACGCCATCTTTAAAGAAAGGAGTTTCAAGCCCCCCTCCGGGGGGTTTGGGGGGCCTATAGACAGGAGATAAGGTATAACAAGGAACAGCTCATGCACCAACCGCCGACACTCATCCACCACTTTCTTGAAAACAGCGCGGAGCGCTTTCCTGATAAGGTTGCGCTTGTGCACGAACAGACCCGCGCCACGTATTATGAGATCAACACAAAGGCAAATCGTGTGGCGCGCGCCCTTGCCGGCATGGGCGTTTCGCAGGGCGATCGCGTTGTGATACTGCTCCACAACGGCCCTGAGTACGTGGCAAGTTATTACGGCGTGTTGAAAGCGGGCGCGGTGTTCGTGTCGCTCGGGACCGACATCAGGCCTGACGCGCTGGCGTCGCTCCTGCGCGAGATCGAGCCAGCGGTTGTCATATCATCGGGCCGGTTCGAGGCCGTGCTTGCTGACACGCCCGTATCGTCCTTCCCGATTAAGTCCCTGATCCTCTCACAGCCGAAATCCGCGTGGGATGGCATGCCCTTTCCGGTGCTTGCACTCGAGGATGTTTTCGCTGATGGCGATTCGTCAAACCCGGGGCTTGCAATAGATCCGGCCGGGCTGGCGTGTCTCATCTACACCTCCGGATCGACCGGGACGCCGAAGGGCGCCATGCTGTCGCACTTCAATATCGTGAATAATACCGGATCGATCTGCGCGTATTTGAAGCTCACGCCCGATGACCGCCAGATGGCGGTGCTTCCGTTTTTCTATGTCATGGGCAAATCGCTCCTCAATACGCACTTCGCCGTGGGCGGGTCGATCGTCATCAACAACAAGTTCGCGTATACCGGCGCGGTCATCAAGCAGATGATCGACGAGCAGGTGACCGGCATGTCAGGCGTGCCTTCCACCTATGCGTATCTCCTGCACCGCTCTCCCCTGGCGGCGAGCAGGGACAAGCTCGTTTCACTCCGGTACTGCTCGCAGGCGGGCGGGCACATGGCAAAGCAGATCAAGCAGGACCTCAGAAAGGCCCTTCCTGACCATACCGAAATCTTCATCATGTACGGCGCGACCGAGGCGTCCGCGCGGCTGAGCTATCTCGAACCGGCAGAGTTCGGGCGCAAGGTTGATTCCATAGGAAAGGCGATTCCGGGCGTTACGCTGAAGGTGCTCGATGAAAGCGGTGTTGAGGTCCCGCCTGGCCAGACGGGCGAGTTGACCGCGTCCGGCCCGAACATCATGCGGGGCTACTGGAAGGACCCGGAGACGACCGCGCGCGTGCTTGATAAAAACGGCTATCACACCGGCGACCTCGCGTACAGGGACGAGGAGGGGTACTTTTATCTGGTGGGCCGCAAGGACAATCTTCTAAAAGTCAGCGGGCATCGTATCAACCCTCAGGAGATTGAGGACGCTATCATGGAAAGCGGGCTGATCGTCGAGGTAGCGGTAATAGGCAGGCCGGACGAGCTCAAGGGGAACAGGCTCGTTGCCGTTGCCGTGCCGATTGAAGGCTCATGCACGGCGGAAAGCGTGCTGAGTCTCTGCGCTTCGAAACTGCCGAAGTTCAAGGTGCCGGACGAGGTCGTGTTCGCACGGGCCCTGCCGAAAAAGGCGAGCGGGAAAATTGATCGGTCTGGATGCAGGGCTCTTATCGAATAAAAACCTATCAAAAAGCTGGTTTCAGAGAGACCTGTTAATGATATCGAGTCTGATATAAATTATCAATAATAAGGAGATCATACATGATTCATAAATCCATATCGAAAACTTTCTTGTCCCGTCCGGCATGCGTGGCGCTTTTAATGCTGCTCCTGGCTGCCACCTCCGGTGATGCGGCGCAGGAAGCAAGGAAAAGCAATCATGACACTTCGACAACAGTTTCAACAATCGCCGATTTTCATACGGCCAGCGAGGCTGTGCTCCGAAGCATTCCGCAGGCTGCGATCGATCAGGCGAAAAGGAAGCTTAAGATATATTATTTTCACACATCACATGGGAGCCGGGTTATTTCCGGCATGCAGGGCCTCATGGGATACAAGAGGGGCGACGCGGAGAAATATTCGTTTACATCCGGCGGCCGTCCTAAGCCCGGAAAACTCTTTTTCCAGGAAGACGAGTATGATCTCAGCTCTGGAGAAAAAATATGGGATGGAAAGGTCAGAGAGTATCTAAAAGCACATCCCGATATCAACGTGGTGATGGGATCGTGGTGTAATCCTGCACGACATGATCATAAATGGTATATTCAGCGCATGGAAAAACTTATCTCAGAGTACCCCCATGTCATCTTTGTCTTCATGACCGGACATCCGAACGGCGACGGCGAAAACCCGTCCGGGGACACCGCATACCGCTGTTACAAGACTATTACCGATCACTGCAAGGCAAAGAAGCGCTTTTGCCTGGATTACTGGTCTATTGAGACGCATGGCATGGATGGCAAGTACTATCCTGACGCGAATGACAACGGCGTTGCCAAAGGGATCAGCTTTTACAAGAACTGGATGTCGAATCACAGAGCAGGAGCGGATTATTTCAAGACCGATTACTGCGCCCACGCCGACCAGCCAATTACCTGCAACCGTATCGTATATGCATCCTGGTGGCTCTGGGCGCGGATAGCTGGATGGGACGGAAAGTGATTTAATAGCTGGAATAATACTTAAATATCAATAAAATTATAGTTTTTTTTTATTGACATTGATTTTCTGGCTTTTTCATGTTATTTTGTAGTATAATTAAATTCATCCCATATCTATTGAATTGAGAGAAAGGCTTTTTAATCGCTTGTTTTTTCAATAAAAAAAAAGCCGTTCCGGGTGTGTTGTAATTATAATATTTTTTTACATAATATTAATTAAATGAAACGCCTTTATATCTTCATGATCGCGGCATTGCTTGCCCTGTCCGCTTCTTCCTGTAAGAACGACAGGGGGACCATATTAAACATGCCGTTTGTCACCAATTATTCGACTGCGATAACTTCGTTTTCCATTAATGGGACGGTTGGCAGCATTGAAGGCGATAGCATCACTGTAATTCTCCCCTGTGAATCGACCCTGCATGACCTTGTGGCCTTTTACTCCACGAATGAAGATAATCTGGTCGAGGTGGACGGCCTCGAGCAGATAAACGGTGAAACGCATAATGATTTCACCGATCCAGTTGAATACACGGTGACGACCGTAAACGGCAGGTCAAGGGTTTATACCGTTCATGTCATTATTCCCCATTACCGTGATAAAATAATATCCTCGTTTTCTATTAATGGCGCTGGCGGTGTTATAGCTGGAAGTGACATTGCCGTTACGACGCCATATGGCACTGATCGATCTAACCTGTGCGCCACCTTTGCCTTTGTGGGGCATGAGGTCACGGTCGATGGTATTGTGCAGGAGAGCGGCGTTACGATAAATGATTTTACCGCGCCGAAAACGTACGTTGTCGAAGCGTGCGACGGGGACATGCAGGGATACACGGTAACGGTGACAAACGCGCTGAACCACGCGCGCGACATCACCGCCTTTTCGATAAACGGCACCCCGGGAACCATCGTGGGAACGAATATCGGCCTCACGCTCCCCTACGGCACGGACCCGTCTGACCTGATAGCTAACTTCACCACCACGGGCGTGTCCGTAACCGTGGACGAAGTGCCGCAGACCAGCGGGTCTACCGCAAATGATTTCTCTGATCCTGTCGAGTACACCGTGCACGCTGAAAACGGTGAAACCCGGGTCTACACCGTGACCGTGACGGTCGCGCTCAATGACGCCTGCGACCTTACCGCGTTCTCCATCAACGGAACGCCCGGCACGATCTCCGACACGGATATTGGCGTTACCATGCCGTACGGCACCGACCGGACGAACCTGGCTGCGACGTTTGCGATAACCGGCGTATCGGTATCCGTTGACGGCGAGAATCAGAACAGCGGAATCACAACAAATGATTTCACCGGCCCGGTTGAGTATACGGTACATGCCCAAAATGGCGATACAAAGGTCTATACCGTAACCGTGACCAACGCACTCAATTATGCCTGTGACCTTACGGCATTCTCTATCGGCGGGACGCCCGGCACGATCTCCGGCACGGATATTGGCGTTACCATGCCGTACGGCACCGACCGGTCGAACCTGATTGCCTCGTTCACGACCACGGGCGTGTCCGTGACAGTGGAGAGCGTAACGCAGACCAGCGGGTCCACGCCGAACGATTTCACCGGTCCGGTTGAGTACACCGTGCATGCGGAAAACGGCGACACAAAGGTCTACACCGTAACCGTGACCAATGCGCTCAATAATGCGTGCGACATCACGGCATTCTCCATCGGCGGGACGTCCGGCACCATCGTGGGCACGAATATCGGCGTTACGATGCCATACGGTACTAACCGGACAAGCCTGGTAGCCTCCTTCACCACCACCGGCGAGTCCGTGACCGTGGACAGCATTAACCAGATCAGCGGATCCACGGCGAACGATTTTACCGATCCGGTTGAGTATACGGTGCACGCGGAAAACGGAGATACGAAAGTATACACCGTGACCGTGACCAACGCGCTCAATGACGCGTGCGATATCACGGCATTTTCAATAAACGGTACCGCGGGTAACATCTCTGGCACGAATATCGGCCTTACCCTGTCTTATGGAACCGATCCGTCGAATTTGATCGCCTCCTTTACGACCACGGGCATGTCCGTGACCGTGGATAGCGTGCCGCAGATCAGCGGGTCCACGGCGAATGATTTTACCGATCCGGTTGAGTATACGGTGCACGCGGAAAACGGAGATACGAAGGTATACACCGTGACCGTGACTATATCGGCCGGCGACGCGTGCGACATCACGGCGTTTTCCATAGGCGGGAACACCGGCACTATCGTGGGCACGAATATCGGCGTTACCATGCCGTACGGCACCGATCGGTCGAGCCTGATTGCAACCTTTACCACTACCGGCGCGTCTGTCACGGTGGACAGCGTGACGCAGATCAGCGGGTCCACGCCGAATGATTTCAACGACCCGGTTGAGTACACCGTGCACGCGGAAAACGGGGATACACGGGTCTATACCGTGACCGTGACCAATGCTCTTAACAGCGCCCGCGACATCACGGCATTTTCCATCGGCGGGACATCCGGAAGCATCACCGGGACCGATATCGGCATTACCATGCCCTACGGCACGAATTCGTCGAACCTGATTGCCTCGTTCACGACCACGGGCGAATCAGTGACTGTTGACGGCGTGCCGCAGATCAGCGGATCGACCGCGAATGACTTTACCGATCCGGTTGAGTACACCGTGCACGCGGAAAACGGGGATACACGGGTCTATACCGTGACCGTGTCGATCGCGCTCAATGACGCGCGCGAGATAACGGCTTTCTCCATCAATGGCACTGCCGGCGTGATCGGCGGTACGGACATTACCCTGACGCTCCCCCATGGCACGAATCCGGCGAGCCTGATTGCCTCGTTCACGACCACGGGCGAGTCCGTGACCGTAAACAGTGTGACGCAGATCAGCGGATCGACCGCAAATGATTTCACCGGTCCGGTAGAGTACACGGTTCACGCGGAAAACGGGGACACGCGGGTCTATACCGTGACCGTGTCGATCGCGCTCAATGACGCGCGCGAGATAACGGCCTTCTCCTTTAATGGCATAGCCGGCGTAATTTCCGGCACGGATATCAGCGTTACGCTGCCCCAGGGCTCTGATCCGTCGAACCTGATCGCCGCGTTTGCGACCACGGGCGTTAGTGTCACGGTGGACAGTGTGACGCAGATCAGCGGCTCCACGGCAAACGATTTCTCCGACCCGGTGGAGTATGTCGTGCATGCTGAAAACAGCGATACCCGGACCTATACCGTGACCGTATCGATTTCCAGCGATGTCCTTCTCGCCGGGACCTATGCGGCGGGCTATTACCATAACGGAACATCAAATATTGCCTGTCTCTGGAATATAAGCGTAACCGCGCCGGTCAGGAGAGACCTGGAGTCCTCGGAATCCACGGCGGTCAGCGTGTCGGTATACGGCGACGACGTGTATGTGGCCGGTACATACGGGAGCGGCGCCTGCTACTGGAAGATAAGCGGCAGCGATGTGACCAGGACCGACCTTGACGGCACGGATGAGATCATGGTGGTCGATTCCATAATTTCAGGGGACTACCTGTATATTTCAGGCACCAGCGACCTGTACGGCGCCAGTGAGGCGAGCTACTGGAAAGTTGATTGTACGGACGGGACGCATGAAAGGATAACCCTGACCGGCGGCGCCGGCGCCATGGCTTATGAGATGAAGGAATACGGCGGTATTATCTATATAGCCGGGACCGCTTCGCACCCGAGCCTGGGCGTTCCCTCGCCCTGCTACTGGGCCATAGACACGGGTGTGGATACTCAGTATTTCGTTCATTATGGCATCGGCTACGGCAGGGCGATTATGCCTGACGGTTCGTGTATCATCATCGGCGGCTGGTTCGTGTATGATACTCCGAGCTATACGCAGGCGGAGACGTGGACCTATTACGGAACGCCTGTTCCGGCGGTCAACCTGCCGCCATTGATGTCGCTTCCCGACTCTTCAGCTGTCTCTTCATCATTGTACATGTCCGGGGATCATTATTTTGCCGGGATGCAGGCCGGCTCAGCCTGCTACTGGCTCAACGGCTCTCACTACGACCTTGACGGCAGCGAGCTTTCATACGCATACGGGCTTTCACCGATCGGTTCTGTCATATACCTGCCCGGGTATACAAACGTCAGCGAGGCAGGCACGTCCGGGACCGCGTGCGTGTGGAAGAAAACTGGGGCCGTGGTGACGCGTACCGATCTCACAACCAGCGCCACGGGCGAGGCCGCGGCCTGGGACGTGTTCGTCAGGGATTGACCCGGATTATTCGTACGGCGTAAATTGGATCCAGTCTATCTGGTATATGCATTCCGTGCCTGTCGGCGGCGGTCCGCCGACCCAGCCGCCGATCTGCGACCATACATTTAACTTCAGCTGATACGGGGCGTTAATGGTGATGGCGTTATCTGCGTACGTATATCTCTGTAATTCGGTGCCGTCAACCGTCCAGCTGATATAATCCGGCGTGATTTCGAAGCCATAAACATGAAAGGCATCGGAAGGATTGAATCCGAGCTCAATATCAGGATTGGTGTTGAAGCTGGTGAGCCCTGATGCGTGCACCGCATAATGCACCTCTCCGGATGATGCGCCGAACGATTTGGAAAGAAATTCAATATCGATCTCCTGCTTGGTGCCGTCGCTGGTGCTGCCGGCGGTCGTGGTGTCGTCCCAGTCGATCGTGTACAGGGAATTCAGGACCCCTGCCACGCCGGTCGGCTTCAGCCTCGCTTCCCAGGTGCCGTACAGGAATTCCTCCCGGGTCTGGATGGCGGCGCTGAGAAAACCGTCTTCGGCGTCATTGATGAATACCATGTTCAGGCGCCCGTCCTGCACGTAGCACCGGTCGCGTCCGGTCTGGCCTCCGTGTTCCGCCCATGTCGCTATCTGCCATGCCGTTTCATCGACCGCGGTGCCGTTGAAATCGTCGCGGAATGACGCGGTACTGTGCGGCTCGTCTGCCGGCGGCGCTGCGGGATTGCCGGAAAGAATCTGGAAGGCGAGCGCTGATTGCAGGAAGGAATTATCATCGCCATTGAATATACATCCGGTAAAAACAGCAGTGACCATAATTAAAAATCGCAATCCCATCTTCATGTGATCTGGCCCTCCATGCAAATATCTCTTTTTATTGCTGTGGTAACATCGTATATCATATTGTATTCATGCCAGGTAAATTTTGTAATACATCGGTCCATTGAAAAAAGAACTGGAACAAACCATTTAATACTATCAATGATTTGCTTTAAAGTCAAATTATTGTTTAATTATTTGTTGCCAGATTTTATAATTTATAATAAATCAGAAGCCCTGGAAAGTCGTCAAGGTATCTTGTTGGGATTTTTTCTGGATCTGACCTGGGTTATTATTGCTATAGAAAATAATTTTGACACGGCACATGAGATATACGCATTTCATCTGATAGCGATGCGATTTCTTCATTTTTTATTAATATTCATGGTTATAATTAGGTAGTGATATGAACCCTGCATCTGAACCCATCCTCATCGTCGGCGGCGCCGGGTACATCGGCTCGCATATCAATAAAGGTCTGTCCGGACAGGGATACAGGACCGTCGTTTTCGACAACTTTTCATGCGGACACCGCGAGTTCCTCAAATGGGGCGAATTTGTTGAGGGCGATCTCGCAGATGTCGGGCAGATCAGGGGGCTTTTTGCACAATACCGGTTCGCAGCGGTCATGCATTTTTCCGCGTTTACCTATGTCGGGGAGTCGGTCTCGGATCCCGCGAAGTACTATGCCAATAATGTGACGAATACGCTTAACCTGCTGAATGTCATGCGCGAAAACACTGTGAACAAGTTCATCTTTTCCTCGAGCGCGGCGACCTACGGCGATCCGGTCGAAACACCGATAACGGAAACACACCCGCTGGCGCCGATCAACCCCTACGGCAGGACCAAGCTCATGGTTGAGAACATTCTGGCTGACTATTCGTCAGCCTATGACGTGCGATACACGGCGCTCAGGTATTTCAACGCTGCCGGCGCGGACCCTGAAACCGAGGTCGGGGAGTGGCATGATCCGGAAACCCACCTTATCCCGCTCGTGCTGGACGCGGCGCTGGGGACGAGGAAAAACATCCAGATCTACGGCACGGATTACGATACGCCGGACGGCACCTGTGTCAGGGACTACATCCATGTGGCCGACCTCGCGGACGCGCATATACGCGCCCTGGAGCGCCTGCTCCGGGGCGAAGGATCGGCGGTGTTCAATCTCGGAAACGGGAAGGGCTTCTCCGTGCGCGAGGTGATCGACATTGCGGGGAAGGTGACGGGAAGGAATATTCCGGTCATTGAAACGGACCGCCGCCCCGGCGATCCGGCGGTCCTTATCGCCGATGCCAAAAAAGCGGAATCCGTGCTCGGCTGGCGTCCCCGCTATCCCGGTCTTGATGCGATTATCGAATCGGCGTGGAAGTGGCACCGAAAACTTTTTGGGGAGAAAGCAGAAGACTAATTATCGCTGAAATACAGCAGAGGCAGGGTGCGTATAATGATTAAAACTTAAATCATATATGATCATTCCCCTGTCAGATACCGCTCCAGATATTCCGTCAGGTCGTTCAGGTTTTTCCGGATCATGGCCTTGAACTCGGGGGGGATGTTCTGGGACATGACCACCTTGTAGTAGTTGATCGCATCCCGCACCTTGCGCTTCTTGATGTACTCGTTCGCCTTCTCGAGCATCGGCTTGTACTTGTAGAAGGCGTACTCTATGATGTTCTTCTCCCGCGACAGGCCGATCTCGTCCGGGAGCTTGGTGAAGTCGTAGCTCACCTTGAGGATCGGCAGCTCCTTCTTCTTGCGCTTCGTTGTGGAGAGGAGCCGCCGGTAGAACGATTCCTCTTCGCGGTGCTTCTGGTCTATCTCTTCCGTCGTGGTGATGTCCTCGCCGCGCCGCTCCTTCTTTTCGCCGATGATCTCGAAATCGTCCTGTTCCCGCGTTCTTCGGTCGTCGCGCAGGATCTTCTCGAAGATCTCGTCGTCGCTCAGCTCGTCGGTCGGCTTTTCACGGTCGTATGCGCTCAGGAGCTCGACGTCCTCGTCCTCTTCCGCCTCTCCGGTTGAGGGCCCTCCGCCGGGTCCCCTGATCTCGGAGGGGCCGGGGGCCTGCAGGCCCGGTATTTTCGAAAGCATGTCTTTCATGGAGCGCCCGCCTGCGCCGCCGCCGCGGGAGTCGAATTTTGCCGCGGCCAGGGCAGGCTCGGCGTCAGCCTCGGCGATGCGTGCCTCGGCCATCTCCTTGACGGATTTGCTCAGCTCGCGGTATTCCTTCTTGAGGTCAGCGAGCTCCTGCGCCTGCCTGCGCGCGGCCTCCCTGGCCGCGACAGCGGCGGTACCGCCGCCAGCGACGCCGCTGACCCCGTCACCGGATGCAGCGTCGAGTCGCTCGATGCGGTCGCTCAGTCCGGTAAGGGCCTCGGCGAGCTGCGACTGGCCCGGGGCGCCTCCGGCAGCGGCGGCTCCCTTCAGCCTGGACATCTCCTCCTTTACATCGTTCAGCTCTCCCTTGATGTTCCGTGTCACGTTCTGCACGATGGAGTCCATGTCCAGCAGCTTCGCCGTGTCGATCAGGCCGATGTTGATGGTCTCGGGAAGGGAATCGATCTGTATCGCGTTCGACGGCATGCCGCCGAGCTTGATCTTCAGCTCGTTACCGCCGCCCAGCGCGCCGTCGCCGGAGACCCCGCGTTTCGCCCGCTCCTCCTTGCGCTTCGCTTCCTCTTCCTTCTTCTTTTTAAAGGCCTTGAGGTATTCGATGTTTGCGTCTATCTTGAACCTGGTGTCGATGTCCTGTATGCGGGAGCGGACGCCCTCGTAGAGCGATATGGCCGTCGAGTAGTCGCCCTTGCTGGCGTAGATCTCGGAGTTGAGCACGGTCCGACGGTAGATCCTGAAGCGCGACGAGTCCGGGATGATGTCGTCCGCGAGGTAGGGGAGCTTGAAGGGCCTGTCAGGCTCCTCTTCAGACTCTTCCTGTACTGCAGGGGCGTCGGTTTTTCTTCGCGCAGGATGATGGGGCGCCTGGTCAGGGAACTCCTTCTCGATCTCCTTGTCAGTGGCCCTGCGTCTGAAAGTCTTGCTCTCTTCCGCGGCGGCGCCCTCCTGCCGGTCAGCCAGGTCATTCCTGCCGCCCATGAGGGCCCAGATCAGGATCAGGACAATGACGAGGAGAATGATGATAAGTATTATGTTCATGTGTTAATTTAGTTTTATCCCTTCCTTTTCACGAGGTGCGAGGGAAAGGATCCCTGCATTAATTAGTATATCACAATCAATCAATTTTGTAAATAAAAAAGATATGATGTTAAATATCTTCATTTTATTTAATAGCCAGGGGGAATCCCGGCGAGTAGGCGACAGGAGGTCGCCGATTCCGCCGAGTCAACAGGAGGTTATACGAGGCGGACGAGCGGGATTCCCCCTGGCATTATATTATTATTTTCGACATCTTGATGCCCCTGTGGGTGATAAAATGAGGCTTTGTATCAAAAAAAAGATGGACACCGTAAAAAGGTAACATTATTACGTTCAAATCGTCAATATTATTAAGAATCCATGAGAGGATAGAGACATGGCAGATAAGATAAATAAAGATATGACTTTCGGCGAGCTTCTTCGCCAGTTTCCCAAGGCGGCGCCGATCCTGACAGGGTACGGGATGCATTGCATCGGGTGCCATATCGCCGTTACCGAGACGATAGAGCAGGGCGCCCGGGCCCATGGCATGGACGACGCCATGCTGCAGAAAATGATGCAGGACCTGAACGCCAGGGCGGACGGCTAATCGCTGACCAGCACCACGGTTGAACGCCCGGATACCGGGTACCGGTCCTTTTCAAGAATCGGCCCTTCGCCAGGCCCGAAAATATCATCCGGCGAGGCTTTCGCGGTATCCAGGGCTATTCTCCACCTTTTTCCCGAAGGGGCTTCCGGTATCTCGAAAACGCGGTCCGCTTCTTCCGCGTTGAAAATCATGTACAGATCGCTGTCGGCAGTGCCGTTCGTGAGATCCGCGTATTCGCCGTTGATCAGCATGGCAATCGAGCGGCTTGACGGGGTCCAGTCCGGCTTGCCGATCCGGTCTCCATGCCAGGAGATGTCGGGCTCCGCTTTCCCGGCGTAGGCGGTGCCGGTGAAAAAGATTCCCTTCATGATGATCGGATGGCTTTTCCTGAACCGTATCATCTCCCGCGTGAAGCGCAGGAGCTCCCGGTTTTCCTCCATGAGACTCCAGTCCACCCACGAGATCTCGTTGTCCTGACAGTAAGCGTTGTTGTTTCCCCGCTGCGTCCTCCTGAACTCGTCACCCGCGAGGAGCATGGGAATCCCCTGCGAGAGAAACAGGGTGGCGATAAAGTTCTTGATCTGCTTTACGCGGAGCCCCGTAACCGCCTTTGAGCGATCGGGGCCTTCGGCGCCCAGGCAGCAGGCGTTGACGGTTTCATCACCGTCCTCGTTGTTCTCCCCGTTTTCGATGTTTTGCTTTTCGCAGTAGCTCACCAGGTCGTTCAGGGTGAAGCCGTCATGGCAGGTTATGAAGTTGATGCTCTGAAGCGGCCCGTTCGGCGCGTCGCCGTACAGGTCCGAGCTGCCGGTAACCCTGGTCGCGAAATAGCCGACGCTGTTCTCCTCGCCGCACCAGAACCGGCGCACGTCGTCGCGGTACTTGCCGTTCCATTCAGCCCAGCGTCCGGGGAACTCGCCCACCTGGTAGGCTCCCGCCGCGTCCCACGCCTCGGCGATGATCTTGCAGTTTCGGAGTATCGGGTCCTCGCTGATCGTCTCGAGCAGGGGCGGGTTTTTCATGATGGCGCCCTCCTGGTCCCGCCCCAGGATGGACGCCAGGTCGAAGCGGAAGCCGTCGACGTTCATGTCGATGACCCAGTAGCGAAGCGCATCGAGTATGAATTCGTGGACCACCGGATGATTGCAGTTAAAGGTGTTGCCGCACCCGGAGAAATTCGTGTAATAGCGGCGGTCTTCTTTCAGTATGTAGTAGATGGAATTGTCGATGCCGCGAAACGAGAGGGTGGGGCCGGTCTCGTCGCCTTCGGCGGTGTGGTTGAACACGACGTCAAGGATCACTTCTATGCCGGCGTCGTGGAAGGCCTTGATCATCTCCCTGAACTCGCGGACCTGCTCGCCCATGCGTCCGGACGCTGAATAGGTGCTCTTCGGCGCGAAGAAGGCGATGGTGCTGTAGCCCCAGTAGTTCTTCAGGCGCTCGCCGGTAAGGGGATTCACGTTCGTATTCTCGTCCTCGTCGAATTCCTGAACCGGCATCAGCTCGACCGCGTTCACACCCAGCTCCTTTAAATAGGGGATTTTTTCCACCAGGCCGCGGTAGGTGCCGCCATGCGCCACGCCGGAGGACGGGTGGATGGTGAACCCCCGCACATGCAGCTCGTAAATGATGCAGTCGCGCTCCGGTATGCGCAGGGGTATGCCGTGCAGGATGCCGGGCCGGTCGATAACGACGCAGCGCGGCATGTAGGGGATGCTGCTTTTCCCGGAAAACGAGAGGTCCAGGTCGGGCGATTCAGCGTCATAGCCCTGCGCCATGGTGAGGTCCCAGCGGCGGTTCCCGGTGACGGCGCGCGCGTACGGGTCGAGAAGGAGCTTGTTCCTGTTGTAGCGGTGGCCCCCGGCCGGTTCATACGGGCCGTCGATGACATAGCCGTAGAGCTGGCCCTCGGCGATCCCTTCCACCAGGATGTGCCAGATGTCGCCGGTGCGGTGTATGTCGGGATCGAGCGGGACCTCGATGTAGCGTGCGTCCGGGTCGTCGGATTCGAACAGGAGCAGGGTCACGGAGGTGCCGTGCCTGCTGAATATCGAAAACTGGACGCCGTTTTTCGTGAAATGCGCTCCCAGGGGGAGCGGGGATCCGGGCAGGGTTTTAAGGGTCCGCAATTTGTTATGCATCCATCCTATTGTACAGTGGCTGATACTGTCAGCCTGACGGTTTTCTGGACCGGATCGTTCGAGTACACAATGATAGACTTGCTCATCTTTCCCGTATGCGCGCCTGTTTTAAATGTCACTTCAATCTGTCCGCTGCCTCCGGCAGGGATGTCCTTCTTTGAAAGAAGGACTGCGGTGCAGCCTCAACCGGCCCGTATCTTGTCGATCAGCAGGGTCCCGTCGCCGGCGTTTCGGATGATGAATGTATGCTTGAGCTCGGCATTCTGGGACTGCTCGCCAAAATCATGGGTCAGCGCGTCGAATTCTATCTTCGGCTTCCCGTTACAGTAGAGCGCTGCCGGGAGGAGCAGGAGTAAGAGAAATTTTTTCATCAAGAAATACCCCCTCATCATGTATGTTGAACTATACCCTGGATTTTATTTTAGCAAGCATTTTTTTTATGATATCGGTGAACATACTTGAATGCCCCCGTGCACCGGAGGGGGCGTGAATCAGCGTGTTATATCCGATACAGGTTAGTTTATAACCTGACCCGACAGGACATTTAAGCCTTGGAAAAAAGAACTCAGCGGCAGAGGACTGTCTGAGTTTTCGGCGTTTTTGTTCGAGTTCAACAGAACGCGAATCATATCGACGCATGATTGGCCTGTCGGGACATGTAATAAATCGTGAGATTTCTTCAGGATACAGCAAGTATTCAAATTTATACAATCACGTATCTGCTTCCGCTCTGTTCGTTTAATGGAAAAAAATATTAATTTTTTTTAAGAAAAAATTATTAAGTAAATTAATATTTCACCCGATTAATGTAATGATTATTAATGATACACTCCTATCATAAATTTACCAGGTTGAAGGCTTTTGCAGCGCGCACTCCTGCAAAAGCCTTTTTTGTTTCTTCACGCAACTCTCTGACTTAAAAGATACTTTTGTTTAATTAAATTTTTACTCCCGCTGTTACGATAATGTATTATGTTAGACTTGGTGCTCTAATAGCGCCTCACGTATGCCGTGGCCAGGGGGCCTCATCTCATAGACCCCATAGTATAATATATTTAAGAAAGTTTATTATTGAAGATTTTAATGAGAGATAAAAATGATTTTCGTAATTAATGAGCAGAACCCGCAGACGCGGCTGATAGAAAAAGCGGTCGATGTATTGAAAGAGGGGGGGGTAATAATATTCCCCACTGATACGGTGTATGCGTACGGGTGCGATATAAACGACAAGCATGCAATAGAAAAAATATACTGGATCAAGAGGATCGGCCGTAACAAACCCCTGAGCTTCATGTTCAGCGATATATCGGGGATAAGCGAATACGCGAGAAATATATCTGACCGGGCATACAAGATAATGAAAAAGGCGTTTCCCGGCCCCTATACGCTTATATTTAAGGCGACCAAGCTGGTGCCGCGAATCGCGATCACCAACCAGAAAACGATCGGGGTAAGGATCCCGGACAACAATATCGCGCTTGAGCTGGTGCGCGCGCTGGGAAGGCCGATCATGTCGGCGAGCGTTAATTCGGTCAGCGGCGAGTATATCGTCGAGCCGAAGGACCTGGAAAAGATTTACAGGAACGAGGTAGACCTCGTGATAGACGCGGGCCCGAAGGTCTCGGAGCCCTCCACGGTCGTTGATCTTACCGAGGGCGAGCCGGTCATTCTCAGGGAGGGCAAAGGCGAAATATTTTTTTAGGTGGACATGTCTGCCCCGATGTCCATCATGTGGCCGATAGTAAACGCATCGGCCGGCCGGGTCGCGGAGCGCGCTCCGGCGCGATTTAAGCAGAGAGAGGTAGCGTCATGCCGGAAGGATTGTGGAGTTTCTTGAATGTGCTCAAGGCCATTGTTATCTGCGTGGCCCTCGGAGCGCTGGTTTCATTTATTTACTACAGCATGAAAAGAAGAGAGCTTTTCGGGGGATATATCGGCGGGCTCGTCGTGGGTACCATCGGCGCCATAATCGGCGTCTATATACTCGATTATCTGTTCTTCGATATCGTGGCTAAAATCCTCGAGTTTCTATCCATGACAATCGGCGTGAACATGATCGCCGGCTTCATCGGCGCATACGCCGCCCTCTATGTCATGAACCGCCTCAACCACGACCGGGAGAGGAAGAAGTACTGATTGCGGGGCACCCCATTACGCACCCCCCGTCCCCCGGAGGGGGCGTGATGCGGGGTGCTGAGCTGTAAGCCCTCTCGTTATCTCTTCGTTCACGTCCTTCAGCATCCCTCGCGCCTCGTCAAGGTCTCTGAATGGCCTTTTCAGGATGATATCCGCCGCCCTCTTTTTCCCGATTCCCGGGATCAGCTCGAGCGCTTTGTGCGGCAGTGCATTGATGTCGGCAGGATAGGGGAGCGCGATCACTGAACGCTCTCGATGGGCAACCACGAGCGCGTCATGGACGCTCATGACGGGGAGCTCGAGGGGGAATTTCGCAGTAATGGCGTAGCTTGCGATCTGCTTACCGTAGGAGTATCCGGCCCGCGTTTCTAGCACCTGGCTTTCGCGCAGGACCGTGCCCAGGGGATATATCGCACGGAGCATGGCATGCTCTATGCAGCTGCGGATCCTGTCCCGGTAAAACCTGAACCGGTTTTCCGCGGCGGCCGTGATGCGCGTCTTCCGGCCATGGAGCGGGGTGCCCGGGAAGGGAAGGACCTGCCGTATGTTGATCCGCTTGATCAAGAGGCCGCGCTCCATGATCTCTGACAGGCGGCGGTAGTTGATCTCAAAGGTATCGGCGGACTCCCCTTCGAGGCCGTGAATGAGGTTTACGCCAGGAAGGAGGGCGGGCAGGCCGTCCCTCCGTGCGCCCCCGATGGCGTTGATGATCTCAATTGCGCGTATGGCTCCGCCTGAATCGACCTTGAGATTGTTGGCGCGTACCACCGTCTCGTCAAAGGATTCGACCCCCAGTGCCAGGGTGTCGCCCGGGGTCACTGTCGCGGCAAGGTCCGCAAGAATGACTGACGACTCGTCCGGGAAATTAGCAATCGTTCCGGGATTGGCGTTGTCGACATTCAGCACCTGGATGAGTCCCCGGTCCCTGCGGTCGCGCAATTCCTTGAGGAGTCCGGCTATGGGCGCGGTCGCGGGACGCGGGAATCCGCTCCGGTATGTTGAGCTGTCAGAATGATACTGGAGGATGTCCGCCTGGCGGCCCAGCCTGAACCGGGAGACGCCTGCGGCGATGAGCGCGTCAATTTCCTTCAGGATGTCCTCAGTTTCACGGAACGCCACCGGGCCGTACAGGTCCTCTGAACAGAAGGAGCAGTGCCGTTCGCGCGGGCATCCGCGCGACGTCTCGATTTCGCAGATGATGTGGGGAAAGCGGGGATGGAGGCGCGCCGCTGTTGCGCCCGCGACGGACCAGCGCGCGATGTCGCCGGCGCTGCGGCGACTGTCCGACGGCGCTCCGTCCGCGTACCCCCGGGCGTATTGTTCTATGTCGTTTTTTACGAGGGTGACGTTCGGGGCCCCCGGCAGTACGTGGCTGATAAGCCCGCCGATGGCGAAGCCCTGGCCGGGGTTCCTCTCGGTGATGCGACGGATTTCGGCCGCGGTACCGATTTTGCTTCCCAGATACCTGCCCGGCACCACGGCGCCGCCGACGAGGAAGACAATGCTGTACCGCCGCTCGAGCCGGTAGTCGCCCTCCCTGAGGGCATCGATGGTAAGATAGTGGATAGCCGATTCTTCAACGCCCGCATCGACAAGGGCGCCGTACAGGTAGCGCGGGTAAGGGGAGATAAAGGGCGGGACGCCGAAGCAGGCCGGCTCGTCCACGAAGCAGTCGAGGATGCAGTAGGTTTTCATAGCCCGGACACGATCTCGTCGATATCCCTGGTGAGGAAGCCCTGTATCTTCCGCTCCACCTCGAGCACGAAATTCTTGTTGTCGGTGATGAGCTTTACGATCCGCTCGTTCATGCCGTAGCGCTCCACCAGGTCGTCGACCCGGTCGTCGATCGACACGATGGTTTCGTGCATCACCCGCTTGTCCGCGTAAAAAACGAGCTCGCGCGCCTCGAGTTCGCCGTCGGGACGGAACCCCTCAAACACCACGTGCGATTCCACGATGTCGGCGATCGCGTCGTATCCCATTTCGCGCATGATCTGGCCGCCGATCATGTCGTGGCGAAGCTCCTTCGAGCCGATGGTCCTGGTCTTCGCGATGTCATGAAGGAGCGCCCCGGCTCGCACCAGGCCGGGCTGGACCGAGTCCGGGTCCCTCAGGTTTTCGGTGAGGGCCATGGCGACATGCATCACCTGCACCGAGTGCCTGATGATGTTGTCGAGCATATTGAATCGCTTCATGATCGCGAAGCACTCTTCTTCTGTCGGTACGGGTATTATGCTTTTCATCTGTGCGCTGTTCCGGGCTCATTTTCCTGAAACCCCCTGCCGCCCGTGAGGAGACAGGAACATGAGGTCAGGTATCCTCAGTCATTGTAGAAAAATTGGTTGAAAATTTCGAGTATTTTTTATGAAGATTTTAACAGGGTCATGGCGCTTATATTATTAGTATGGAGAGGCCGATGAAGAAGACGCCAGTTCTGTTCCTGCTCCTTTTCTCTGTTACAGTATATGCGGGGGAGAAACCGGCGGAAAAACCGTCCGCGCCGAAGCCGTTCGTTACATCCGACAGGATCACCATAACCCTGACAGGCATATCCGATGAAGTCTACGGGCCCTGGAAAAAAGACGCGACGTTCAGGGCCGGAGAGGTGGTCTTCATCAACATCGAGCTGAAAGGTCTCGCTTCAAACGAACGGAACGAGGTGGCGGTGCAGGCGGACATCAGCGTCCCGGCCCTCGGCATCGAGAAGAGAAACATCGTGGACACTTCCGCTCCCGCCTCTGACGCCATCCCCATGTATTTCCGCATTCCGCTTGTCGAGGTCCAGGACCCGGGTGCCTGCGCTGTCACGATTACCATCCGCGACATGAATGCGAAATCAGAAGCTGAATTTGCGACTTCGTTCAAGCGATCGAACGAGATCATGACTTTTTATTGCAGCAGGTTCACCGGCAGCACCCTCCATTCATACCGTAAAATAACCGGCAAAGAGCCCGGCCTCAGGAAGCTGCTGGGGAAGATGAAATTCAAGAGTGCCGGGGAGGTGATCATACAATACACACGGGACGATGGTACAACTCCGTATGTGATTGTGCCGAAGAAAATGGCCGATGCCTACCTGCTGGTCCCGGAAGACAGGCGCGAAACGGCACGGGCCGGATGCGGTGCTTCCATTCAGGGGTTTGTCGGGATATTTCTCTTCAAGTATAAAGAGATGGAGTTCTATCGCGCCGTCACGGAATAGCGGTTGCCGTTCATATGATAAGAATAGTGCCGAGATCAACGGCCGGGCGGCGGCTGAGAGGTACGAGTCTCTTCCCCCTGCCCGATATGAACGCGGCGATTTTTTTATAATCAGGATGATGCTCAAGCGTGCCGGTGCAGAGAACCATGTTGTCGAGCGTGCCTGTTGCCCCGCCGATAAACCCGTATCGATAGCCGGGGAGGTCGATGGAGCCGGGGCTGATCTCCAGCGATTCAATCATATGCAGGGAAGCGGCCTCATGAATTGACCTGTCAGCGGTCACGATCGCCCCCGCGTCCACGACCAGAGTTGAGCATTTTGCATAGCCCTGCCGCACGCCGACGAGCACAATGTTCTTTGAAGAGAGATATTCGCGTATCGCCGGGTCAATACTTCCAGCATGATGAAAGGCATGCGAGCCGGTGCAGGCGACATTATAGGGGATGTCGTCGGGATATGCGCCGGAAAGACGGGTCGTGCAGAGAATGACCTCGGCCCGGGGTTCTATCTTCGCGACAAAGGAGCGAGATATGTCCGGGTGGCAGAAGATGCGGTTTTCATGCACGAATACCTGTATGTCGGGATGGCCCGAGATCGGGCGTTCCACAAGGCCGGTCCGGGGGATGGCGACCGGCTCAAGGTCGAGCGCGCGCAGGTTCCCCGTTATTTCCCCTGACGCGTCAGGGCTGATAATGGCAATGCGGGACATCGTGTATACATCCAAAAAGTATTGACATGGATTTTCGTGTGTACTGATTATGTAATGCAAGGATTATTTTTGCCGGCATATCACACTCGCTCCGCCCCGTATATACATCCATGTATAACGGGGCTGCCGGCGACATCCATGTCGCCGGCTCGTTGTGACATGCCGCATTACATATCAGGGTTTGTCGCGAAAATATGGGTTCGGGCCATCCCGGCGAGCCGGCGACACGGATGTCGCCGATTCCGCCGAGTAAACACGATGTTTTTGCGAGGCGGACGAGCGGGATGGCCCGAACCCTGCAATAATTTAGCAGGTGACAATATGAGATTATCCAGATACATCCTCCCCACGCTGAAAGAAGACCCCTCTGACGCGGTGGTGCTGAGCCACCGGCTCATGATGCGGGCCGGGCTTATCCGCAAGGAATCGGCCGGTATGTACGTCTACCTGCCGCTCGGATGGCGCGTGCTTCGCAAGATCATCGACATCGTGCGCGAGGAGATGGACCTGGCGGGCGCGCTCGAGTTCCTGATGCCCGAGCTGACCGCCGCGGACCTCTGGAAGGAATCGGGCCGGTGGGACACCATGGGCCCCGAGATGTTCCGCATACGGGACCGGAACGGCCTCGAGTACGCGCTTGCCCCGACCCACGAGGAGGCCTTTACCGGCGCGGTGCGGAACATCATCTCCTCCTACCGGGACCTGCCGGTCAACGTGTACCAGATCAACACCAAGTTTCGCGACGAGATACGGCCGCGGTTCGGGGTGATACGGAGCAAGGAGTTCATCATGAAGGACGCCTACTCGTTCGACATGGACGAGGCGGGGCTCGAGTCTTCGTATCAGGCGATGCGCGCCGCATATCGTCGCGTGTTCGAGCGCTGCGGCCTGGACACCATTCCGGTGGAGGCGGACACGGGCGCGATGGGCGGCAGCAACTCAGAGGAGTTCATGGTGGCGTCGGAGGTGGGCGAGGAGACGCTGCTCCTCTGCGGCGGATGCGGGTACAAGGCGAACCGTGAGAAGGCCGAGTACCGCCGCGCGGACGGCGCCGGGGACGGGCCTAAAAAGGATCTGACCGAGGTACCCACACCGGACGTGAAGACAATAGAGGATCTGACGCGCTTTTTCAAGTGTGAACCGGACCGCTTTCTCAAAAGCATCATATATGAGGCGGACGGCAGGCCGGTCATGGCCGTGGTGCCCGGAAGCCGCGAGATCAACGAGCAGAAGCTGGCGCGCGCGGCGGGCGCGGCTCAGCTCGACCTGGCGCCCGATTCGGTGGTGGAGGAGGTCACCGGCGCCCCGGTCGGGTTTGCCGGGCCGGTAACGAAAAAAGACCTGCGGATCATATACGATATTTCCGTGAAGCATGTCTCAAACGGTATCACCGGCGCGAATAAAAAGGATGTCCATTTCGAAGGGGTCAACCCGGGCCGCGATTTTATCATCAAGGAAGAGGCGGATGTAACCTGCGCAGAAGAAGGCGACCCGTGCCCGCGGTGCGGCGCTTCCATGTACGTGAAGAAGGGGATCGAGGTGGGGCATATCTTCAAGCTCGGATACAAGTACACGAAGGCGATGGATGTCGCGGTGCTTGACGAGAACGGCGCAAAGGTCACGCCCATCATGGGATGCTACGGCATCGGCGTGAACCGCACCATGGCCGCGGTTGTCGAACAGCATAACGACGGGAAGGGAATTATCTGGCCGGCGTCCATTGCTCCCTTTGACGCGCACCTGGTGGGGCTCGGCAAGAGCGATGAGGAGATCGCCGCTGCGGACGAGATATATGAGATGCTGCTCGCGGAGGGAATCGACGTGCTCTATGACGACCGGAAGGCCAGTCCGGGGATCAAGTTCGCTGATGCAGACCTCGTCGGGATACCGGTGCGGCTGACCGTTGGCAAGACGTACTTCCAGACCGGTGAGGTCGAGGTGAAGTTGAGAAGCGGCGGAGAAGTGATGAAGGTTTCTCGGGAGGGGCTCGCTGAGAAGGTGAGTGAGTTATTGGGACAGGATCCCACCATGAAAGCATAGTCTCGTGATACTGCTTTATTATTTTGGATGATGAAAAAATGAAAATCGGGTGGCTATTAATATTGACAAGTAAATATATGTTTTCAACAATGTTCATAAATTGCCCAACCTAGGCGCATTTTATTAGAAGAAGTTTTGCAACATTAATAATTATAGCTTATTTTTTTCCTGGCTGCAGTCTGCGGTGAAGAAAAATGCATAATTATTGAGTTTCGTACTGGTTCTATTATCAAAATTTTAATAAAGGGAGTAAGGAGATGAAGATAGCTGTCTGTCTCAAACAGGTTCCTGACATGGAATCAAAGTTTAAAATCCTTGAAGACAAAAAAATCGATGAATCGCAGATCGCTTTCAAAATCAATGATTTCGATAACTACGCCGTCGAAGCAGCGCTGCAGCTGAAAGAGAAGGCAGGTGGTGAAGTCGTAATCGTTACCTGCGGTCCGGATCGCTCAGCAAAGGACATTCGCCAGGCGTTCGCGATGGGTGCGGACTGGGGCATCCATGTGAATGATCCCGCGGTGGAAGCCGGCGACAATTTCGTCGTGGCATCAACCCTGCAGAAGGCCATCGAAAGCATCGGCGGCGTCGAGCTCGTCCTTACCGGCGTACAGGCCGAGGACGACCAGGCGGCAGTGACCGGTGTCATGCTCGCCGACCTGATGGGCTGGCCGCACTGCACCAACGTAAAGAAGCTGGAAGTGAACGGCACGTCCCTGACGGTGAACCGGGAGCTCGAAGGCGGGCTGAACGAAGTGCTTGAAATGAGCGCTCCCGCGGTCCTCACCGTGCAGTCCGGTATCAACGAGCCGCGGTATCCGACCCTTCCGGGCATCATGAAAGCCAAGAAGAAGCGGCTTGATGTTAAAAAGGCCGCCGACATCGGAGCATCCGCCGCCGCGAAGACCGATTTCATCAAGATGTTCTTCCCTGTATCCGAGCACAAAGCGGAGATCATCCAGGGCGACGCAGCGACCGCGGCCGCGAAACTGGTCGAGAAATTAAAGAACGAAGCCAAGGTGATATAAGGAGGATGCGACAATGGCAAAGATAGTAGCAATAGCTGAACACAGAAACGGAAAGTTGACTGACGCCACCCTTGAGCTCTGCAAAGCGGCCAAAGAACTGGCGGGTGCCTTAGGCGCCGAGCCGGCAGTGGCGATCATGAGCAAAGACGACACCCTCGCGAAGGAAGTCGCCAAATATATTCCACTCGTACTCTCTGTGACGAATGCGGCCCTCGAGGGCTACACCGCGGACGGGTATACCCAGGCCATCAAGGCTGTGGTTGAGACCCAGGATGTAAAAGGTGTTCTCGTTCCCCATTCCTATGACGGCGTTGACTATGCCGCTAAGGTCGCCATGGCGATCGGCGCCGGCATCGTGTCAAATTGCAACAAGGCCGCTGTTGAGGGCGGCAGCGTTGTTTTCACCCGGAACACCTACAATGGTAAGATCCAGGAAATGAAAAAGGTCAACACCGACAAGTTCGTCGCCACGTTCGAGAAGGGCGCGTACGACATGGAAGCGGCAGGCGGGGCCGGCACGGTGACCGCGGTTTCCGCTGACATCGCGAACGTGCGCACCAAGTCGAAAGGCATCATCGAGACCATGGCCGGCGCGGTTGACATCTCCCAGGCCAAGATCATCGTGTCCGGCGGACGTGGATGCAAAGACGCGGACAAGTACAAAGACGTCATCGTCAGCCTCGCGCAGAAGCTGGGCGGCGAGTACGCCGCATCGCGGCCGGTCGTTGACTCGGGCTGGACCGATCCGGCGCGGCAGGTCGGCCAGTCAGGCAAGACGGTCGCCCCCGATCTTTATCTCGCTGCCGGCATATCCGGCGCCATTCAGCACGTGGCCGGCATGAAGGGATCGAAATGCATCGTTGCCATCAACAAGGACCCAGAGGCCCCCATTTTCAACATAGCCACCTATGGAATAGTGGGCGACCTGTTTGAGGTCATCCCGGCAATGAAAGAGAAGCTGTAAGATCAATTCTAACTGAACCTTGTAAAAGGGCTGTTCCGTAGGGGACAGCCCTTTTTTATACAGGGACAGCGGCGTGGTGCCTCTGTCGGACAGGTCGTGCCGATTTTGACATGATGCGTATAATCTCCTTGACTGGGCCATTTATGTGAACTATTATGATTGCAGAAGGTCTCCTTCATCTATGATGATATTTTATAGTGCCAATAATGCACCCCATGCCAGGCTGAAGACCTTGTCATATGTTTTCCGCGTGCTGATCCCTGTTGCCTTTATATTCATAATAACTGCAGGACCGCTTTTATCCCGCCCCCTTGAAGTAGGCCCGCACCTCACGATGCGGAAACTGGGAACATATCTCGATTATTACGTTGACCGAGACGGCACGACCGGGATCGACGAGGTATCATCACGCGCGTGGCAAAAAAAATTTCGCCCCCTGCAGCAAGAGGACTTCAGCTTCGGTTTTACGGACGCCGCTATCTGGCTGCGGGCGGCCGTCGTCAACAGGACCGGAAGGGATTTTGACTGGATCCTTGAATGCGAATACCCTCTCATTGATGATATATGTTTCTTCGCGCCAGAAGCCGGAAGCCATACGTCCGTCTGCACGGGAGACCTGAAACCGTTCAGTATGCGTCCTGTTAAATCGCGGACATTCGAATTTCCGGTTACCTCCCCTCCTGATGAATCGGCATATTATATCCGCATGTCGAGCGGGGGCGCCATGAATATTTCATTCACGGCATGGACCCGTGAGGAGCTTCGGGATAAAAATACGCACGAAAGCGTATTATTGTGGATCCATTACGGGATAATGATAGCATTTATCATCTACAACCTGTTCATCTTCTTATCCGTGCGGGATCTGAGTTATTTGTACCTGTCTCTGTTCACCCTCAGCATCTCCTTTGGGACGATGTCTCTCAATGGACTTGCGTTTCAGTACCTCTGGCCGGAGGTGCCTGCCTGGGGAAATATTGCGAATCTCGTGTTCACCGGGTTTAATGGCATCTTCGCGATATTGTTTACCCGCACATTTCTGGAAACCCGGGCCAGGATGCCGCGGTATGATCGTTTTCTCCTGGCTGCAGGCGTGTACATCATCGGCTGTTTTCTGTTGTTTTTTTTCAAATATGAATATGCGGTCCGGATAATGTCCTTCAATATCGGCATTATTCTGCTTGTGCTGATATCATGCGGGCTATACCTGATGCTGAAAGGATCAAGACAGGCGAGGTTCTTTATGCTGGGATGGCTGGGCCTGCTCTTAGGAGCCATGCTGATGGTGCTGCATTCTTTCGGAGTCATCCATGAAGCTTTCTTCAGCGTCTGGGGCGTACAGATCGGCACAACAATACTGGTCATCCTCCTCTCTCTCGGGATTGCTGATAAAATCAATATCATGAGCAGGGAACGGGAGCAGGCGCTGGAGGCCAGCCGTGATGCTGAAGAAAAATACCAGGCCCTGATTGAAACAACCGATACCGGGTATGCCATATTCGATGAACCTGGCAGGGTTATTGACGCAAACATGGAATTCGTGCGCCTGACAGGTCATCTGACGATCGATGATATTATCGGTAAAACTTCCGAAAGGTGGTTTCAACAGCCAGAAAAAATTGAGTTATTTGGCGCGATGCTGGAGAAGCAGGGTTTTATCAGGGATTTTGAAATAGATTTTGTGCACCAGAACGGTACCACGGTGCCTGTGGAATTCAACGCAACGGCTATTGAAACCACGGAGGGGAAGCGGATTCTGGCCATCTGCCGGGACATCACGAACCGCAGGGCGATATTCGAAAATCTCATGTCGTCGCTCCATCAGAAAGAGGTTCTGCTGAAGGAGGTCCATCACCGGGTCAAGAACAACCTCCAGATAATAAGCAGCCTCCTGAACCTGCAGGCTAACAAGATTACCGATGCCGGAACCCTCAGGCTGTACGACGACATGAATAACAGGATCAGGGCGATGTCGATCATTCATGAGCGCATGTACCAGTCAAGCGATTTTGCGCGCGTTGACCTGGCGGATTATATCCGGACGATCGCTGATGATCTCAGGGCTACCTATGCTACGAACTGCCCGCGCTGCGAAATGATTTTCGATACCACGCCCATATTCATGGAGTTGACCCATGCGATTCCATGCGGACTGATGATTAACGAGATCCTGACCAACACCTTCAAGTATGCCTTTACCCCGGATTTTACGGGAAGCCCGGCCATTGTAATCGCGCTTCACGAGACTGACGATGACGGGGTAGAGCTGATTATCGGCGACAACGGGGTTGGATTGCCGGATGGAATAGACCCGGAGAAGGTGGAATCTCTCGGGTTGAATCTGATACATCTCCTGGCGCAACAGCTGCGCGGTACCCTTGCAATTGACAGAACGGACGGGACGAGATACAGTCTCAGGTTCACGTTAACCCATTACGCGTAGCCGGCGCTCTATTGGGCAGAAGCAGCCGCCGGAATGGGAAACAGGTTGGTCCTGAACATGACGCCCGCCGTCGTCGTGAGGTCGAAGAGCAGGGACACGTCGTCGCCCTCCCGTATGAATTCCGTGACATAGAGCCCGCCGATGCCGCCGACGAAAAGGTCGACGAACCTGGCCACCCTGAATCTGAACGTGATGCCGAGGGTGAAGCCGAACTGCGGCTGGTTGATGTACGGGAGAAGATCGAAATGCCGCTTGTAGGTCAGCATGAAATTTTTCAGCTTGATGTCCGTATCGACGATATGAGTGTATTTGATGCCCGCCAGTATGTTGAATGAAAAGAACGACGCATTGAGCGAGATGAGGAGGGACAGCGGCACGCTTACAGACCAACCGGTCACGAGCATCTTCATGGGGACGAAGCTCATGGGATCGACGGACGTCCATTTCCACGACTCCTTCATCTGCATGTCGATGCTGAAGCGGTTGAACCAGAGGCCGGAATGGATCCCGATGAGATTGTTGAACATCTTTTCGAATACGAGCCCCCCGCCGTAGGCGGGAGCGAAACCATAGCGCATGTGCGTTTCGCCCTTTTTTCGCTCCCACGCGCAGTATTCGCCGAATGATCCGGCAATTCCGAAGGAGGCATTGGGAGGGTTGTCATCCCCGCCGCTCGCGCGTGCCGGCGATATCGTGCAGATTATCAGCGCGGATGACAGCAGGCTTATGATTGGAAGCTTCATGATCGCACCGGGCGGTTGGTTATTTTTCCTCCATGATGCATGTCCCGTTGAATATCGAACCGGATTCGATGTTCAGCTCCGGCGTAATGACATCTCCGTAGGTCTTGCTTTTTTTAAACAGCTCGATTTTTTTCGTCGCCTTGATCTTGCCGTTGAAGACCCCGCTGTTATTGAACTCGCCCGTCCTGACGTCGGCGCTCACCTTCGCCTCGCGGCCCACGATCAGCTGCCCCTCGGTCTCGATTTTTCCCTCAAGAGACCCTTTTATCTTGAGGGAGTTTTTGAATTTCAGGCTTCCCCTGAACACGATATCCTCGGCAATGACGGTGTCTATTTTATTCTCGTCTTCCACAACTTCTTTCAGTTCAGCCATGCGTCGTATTTTCTCCAGGATAGTATTGAAACGGCCGCTGGCGACCGTTTCATGCCTGGAACGGTATAATAACGCGTCCAAATTGTCAATCAAAAGACAGAAGCCCGGTATCGCTAAATTATTCTTGATTAATAACAGCGATTCAGGCATACCTATAACCGGAGACTATCATGGAAAATATACTGAACCAGGCAGCGGAGCTGGGAAGACTTATCAGACAGACGTCGATCTACGGGGATTTCGTGAAATTTTCCGAAGAGCTTGCCGCAGATCCTGACGCGTCAAAGCTCCTTGACGAGTATGCCACACTGTCCGCATCCTTGCAGGAGCGCCAGGAGAAGGGCGACATCATCGCGCAGTTTGAGTTTGAGCAGCTGAAAAGCCTCGCGGACATGGTGACCGGGAACGCCGTCATCATGGCGTACCTGACAGCCAGGGAAGAGTATCTCAAGCTCCTGTCCAACATTCAGGATAAGCTCGGGGAGACTGCGTGAACTGCCGCCCCGAATCGCATGCGGCTTCACGGGAAGTATGTAATTCGACATCAGAGCGTCATCAGGGTGCCCGATCATGAAGAAAAACAGGGAATTGAATTTCGATATCAAGCAGGTGCGCTCGTTTCTCGAGGTGCTGAACGAGAACAGCTTCACCCGCGCGTCGCGCAGGCTCAAGGTGGGACAGGCCACCATCAGCCATCATATCGCCCTGCTCGAAAAGGCGTTCGGCGTGAAGCTCATCAACCGGACGGCGCGGGACGTGTCGGCAACAGGAGAGGGAACAATTTTCCGGGCGTTCTGCGAAAAGCTTTTGAAAAGCGTCGAGTCGCTGGCGGCCGACCTGGGGCGCGGGGCAGCCGCGGGCGCTGTCAGGATTGCGGCGAGCACGGTGCCTGCAGGCTATATCCTCCCGCGCATCTGCGCATCCCTCGCGGAGAAGTTCCCGGCCATGACCTTCCGGCTGGAGGTGACCGACAGCCGCGAGGCGGTGGAGATGGTGAAGGAGGGGAGGGCGGATATCGGCATAGTGGGAAAGGAGTACAAGAACCCGCTTCTTGAATACACGCCGGTCTGCCGTGACGAAATAGTCCTCGTGGGAGCGGGGAGATTTCCCGCCCGTGTCGCAGTGAAGGATCTTACGGGAATGCCCTTCATAATTCGCGAGGCGGGATCGGGCACCAGGAGAAACTATGAGGAGGCTCTGTCCCGTCATGGAATAACCCCGTCCGCGCTTCAGGCGGTACTGGAGTGCACCTCAATGGAGGGGATCAAGGAAGCGGTTGCAGCCGGGCTCGGCGTTTCGTTCATGTCGCGGCTGGCGGTCTCCCGCGAGGTGCGGATGAAAATGCTGAAGATAATCGAAATCAAGGGGCTTGCCATACCCCGGTATTTTTATTTCGTTCATCCGGCCAGCAGAACGCTCTCAGCGCCCGCGGGTCTCATTCTCAAATCGTTGCTGGAACTTCAGAAAAAAAGCGGGGATGGCAGGGAGCGGACGTCCCGGACGGAACGTCCGCGCGAGAAATGATTATACCGCCTTCAGGACTTTACCCGAACGGATGCACCGGGTGCAGACGTATTTTCTGACCGGCCGGCTGTTTTCCAGGATCCGGATCTTCTTTATGTTGGCTTTCCAGATTTTCTTGGTCTTTTTATTCGAGTGGCTGACATTGTTGCCTATCTGGATCGACTTGCCGCATACTTCACATTTCGCCATGGTTGTTACCTTTCAATATTCTCAGTTATAGTCTTTTTCGAACAGGCGTATTCACTGCCTGATTTATTCCATGATTCTGGGTTGTCACTATTGTTTTGATGCTATTTTTTTTCAAGCATTTTATTCGGATATTTTGATTAAAAAAGCGTTAAGAAACTTTACATCTTGTCCCTGTTTTAATAGGTCGCTCCACCCTCCTGGCCTCTTTCCCCGCTCGCGGGGAAGGAGGAACAGAAAATATGCAACCCGTACAAATTTATATTCCTTCTTATAATGTCCGCGAGTTTTTTCCCCGACGCGTGATAAACACTCAGGTGGAGCAGCTTTAAATATAATACATGGAGTGCCATGGACCATGGTAGAACGATGACATTTTTCCGGATGGTAAACAGTTTGACATCCCGGGGCAATCGTCTTAAAATTTTACCATGTCAGTTTGTGAAGCATTTTTAGCCGGATATCTCCTTTTCCCCTTTTCTTTCTATTGCCTGGTAGGCTATATCAGGCAGTTTTACAGGTATTTCAGCTACTCCCACAGGGGCATACACGCACAGGCCATTGTCAAGGATCTGGTTTACGAAGACGGTGAGCTTCAGGCCGCCGGTATGCTTCTGGAGTATACAGCCATTGACGGAAAAACCTATGAGTATACCACATCAATAGGTTCCATGTTCTGGAAAAATTCGATAGGGAAAAGGATGGACATCCTTTACGATAGAAAAAATCCAGCCCGCGTTTTCGTAAGAGAGGAGCTGCGTTTGACGATCCTGGTTCCTTTTACCATTCATCTCACCCTCGCGTCCCTTGGCCTTGTTTTCATTATTTACGGATTCAGGAAGCTGATATGCGATTAAATGTATGAAATAAATTCATTCATGTCACCCCTGCGGGATTCCAGGTCATATTTCACTTGACGGTTGCAGCGCACGTGCATATATCATGGCAGCAATTAATTCAATATTTACCGGAAATAACTTCAATGAAGATAACAAAAAACACAAAGGCGCCGGATGCACTGAAATTATCTCCCGGCATACTCGCGGTATTCAAAAAACACAATCTCTATTGCCCCTCGTGCAAGGGGATCGGGGAAGATACCATAGAAAAGATCGCCATCTGCAAGGGGATGGATGTTCAGACATTCGTTGACGAACTGAACGCGGCGCTGGAATAAAATGGGCGGCGTCAGGATCATCGCAGGCGGGCTGAAGGGGAGGCTGATCCCTTTTGAGAACCGTAAGTTCGATGATGCGGATATCACCCCGCAAAAGGTCAAGGGAGCGGTATTTTCCATGATCGGCGAATACCTTCACGGACAGGGGTTCCTTGACCTGTATGCCGGCTCCGGCCAGATCGGGATAGAGGCCCTGAGCAGGGGAGCGGACCCGGTTGTCTTCAATGACCGGGACGCCAGGCGCTGCCGGTTCATAGCATCATATTGTGAAGGGCTGGGGATGAAAAAGCAGCCCCTTGTGCTCAACATGTCGGCGGAGCGCGCGGTTGTCTTCCTCGGATCAAGGCGAATCCTGTTTCGCCATATATTTCTTGACCCGCCCTACGAGAAAATAAAGCGCGGCGTATCGGTCTATCCCGATGTAATCAGGAAAATCGGGGAGGCGGGCATGCTCGCTCCTGACGGCGACATCATCATTCAGCATTTCACCGGGAATGTCATGGATGAGGAGATCGGGAAGTATAGCCTGACCGCCACGAAGAGGTACGGGAGAACGGCGCTGTCAGTGTATTCGCTAACGCCTTAGTTGAGCCAGACCAGATACCGGAGTTTTATACCGGGCGGCTCAAGGCTCATGCTGATTTCACGCAGATTTCACATCCTGCCGGAGATAATTGTTAACCCGGTGTAAATTATGCGTCTTTTCTCGACAAGTCATCTGTCAGTTTCCTGAAAAACTCCATATAATTGTTGACGTATGTTGCGGATACCTTCTGTTATCTCTATGAGATAAGGATGGCGCAGAGGCAGGCTGAAATGGAAACCAACGAGAAGACAACCACGAATTTCATCAAGGATATCATCGAAGATGACCTCGAGAAGGGCAAGAACGGCGGCCAGGTGGTGACACGGTTTCCACCGGAGCCGAACGGCTATCTGCACATCGGGCACGCAAAATCGATATGCCTCAATTTCGGCCTCGCGAAGCGGTACGGCGGCCGCTGCCACCTCCGCATGGATGACACCAACCCGGAGAAGGAGGACGTCGAGTACACCGATTCCATCATCAATGACGTGAAGTGGCTCGGCTTTGACTGGGGAGAGCACCTCTATTACGCGTCGGACTATTTCGAGCAGCTGTACGAGTGGGCCGTGCTCCTCATCAAAAAGGGGCTCGCCTATGTCTCCGACATGACCCCGGACGAGGTGTCCGCGACCAGGGGCGGCCCCACCTGGGCCGGGCAGGAGGACCCGGGCCGAAAGCGCGGCGTGGAGGAGAACCTCGACCTGTTCGCGCGCATGCGCGCCGGCGATTTCCCCGACGGCACGAAGACCCTGCGCGCGAAGATAGACATGGCCGCGCCGAACATCAATATGCGCGATCCGGTTCTCTACCGGATCAAGCACGAGAATCACCACCGCACCGGGGGCACCTGGTGCATCTACCCCATGTACGATTTCGCACACGGCCAGTCTGATTACATTGAGGGGATCACTCACTCGATCTGCACCCTGGAGTTCGAGGTGCACCGCCCCCTGTACGACTGGTTCCTGGACCAGATCGCCGAACCGGGCCGGGTACGCCCGCGCCAGATCGAGTTCGCCCGCCTGAGCCTTTCCTACACGGTAATGAGCAAGCGGAAGCTCCTGGAGCTGGTTGAGACGAAATTCGTTCGGGGATGGGACGATCCGCGCATGCCCACCATCTCCGGCCTGCGACGGCGCGGGTACACGCCGGAATCGATCCGCGATTTTGCGGACCGGATCGGCGTCGCCAAGGCCGACAACGTCGTCGACGTGGCCCTGCTCGAGCACTGCGTCAGGGAGGACCTGAACCGGCGCGCGCCGCGGGTCATCGCGGTGCTGAACCCGTTGAGGGTCGTCATTGAGAACTACCCGGAGGGGCAGACCGAGGAGCTCGACGCGGTGAACAATCCGGAAGACGAGAGCATGGGAAAGCGGAAGCTGCCGTTTTCCCGGGAGCTTTATATTGAACGCGAGGATTTCCGGGAGGAGGCCGCGGGGAAGTTCTTCAGGCTCGCGCCGGGCAAGGAGGTCAGGTTCAAGTTCGCCTACTATCTGACCTGCACCGGCGTCGTCAGGGACGACCGGGGCGAGATTGTCGAGGTCCGCTGCACCTACGACCCGGCGACCCGCGGCGGCTGGTCACAGGATGGACGCAAGGTCAAGGGGACCATACACTGGCTTTCCGCGGAGCACGCGATCCCGGCGGAGGTTCGGCTCTATGACCGCCTCTTCACCGCCATCGAGCCGGAAAATACGAAAGATGTCGAGGACTACCGGACCCTGCTGAACCCCGATTCGTTGAAGGTGCTCGACCGCTGTCTTGTCGAGCAGTCGCTCAAGGGCGCGAAGCCGGGCACGCAGTACCAGTTCGAGCGCCTCGGGTATTTCTGCGTGGATCATGATTCAACAGCCGACCGGCTCGTGTTCAACCGCACGGTCACGCTGAAGGACTCGAAGGGCAAGGATTGATCATTTCCCCAGATACTCCACCGTCAGGTCCTGAATCGCCGATATGGCCCGCAGGTAGGGGAGGGGCGCCTCGGCCCTGAGGTTGTGCTCCGCGAAGGCGATATACCGGTTGAGGCCGGCGCCGCCGGGCCGGGTCGCGTCGACCAGGCGCCACGAACCGTTTTGATACGCCTCGGCCCACATGTGGTAGACGAAAACGTTTTTATTTCCCAGAAAATCATCAGCAAGATACATCCCCACAATGGCGCGTGCGGGAACGCCGAGCTTTCGCAGCAGCGCGACCGACAGGATGCTGTGCTCGGTGCAGTCTCCGCTTTTCATGCGATACACCTGCGCCGCTGCCGCCAGCGGTATGCCGAGGGTTTTTGTGCTGATGTGCCGGTAAACGAAAGCTTCAACCGCGCGCACGGGGTCCTTCGCTTTGCCGAGCCGCGACGCCGCCCCGGAGATCTCCGGCGACGCCAGGTTCAGGAACCTGGCGTCATTAAGATATTCTTCGCCCGATGGAGGCCTGTCAGTGCCGCGACCCGCCTCTCCCGTCCGTATATCAAGTATCTTTCTGCCGTCCTTGAGCATGCTGCGGGTCACCGACTGGCGACGGTTTTCCGCCAGCGAGAAGCCCTGATCTGACGAGACAAGGCGGAAGCGTGACGTCTTCTGCCGGTAAATTTCTTCGTTGAAATTCTTAACGTTCACGGTATAGTTAAACGGGTCAAGTGAATAGGCGGGAGTTATCGTGAGAATGAGAAGAAGGAAGGTGTATGATGTCATTTTTTTCATGACGATTGGCTGGTTCCCGCGCGCTGTTCGATACTGCCGCGTCATTCGAGAATCAGCTCGAGCCTGTTGTTCAGCATGGTTATAACCGACCTGTGGATGACGCCTTTTGCATCGATATATGAATCGATGTTTTTGAGGTTTTCGATCGACGTGCCCAGACGGATCAGGTCAATGGACCGCCCCCTGATCTCCACCGACTCGATTCCCATGACCTTGACCATCATCAGCACCGGCTCTTCCGTGTCCACCGACGGCTCGTAGATGTAGTTCCTGACGACGGTCCCCTCCCTGAACCCGTTCCGTATCAGCTCGTTCATAAAATAATTTCCCTCGATGATGAAGGGCCTGGCTATGGTGACGGTCGATTTAGCATCGCCGGTGTCCAGCTCGACAACGGAGCCGTTGAATTTCGCCACCGTTTTTGTTTTGTGGACCTGATTGTTCTGAACCATTGTGCTGTACACCTCAAGGCTCAGCGGCCTGAAATCCCGTGTCTCGGTGGTGACCTGACGTACGCGGTTCTGGACGTATCCCGCGTTCATCTCCATCTCCATGGTCGAGACGTAACGGTTGTCTGAGAGCGAGTTCGTGAACACGGCGCTTCCGATGTCGGCCCCGTTGACAAGGAGCCGGTACTTCCAGGTGCCGGTCGGAATCGCCGAGGGCTTGCCGCGGCAGGCGCCGGCAAAGGAGATCGCGATAAGCAGCATAGATACCAATTGTTTCACCGTGGCCTTCCTCCTGCGAATGAATATTTATGCCGCCGGACGCTTACCGGCAGTACCTGTCATGGCAGTACTCAACCCGTTTCCTGCATTTTTCGTAGCCGATCAGGGGCATCGACTGGTCCAGCTCCGGGCCCTTCTGACGCCCGGTAATGATCGCCCTGAGCGGCATGAAGAGGTTTTTCCCTTTCAACCCGGTAACGTCCTTAACGCGCGCGACCAGTCCGGCCGCGAAATTGTCTGCGGTAAGCTCCCCGCGAAACAGGTCATGCGCGGCGGTGATAACCTTTTTTGAATCTTCACCCCTGAGCATGGCGTCGGCGTCCTCGTCAGGCTCGGCGACATCGTCAAGGAAAATGCCGATGAGCGAGCTGATATCGGACAGGAGCTCGCACTTGGTCCGCAGTACCGCGATGATCTCGGTCAGGTGCCGGCGGCTGGCTGCGGACGTGTCGTATCCGGCCATGGTTATGTGCGGGATGAACAGGTCGATGAGCCGCTCGATCGGGTATTCGCGCAGGTACATGCCGTTCATCCATCTGAGCTTCTGGAAGTCGAATATCGGCGCGTTCTTGGAAAGCTTTTTCAGGTCGATCTGGTCGATGATCGTTTCCAGGGGGAGGATCTCCTCGCCGGATTCGGACGCCCAGCCGAGCATCGCCATGTAGTTCATGAGGGCCTCCGGGAGGTAGCCCTGCGAGCGGTACATCTCCACCGAGGTGATGCCGTGGCGCTTTGAGAGCTTGGACCGGTCGGGCCCCATGATGAGGGGCAAGTGCGCGTATTCCGGCTCGGGAAGGCCGAGGGCGCGGGCTACCAGCAGCTGCTTGGGCGTATTGGAGAGGTGGTCGTCGCCGCGGATCACCAGGCTGATCTTCATGAGCGCATCGTCGATGATCACGATGTAGTTGAAGACCGGAACGCCGTCCGACCGTATGATGATGAAGTCGCCGCCGATGTTGCTGCTGTTGAACTCGACCGGGCCCTTGATCATGTCCCGCACGACCACCGGCTCGTTATCAGGGACGCGGAAACGCACGGTTGGCGTGCGGCCTTCGGCCTCGAATTTTTTTCGCTCCGCGTCGGTCAGGTTGCGGCACCTGCCGCTGTAGGTGTACGATTCGGCCTCGCCGCCGGCGCCCTTTTTCGTGCTCTCCAGCTCTTCCTTCGTGCAGTAGCAGCGGTAGGCGTTTCCCTGGCTGATGAGCTGCTCCGTGTACTTCCGGTATATGTCAAAGCGCTCGGACTGGCGGTAGGGCCCGTACGGGCCGCCCCGGTCCGGGCCTTCGTCCCAGAAGATGCCGAGCCAGGCGAGGTCACGGTATATCGATTCCTCCGATTCCCGCGTGCTTCGTTCCATGTCGGTGTCCTCGATGCGGAGCACCATGGTGGCCCGGTTTTTCTTTGCGACCAGATAATTGACGATCGCCGTGCGCGCATTGCCCACGTGCAGAAAACCCGTGGGGCTGGGTGCGAATCTGACTCTCATGACAGGCTCCTTTCTCAGTAGTCGTACAGGTTGGCCGACGGCCTGCCGGTGACGATCTCCTTGGCGTCGCGCTCGATCCGGTTGACCAGCTGCTGTATCTTGTCAACCGTTTCCTCGGCGTAGAGCACCTTGTCACAGCGCGTGCATTTGAACGCGGGTATATTATCGATGATGAGCGAGAAGTTTTTCTTGCTGACCCGATACGAGCTTTTTCCGTCTATGAGGGCGCCGCCGCAATCGCAATTCATTGGATATCCCTCCCAGAGATTGTCTCCCCGGCACGTAGGCCGCAGGGACGGGCGGCGCGCCGGAAAAGGCTGACTGTGCCTGGCGCGGTTCAGCGGAAGCGAGCCCTGCGCGCTTCCGCGCGCGGGAAAGCGGCTCCGACCACGGCATCAAGTACGATTACGTCTATAGCTGACAGGGAATTCGAATGTCAAGATATAATTTCTTGACAAATCCTTTTTGTTTCCCCGTGAGTTATTAAACGGGGCGGTGATGATTGTTTCCGGCGGGGAACCGAATTTTTATGCTGGAGATTTTTCATGGAGAGAGATATCGATCAGGCGGTTAAGGCAATCGTGAATGCGGGGTACGTCATCGCCCTTACCGGAGCCGGCATCTCGACAGAGAGCGGCATTCCCGATTTCAGGAGCGCCGGCGGTCTGTGGGCGAAGTACAACCCGGCCGAATACGCAACTATCGAGGCGTTCCGCTCGGATCCGGAAAAGGTGTGGCGGATGCTGTTTGACATGGTCGACATCACCGTGAGCGCGCGGTACAACGCGGGACATGCGGCCCTGGCCGAGCTTGAAAAGATGGACATCCTGCGCTGCGTAATCACGCAGAACATCGACAACCTCCACCAGGAGGCGGGAAGCGAAAACGTGATTGAATATCATGGGAACGTGAGCCGCCTGGAGTGTCTCTACTGCGGCCAGGACTATGACAAGAACGAATTTGACGCGGTCACGCTCATTCAGAACAGGATTCCGCCGATCTGTAAAAAGTGCGGCGAGATACTCAAGCCGGCGGTGATACTGTTCGGCGAGCTGATTCCCGAGGAAGCGACGGTGCGCTCGCTGGAGGCGGCGCGGAAGGCCGATGCGGTCCTGGTCATCGGCACCTCGGCCGTGGTCTACCCGGCGGCGAACATACCCCTCGTGGCCAAACAGAACCGAGCGGTCATAATCGAGTTTAACACCGAGACGACCGCGCTCACGAATTTCGCGACGGATATATTCATACAGGGCATGGCGGGCCAGACGCTGCCTGAGATGGTGCGGCGCCTGAAGGCGGCCCGGTAGGAGCTGGATTGGACCGGATACGATTATTACCCGATATCGTCAAGAAGAAGATTGCGGCGGGCGAGGTTGTTGAAGGCCCGTTTTCCGTGGTCAAGGAGCTTCTTGAGAACTCGATCGACGCGGGAGCGGAACGTATCGACGTGCAGGTCGCGGACGGCGGCCTGAAGAAAATACTGGTGCGCGACGACGGCCGCGGCATGCACCGGGATGACATCCGGCTGGCGGTCGCTGAACACGCGACCAGCAAGATAGAAGACATCCATGACATAGAGCGGATCGCGTCCTACGGGTTCCGGGGCGAGGCGCTTTCGAGCATATCCTCGGTCTCGCGGCTTGCGATTCTTTCCCGGCGCGCGGATGAAGAGAGCGGCGGGCGCCTGACCGCGTCGGACGGAAACGTCCAGGTAACGGATTTCGGCGGTCCTTCCGGGACCACGGTGATCGTCGAGAACCTGTTCTACAACGTGCCGGCCCGCAAAAAGTTCCTCAAGTCGGCGCGCACCGAGCTCCGCCTGATCAGGGAGACCCTGCTGAAGATCGCGCTGCCTCATCCTGAGATCGCGTTCTCCCTGGATGTGGATGACGCGCGCACGATCACGCTTCCCCGCGCCGACGGTATCGAAGAGCGCCTCGCGCAGGTGTACGGGGGCGGCATCATGAACGACCTCTACCATGAGACACTCCGCGACCTGAAGGTCGCGGTCTCCGGGTTCCTGTCACGGCCTCATTTCCTGAAATCAAACCGCGCCATGCAGCTCATGTACGTGAACATGCGGCCGGTCGAATACCGCTACCTCGGATTTCTCCTTTCCAGGGCATACGAGGCGGTTGCCGGCCGCGGTAAATATCCGGCCGGCATCATCTTTATCGATATCGATCCCGGGCTCGTGGACGTGAACATTCACCCGGCAAAAAAAGAGGTGAAGCTCTTTGACGGGCACTATATCGACCGGCTGATTATCTCGCTGGCCGAGAAGGCGGTCGGCAGGGAGCACCGGATCGACGGCGGAGTTTTTGCCGCGGGCGGCGCCGTCGAAACAGACCGGCCGGCGGCGCGGCAGCAGGAAGCCGCTTCAGGAGAATCATTGTCGAGGCTTCCTGGAATTGGTTCGAGCGCGCCGGTAACGGCGAAGCCGTCAGACCTTGACGCGCCGTCCGAATATATGAAGGATGTATCGGCCTTATATCATGACATCGAACGGAGCAGGACTTCCCGCATTATAGGAATTGCTTTCGGCACGTTTATTCTCGTTGAAAAAGGGGATGCCCTGTATTTCATAGATTTTCATGCGGCGCATGAGCGGATACTCTATGATTCCCTTCTCGATACGGGCGCATCCTTCGAAAGCCAGCGGCTCGCGTTTCCGAGCGTGATGGAGCTTTCCATCCAGGACCATGCGCTGGTGCTGGAAAATATTGACAAATTTTCACAAATTGGATTTGACATAGAGGATTTTTCTGATCATTCATTAAGTATATCGGCTGTTCCGGAGATCGCGCGGGGCGCAGATCCACTGGTAATGCTTGAGGATTTTCTCGCAGGGGCGCGCGGCGAGGGCCGGTCATTGAACACGGCGGAGGCAGTTGCCGCGACCGTGGCATGCCACGCGGCCAAGCGCGCGGGCGACGGAATGACGCAGGCTGACATGGAGAAGCTCGTGGACGACGTATTCAGCGAGGGATACGAGTTGCGCTGTCCGCACGGTAGGCCGTTCGTGTACCGGCTGGAAAAGGCCGACCTGGAAAAGATGTTTAAAAGACAGCCGGGCGTTGTTTCATTCAGGGACGGCGCGCGGGGCTCTGAATAACCAATGAGGCGGGTGCATGAAAAAGATCATACTTGGCATATCATCATCAATAGCGGCATACAAGGCCTGCGATCTTATACGAATGTTCGTCAAGGGCGGCTATTCCGTCCATGTGGTGACGACTGAGAACGCCCTGCACCTGGTGTCTCCGCTCACCCTGGAGACTCTTTCGGGGAATCCGGTCTATTCCACGCAGTATTCGCGTGATCGCCGGGAGATGGGGCATATCGAGCTCAAGTCCGACGCATCGCTTTTTCTTGTCGCTCCCGCCACCGCGAACATTATCGGGAAGTTCGCCAACGGCATCGCCGACGATCTCGTCACCACCACATTCCTGTCGGTCGACTGTCCCATCATCATCGCTCCGGCCATGAACCCGAACATGTACGCGCATCCGGCGGTGCACCGGAACATCAGGACCCTGAAATACTGGGGGATAGAATTCGTCGAGCCGGCGATGGGGGAAGCGGTATGCGGCGACGAGGGGCTGGGGAAGCTCGCGGATATCAATGAAATTTACGCGGCGGCGCTCAATGTACTTGAAGAATAGGAAAGCAATCGTTACGGGCGGGCCCACCCGCGAGTGGATCGATCCCGTGCGATTCATATCGAACCCGTCCTCGGGCAAGATGGGGGCCGCTCTCGCGGATGAATGCTCCCGCAGGGCGCGCGATACCGTGTTTATCCACGGACCGATCGAGCCGTCGCTGATATCGATGGCCCCCTACCGGTGCGTCGCGGTCGAAACCACGGCGGACATGCTGGCCGCCGTTTCCAGGGAGCTTGAGGAGAACGCGGTGCTCATCATGGCGGCGGCCCCGGCCGACTACTCGCCCGTGACCCGGGCGAACCGCAAGATAAAGAAATCGGGCAAGAAGATGTCGCTCGAACTCGCCAGAACGCCCGATATCCTCAAGGTGGTCGCCGCGATGAAGAAGGAAGGCCGCATCAGCGAGCTTTTCGTCGTCGGCTTCGCCGCTGAAACAAACGATATAGAGGAGTACGCGCTGAAGAAGCTCGCGGAAAAAAACCTCGACATGATATGCCTGAACGACGTGTCGCGGAAAGACGCCGGTTTCGGAACTGACACCAATATACTCACCATCTTCGCCAGGGACGGCATGAGGAAAGAGCTTCCGCTTGTGTCAAAACAGGAAGCGGCTGCCCGTATCGTGGACGAGATCGACGCGCGGCTGCCACGCTTTCTGATATCCTGTTGACGGGAGGTATGCCATGTTTCGAAGAAAGCCTGCCGTGGCGGGGTCCTTCTATCCTTCGAACCCGCATCGCCTCGGCGAGATGATCGATTCGTATCTCGGTGAAGCGAAGGGCGGGGCGGCTGGCGACATCGTCGGGGTAGTGTCGCCCCACGCGGGGTATGTCTATTCAGGGCCCGTGGCTGCATATTCCTTCAAACGCATCGATCCGAAGGTGACATCCGTCGTGGTGCTCGCGCCGTCGCACCGGGCCCGCTTCAACGGGGCCGCCATTCTTCCCGAAGGGGTTTATGAGACGCCGCTTGGCGATGTAGAGATCGACGCGGAGATCGGCGGGAGGCTGAAAGAGAGAGAATATTTCGCCCCCCTGAAAGAGGCGCACGAGATGGAGCACTCCCTTGAGGTACAGGTTCCTTTTCTGCAAAAAGTGCTCGATGATTTTACCATCGTTCCGGTCATCGTCGGTACGGTCGACCTTGCCATCTGCCGCGGCATAGCGGAGGGTATCGCCGGGGCCCTCGCCGGGGAGAAGAGAAAGACCGTCATCGTCATGTCGACCGATCTCTCGCACTACCATTCCTACGAACAGGCAAAGACCCTGGACGGGCGTTTCATGGAAGCGCTGGGCACCTTCGACGAGGAGAAGGTAGCCGGGCTCCTTTCAAGCGGCAGGGCGGAGGCGTGCGGGGAGGGCCCGGTACTGACCGGAATGGTCCTGTGCAAAACGCTCGGGGCGAAAAAGGTCGAAATGCTCAAATACATGAATTCCGGCGATACCGCGGGCGGGAAGGACCAGGTCGTGGGCTATCTCGCAGCGGCGTTTGTGAGATAACACGAACCTTATTGCATGATATCCGCCACCGGCCGGAATATCCGGTAACTGCCTGACCTGCGGCGATATACTTTATTATTGACATGGCCGACGTTCCCGGTAATAATGATTTATAGACTGAAGCTTGTCTCCACTCGTATCGTCAGGAGCGCAAACCATTCCCGGAGGTGCGGCGACATGAAGGATCTTTCAAGGGACCAGCAGCAGGCCCTGCTGGCGCTCGCCAGAAATACCATCGCGGAATCGCTCGGCATCCCGGGAGAGGCCCGGCCTGAGCTGGGGGATGAAATATTTGATGAAAAATGCGGCGCGTTTGTGACTCTCCATATCAGCGGACGGCTCAGGGGGTGTATCGGATATATACAGGGTATCAAGCCGCTGAAGGAAACCATTGTCGATATGGCAAAGGCGTCGGCGTTCAGGGATCCCAGGTTCCCGCCCCTGCGGAAGGAAGAATATAATGCGATCGATATTGAAATATCCGTACTGTCGCCTATCGAAACCGTAAACGACGTGCGCGATATCAAGGTGGGAAGGGATGGCCTGATCATTTCCCGGGGCTTTAACTCCGGCCTTCTGCTTCCCCAGGTTCCCGTCGAGCAGGGATGGGGACTCGAAGAATTTCTTGACAACACCTGTTACAAAGCCGGCCTGTCAGCGGTCGCCTGGCGGGAGAAGGGAACGAAGATAGAGAAATTTTCAGCCCAGGTTTTCGGCGAAAAGGAGCGCGGTGGGTCAAAACCCTCTTGACGATAGTGACCCGGCAATCATTATTTGAGGTTTTTATGAAACAGTACCTGATACTACTTCTGGTGCCGGCGCTGCTGCTGGCATCATGCGGGAAAGAGAAAAAATTCACCGCCCCTGAAGCTGTTTTCGCGAAATGGTCCCGGGCAATAGAGCGGCTGAACTATGCCGAATACGCTTCGTGCGAGGCCTATCCGAAGAGCGAAGGCGTTTTCCGGGAAATGTTCCGAGATTCCTATTATGCCGACCTGATGGTGACGGAGGTTGAAAAGCTTGACGAGCAGGAGGTGCTGAAGGACCATCAGGGAAATTCGTATATCAAGAGGAACGTGCAGTTCGAATGCAACGAGATACGGAGAAAGGACCGGAAGCCCGTACGGCTGCTCCGGGGGGACGTGGATTTTGTCCGCTATACAGACGGCGACAGGAAAGCGCGGGGATGGCTGATGTGGAACCGTAAAATAATACGCATTGAGCATTGACGGAGAGACCGTGGCGATATGAGCCTGTATGAATTGTTTATTGGATTCCGATACCTGAAATCAAAGCAGAGCCGGGGTATCGTATCATCGAATACGCTCCTTTCGATTGTTATCGTGTTCCTGGGCGTCTTTATCCTGGTGGTTGTCCTTTCCGTGATGAACGGGTTCCAGGCCGCCATAAAGGACAAGATCCTTGACGTGGATTCACATATCACGGTGCAGAGCGTGTACGGCCCCTCGGAAGGGCTGGGACTCCGCAATTATGAGGATCTGGTTCAGAAGGTTCTCGCCATAGAGGGCGTGCGGAGCGCGGAGCCCTATATCATGTCGCAGGGCCTTATCAGGTTCGGCTCGAACATAGCGCCGGTAATGGTCCGCGGGGTGGGGAGAAAGGGGTTTATACCTGACGATGTCGCCAAATTTATCGTAAAGGACAGGAGCAATTTTCAGAAAAAGGGCGTGCGCCGGCTGTCTGATGACATCGTGCGGGATTTTTTCGCCACGCGCTCGGCTTTTATAGGCCAGGAGATGGCCCTTAACTACAATATTCTCATTGGCGATTATATCGAGCTGATTGTGCCGCGTGGCGCGCTCACGGTGAAAACTGGCCTCACCCCGAGCCTGCAGCGGTTTCGCGTGATAGGCTATTTCAAGACCGAGTATTATGATTTCGACACGAAGCTTGTGATACTCTCCATGCCGCAGGCGCAGCGCCTGTTCGAGATAGGGGACACGGTGTCGGGAATCGGGATCAAGATCCATGACGTGTGGAAGACCGATCGGATCTCGCAGCAGATCAACGCGACCCTCGGGTACCAGTATCTCACCATGACCGCCGAGGAGAAGAACCGGAACCTGTTTTACGCGCTCAAGCTGGAAAAGCTCATCATGATGATTATTCTCTTCCTGGTGATCATATCGGCCGGGTTCACCATCATGGGAACGCTGGTGATGGTGGTCATGGAAAAGCGGAAGGCGGTCGGCGTATTAAAGTCGATGGGCGCGAAGCCCAATTCCATAATGGTCATATTCGTTCTCGAAGGATTTTTTATAGGGATCATCGGCTCGTTTACCGGGGTCGTGTGCGGGATAGCCGCCTCGCTCAATCTGGATGCGATAATCAGATGGATCGAGAATGCCATCAATGCGGTCATGGGGGGGGTGTACACGCTGTTCAAGATGGGCATGTTCAACAGGATAAGCCTGGTGCCGAGCCACGTGTATTATATCGAGGGCATACCAACCGAGGTGAATCCCGAGCTGGTTGTGTTCATCGCGACCATCGCGGTATTCCTCTGCACCGTGGCGGCCATATTTCCGGCCTGGAGCGCGTCGCGCCTGCAGCCGGTGGAGACCATACGGTACGAGTAGATCCGTGCCGGACCGATGCTGACAGGATCAGATTATGGAGAAGAGCGTCATAGTAAAAGCCAAAGGGCTGGAAAAGATATACGGGATCGGGAGGAGCGCTCTCAGGGTCCTGAAGGGGATATCCTTCGAAATCGGAAAGGGCGAGGCGATATCGATCGTGGGACCGTCGGGAGCGGGAAAGTCAACCCTCCTCAACCTGATCGGCTGCCTTGATGCGTTCCAGGCGGGGAGCCTCGCGGTGATGGGCAGGGAGATCGCCAACCTGTCCGTAGAGGACCTTTCAGGGTTCAGGAACAGGCATGTGGGCTTCGTATTTCAGTTCCATAACCTGCTTCCCGAATTCACCGCCCTGGAGAATGCCATGATCCCGCTCATGATCAGGAGGGTGAAGCGGAAGGAGGCGCGGCAGCGCGCGCTGCATCTTCTGGAGCGGTTCAACCTGGCGGAAAGGGCGCATCACAAGCCCTCGGAGCTCTCCGGCGGCGAATGCCAGCGTGTCGCCGTGGCCCGGGCGATAATCGGGAATCCGGATCTGCTCCTGGCTGACGAGCCGACCGGCAACCTGGACAGCGCGAATTCGCTCATGCTGACCGACATGCTGCTCAGCCTGGGCAGGGACGAGGGGACAACGGTCGTTATCGTTACCCATGATCGCGACATTGCAACTCGTACCGGCAAGACCATCACGCTTATTGACGGGAAGATAGAGGAATAAGACGCCATGTCTGAAATGATAAAAACCATAACCGACACCGGACAGTTCGCGGAAATATTCAAGAAATTCTTCGCGAAGCGCGACGTTTTTTTAAAGACCAAAAGCGGCGATCTGTTCGTCCAGTTTCTCGGGTTTAACGAGGGAAATGTCGCCTTCAGGATCCCGCGCGTAAAAAGCCTTCCTGACACGATCGTGGTGTTCACGCGGCTCAGCGAGAACACGATCTACGCCAGCCTCAAGCTTATTGAAAACACGGAGAATGATTTTATTTTCCTGCCGATCAAGTTCCAGATAATATCGGAAAAGATGAAGGAAGAGCGCACCAGCCTTGCGAGTTCGGGCGGAAAGAATGTCCTCTATGCCAGCAATATCATATCCGAGCCGATGATCCAGGGGGCGCTCGATTCCAACGAAAAAAAAGTGGCCATCCTGAAAGACAAGATAGCCCGCGAGCTGAAGGGGAAATTCGATTACGTGCGCGTGGTGTTCATCAACGAAACAAGGATCGACGTCCGGATGAAGCGTTTTGCCGAGTCATGGAGCCCGATCATGGTCAGGGATATCAGCGGCCAGATTGGCGGGGATAACAAGGCCACGAAGGTGTATCTGAATGAAATTTACGCGAAAGATTATAAGCTTTCCAGTCACAAGGAGCTTGTATCGGAAGTGTCGGTTCCGATTATCTACAAAAACATGGTCCCGTACGGATACATTCAGGTTAACAACACAAAACCGATGGACGACAACCATCTCACCGTGGTGAAGCGGCTGGCGGTCATGATCAATGATATTGTCCTGAAAGAGCGCCTCTTCGTGCCCGCGCCGGAGAAATTTATTGTCAATGACGTATCCAGAAAGGGACTCGGCATCGTGTTCAGGGAGCGCCGCCTGCTCCGCTATTTCACGAAGGACGGCCGTCTGATACTTGAGTTGACCCTTCCTGACGAGAACAGGGTCAACATGCGCGTAGTCGTGAGGAATACGGTATTCAATGAAAACGGAATCATCAAGGTCGGACTTGAGATCATTGACATCGACGCCATCAGCGAGGTGAATTACGACGAGTTTCTTGAAACGATGAAGAAATAACGTCAGGATTTTTTCTTTCTTTCTTTTGCCGCGGCCTTCGCGAGCTTCTTTTCCAGCTTCAGGCGCGCCTTTTCAGCGGCATCTCCCGACGCGGCAGGCGCCGGTCCCGCGGCTTTCGCGCCTGGCTCCCCGCCGGCCTTTTTATTGCGGATATTTCTGATCTTACCCAGGATAAAAGTGGCGAACTGTTTCCCGAATTGCGCGATGAACCCGGTGATCAGGATCATTACCGCCCATTTCAGGATGGTCGATACGGTGCTGGAATCGAAGATGTTCTGTGGGTCAGGCATGCAAGCAAGAAACATCCGGGCAAAAAAATAAGCAAGCAAATTTTACCTTTCATCCAGCCGTCCCCTCCCACCTGCGGCCCGCCGGGCGCTTTCAGAACTTCTGTCCGCGCCTTGGCGCAGGACTTCGGGTATTCTCTCTGCGACAGATATTTATTGCCGGGATGCCCCCCCAACCCCCCGGAGGGGGGCTTGCTAACTAAAAAATATTTCCGATAAGGTAAAGATCTCTCAACCCCGCACGGGTAATGACTCCCGGTCCATTCCCGAACAGTAAGGCGGCGCGATGTCATCTGATCTAAAGTACATAGAAGTAAAACGAACGGTGAGGGTTAATGATAAAAATTATTCATTAATCCCCCCTCCCCGCGAGCGGGGAGGGCTCCCGACACGGATGTCGCAGTGGCGAGCGCGGACAGGACGTCCGAAAAGCGCTCGGTTGGTAAGGGGGGTGGGGCGACTCCGCATACAAGGTTGAATTAGATCTGTTTTTTTAGATACAACCCAATTAATCCTCATAAAAACGCTCTTTTTGTCCGATCATAAAAATGATAAGGCCTCGTATATTATGTCGTACGGAGAAAAGTGCCATGGACAGGCAAATCAGTGACATAAAGGGTATTTTAAGGGAAGAAGCGGGCTTGCTGGATAAGCTGTATGCACTTGAGAGAGACAAGACCAGCGCGATAATCGACCATAACGGGTCACTCCTCGAACAGCTTTCTCGCGAACAGGAAGAGCTTGTTTCAACCGTCATGTCACTCGAAGCGGCCCGGATGAAGCGAGTGGATGAATTCAAGAGGGCCAGACATATATGGCACCAGGGCGTATCTCTCAAAGACATAGCGGCCCGGATGGATGAGCCGGAGGCGGATCAGGTGCGGTCTCTCGGGAGGCAACTGAAAGATGTCATGGGGCGGCTGCGTCGGCTTCAGGAGGCCAACCAGACGCTCATCAAAGACAACATGGAATATTATACTATCATGATGACCGGTCTCCGGCGCAACGGACAGCTTGATTCCGCGTACCGGCACGATGGCAAGGAAGAGGAAAACCTGAAAAATTCCATACTCTTCAATCAAACGGCGTAAGGGAGGAGGACGATGCATTCAACATTCATGGGACTTGAAATCGGAAAAAAAGGACTGATGTCGCATCAGCAGGCCCTCCATGTCACCGGACACAACATCTCGAACGCGGAAAACAAGGAATATTCCCGGCAGCGGGTCATCATAACCGCGGCGGATCCCCTGTACGTGCCCGCGCTGAACCGGTCAAACGCACCGGGCAACATCGGGCAGGGATCGGTAGTGCAGTCCGTCGAGCGTATCAGGGACAGCTTCATAGACGACCGTATTATCGTCGAAAAGAACAGCGCGGGATACTGGAAGGTGCGCAACGAGTTTGTGTACCAGATAGAGACGGTATACAACGAGCCGTCAGACCAGTCCCTGCGGACTAGGCTTGATGAATTGTGGAAGTCATGGGAAGAGCTGTCGAAGTACCCGGAGGAGCGGTCGACCCGCGAGGTGGTCAAGGAAAAGGCCGTGAACCTGGCGCACGAGGTGAATTATACCTACCGGCAGCTCTACGATCTCAAGATGAACGCGAACCGCCAGATCGAGCACCGGGTCAACCAGATAAACATGTACGCGAAGGACGTCCGCGACCTGAACGAGCGGATACTCAAGGCTGAGGCCCTGGGGGACAACCCGAACGATTTAAAAGACAGGCGCGACGCATTGATAGAAAAAATGTCCGAAATCGTCAACATCAGCGTGGGAAGAAGCGACAAGGACGAGATAATAGTCTACATCAGCGGCGAGAACCTGGTGCAGGGAGAAGTGCTGCACGAGCTCGCGGCGGAGATGGACCCGGACAATGACGGCCTGTTCAAGGTGATATGGAAGGACACGGGGAGGGACGCCGACGTCCGCAACGGGGAGCTGGCGAGCCTGTTCGATATCCGGGACCGCGTCATCCGGGAGAACATCAATGACATGAACTCCTTCGCGATCAACCTCTCCGACCTGACCAACGAGGTGCACCGTGACGGGTTCAGCCGGCGGAACGAGACCAATGTCGACTTTTTCGGGCATCTCATGATCAGCGACAATGTTGACGGCAACTTCGACCTGAACAACGACGGCGTGAACGACGTGACCGCGATATTCCGGGTGTCGGGCAACAACAAGATCGACGCCTCCGCCGCGATCGGGATAAGCGGCACGCTCTCCTTCGTCGCGAACACGGAGCTCGAGTCGAACGTCCAGATCGATTACAACGTCTCGGACACGGCACTCACCATCATAAAGAAGATTAACGACGCCAGGATGGGCGTTGTCGCATACATCAACCATAACGGCCAGCTGGGCCTCAAGGCGACCACGGCCGAGGACATGGACAAAAAGAATTTCATGATACGGCACCTGGAGGACTCGGGTCAGTTCCTCGTCGGATTGACGGGCATACTGAAGCAGAGCGGTCCCCAGGGGGGATTTGATTACCGGCGGACCAACGACATTATCAAGTTCCTGCCGTCGCGGGAGCACATAACGATAACCCCGAAGTTCAACCCCGCCTCGCACATGGCCGTATCGGAGGGGATCATGCAGGATGTAGACCGGATCGCCGCGGCCCGCGGCAAGGATGTGGGCGGGACGGGCGATGTCAATACGTCGAACGGCATCGGCGATGGCAGCAATGCGCTCCGGGTCGCGCATATACGGCATCAGCACGCCATGGTGGACACCAGCAACACCTTCAACGAATTCTACACGGCCGTCATCTCCCGCACGGGCACCCAGGGCGAGGAGGCGAAGGACCGGGTGAAAAACCAGGAGACCCTCCTCAAGAACCTGGGAAACCTCCGCGAGTCCATTTCGGGGGTGAATCTGGACGAGGAGATGACGAACATGGTCGCCTTTCAGCACGGGTACAACGCCGCGGCGCGCGTCATCAACACCATGAACGAGATGCTGGATACCATTATCAACAGGATGGGGGTATAAGGTATGAACCGCATTACGAACCAGATGATCAACAACACCATGAGCTATAACCTGCAGCGGCACCAGACCGAGATGGACCGCGTGCAGAACTCGCTCGCCACGGGCAAGAACGTCAACGTCCCCCGCGACAATCCGATCGCGGCCACGAACCAGATGCTCTACCATACGCGGCTGACCGAGATCGACCAGTTTCTGAGCAATTTAACGGAGAGCAGGTCCAGGCTGGACGAGGTCGATACCGCGCTCCAGTCGACGCTCCGCATATTCCAGCGGATACGCGTCCTCACCGTGCAGGGCGCCAACGGCATATACACCTCGTTCGAGCTCAAGGAGGCGGCGGCCACCGAGGTCAACCAGCTCCTTGACGAGCTGGTCGCCATCGCCAACACCAAGGGCGCGACCGGGAGGTCGATCTTCGGCGGGCACCAGACCGGGACCGAGGAGCAGCCGAACCCGTGGGTGCCGATCTACCAGACCCTCACCGCCGGAAACCAGGGCGACGCCATGATCGGCGTCGAGTACCGGGGGAATATCGGAAAGTTCAAACGCGAGGTCGCGAAGGGCGAATACCTGGACGTCGGCATCCCCGGGAACGAGGTATTCTGGGCCACGAACCAGGTGCTCACCTCGAACAGGGACGTGTCGGCATATAGCGCGCCAACCAACCAGTCGATCAGGATCGACGGGCGGGAGATAAACATCTCCGCGGGCGACAATATCGACATCATCATAGACAAGATCAACAACGCCGGACTGAGCGTGCGCGCATCGAAGGGGGGCCGAAACAACCTGATCATGGAGACCACAACCCCGCACCAGATCTGGATCGAGGACGCCGGGAGCGGCACCGTGCTCAAGGACCTCGGAGTGCTCAATCCGACCTTTCCCGAGCCGCCCAACAACATAGATCCCACCGTGACCATCGGGGGGATGTCGGTGTTCGAGATGCTCATACAGCTCCGCGACGACCTGGTCCGCGGCGATCAGGAGCTCATCGGCGGCCGGGACCTGGGGCTGATAGACCTGGGTCTTGAGAACATCCTGAAGCACCTCGCGGCCATCGGAGCGAAGACGAACCGGATCGACGAGCTGGCAAAGCGCACCGAGTATGACAAGGGCAACGTGACGGCGATGCTTGCGAACACGGAGGGTATCGATTACGCCGAGACCATCATGAACTTCAAGTGGCTTGAGAGCGTGCACCGGTATGCCCTCGCGGTCGGCGCACGCTCCATAATGCCGACGCTCATGGATTTTTTGAGGTAGAAAAAATACCTTTGTGCCTGAAAAACAAAAAGTAGTTGCAGGCTTATATTGAAATAGCATAAATAGTATACAGTGGAGTTGCGTTACGGCCGCTTGTTTGAAAGGAGTATATTCTTGGGAATAACAGTAAAAACCAGGCCATACGGAGAGATGGAAGTACGGGAAGAGCAGATCATTGATTTTCCCGACGGCATACTCGGCTTTGATTACGTGAAAAAATTCGTCCTTCTTGACACGGAGGACGAAACGTCGCCGCTTAAGTGGCTCCAGGCGTATGACGAACCCGGCCTTGCCTTTATCGTAATACGGCCGATTGATTTCATGAGAGAATACGAGCTCTACATTTCAATGAACGATATTGAGGCGGTGGGCGCATCCGGAGCTGAGAACCTCCTGGTTTTTGCGATCGTTACCATTCCCGCCAATCCCTCAGAGATGACGGCGAATCTGCAGGGCCCGGTCATCATTAACCCGGAGAAGCGTCTGGGGCGTCAGGCGATATCGCTGAGCGACAAGTACAGCGTGAAGCACAGGATCCTTGACGAGATGAAAAACGCCGCCGAGGGCTAACGGTATGCTGGTACTGGCACGAAGACTGAATGAAAGCATCATGATCGGCGACGATATCGAGATCGTTGTCATCGATATCAAGGGCGACCAGGTCAAGCTGGGCATCCGGGCGCCCAAGCGCGTCACCGTCCATCGCAAGGAGATATACGACGAAATCAGGAAGGAGAACATCGCTGCGATGGATTCGAATTTCAGGCCAGAAGAATTGAAGGAGTTCTCCGATATTTTGAAGAAGGGCAAGGACGAAAAGGAAAAAAAATAGGGCGCTCGTTGGAACTCTTCAGCATGGATTACTTTCTCCCCCTCTCTCTTGCGCTGGCAGCGTCGTTCGCCGCACGCGAATACGTCACTTTCAGGGAACGGATCAGCCTCAAGTATGTCTTCACGCCGCTGGTTACCGCGCTGATCGCGGGCTTCGCGGTTCTCGCGATTGCGGAAGAGGGGGCCTCCGCGTACCGCATGCTCGTGCTTGCCGGAATTATAAGCTCGCTGGTTGCCGATACCCTGTTGATGATCGTCGAGGTCAACCTGCTGAAGAACGGGGTAGTCTATTTCATGCTCGCGCATCTTATGTACATCGCCGCTTTTTCCCTCTCGTATGAATTTCAGGGCTGGCACATTGCGCTGGCGGCGCTTCTCGCGGCGCCGGTCATACTCATTGCGCGCGGCATAAAAGGCCAGGCCGGGACCATGAAGCCGCTCATACTGTCATACGCGGCCGTGCTCTGCACCATGCTCTTCTTTGCCCTTGCTCAGATGAATGGCGCCTCGGCTCAAAAGGAAATTTTAATCGTGGTCGGAGCAGTACTCTTTTTCGTTTCAGATCTGCTGCTTGCATATCTTACTTTTATCAAACCGCACAGACAGGAATCGGTCATCGTATGGGCGGTATACGCACCGGCTCAGCTGCTAATCGCGCTGTCGTGCTTCTTCTGAGAAGATCAGTTGAGGACGATCTGGTTTTTTCCGAAAAGCCTGACCCTGCCCGGTGAGAGGGGATGGGAGCGGATGCTTCTGAACGGCCTGATGCGGGGTCCCAGAAAATTCCGCGGGGCATAGATTCTCTTTCCGATTTCATCCGCGGCGTAGTTTTTATCTCCACGGTCAAGAATCAGATAGTAACACGGCTCGACACGGTCCTCCGCCGATATGGCCAGGAGGTCCTGGACCCTGTACGCTGTTCCCCGGATATCGACGTGCATGAAGTCCTGTTCTTCGGCAGGGCGTAGCGGATAATTGTCATTCAGGTATATGCGGAGCGAGGTGAAGCGGGCGATGAACCAGGAATGGCCCCTCCTGAAAGAGATCCACCGGTAGGCATATTCATTGATACTCCTGATGCCCGGAGCGCGGCGCGCCTTAACCCGCGGGGTGTCGTGATGCATCAGAGCGGGGAAATTCTCGAAGCTGGCGTCCCGGGCGTCATTGATTTTTGTCAGCAGATAGTGGACGAGGTTGAAGTCGAGCCCCTCCCGTGTATACATCGCCGCGTATTTACGGAGGACCGCCTTGAGGCGCATGACATCTTCCGTGCCGCTGAGCGTGTTATAACCCGAATATATGGAGGAGAGCACGTCGAGCTGCCGCATGATGCCGGCATACAGGGATTCAAAGCCTGCGTAATTCCCTTCAAGGTCATGTATCGATTTTTCCACGGAGTGCCCGATCTGCTCTATCTTCTGCAGATTGTAGTTCCACAGTTCGGCATAGTCGCCGTATACGGCATTCTCATTTTTTTCTTCAGCTTCCATCACCCTGTTGCCCTCGGTCTGCATCATCCATGGACCTGACATAATTATTACTGATAGATAAGACCATTTCCTTCAAATAGTCAATTATTTTTAAAGGAGACTTCAAATTACTTGACTTTACTTATTTATTTTAAAGAATTGTTAATCATCCTTGCATTAACTTCTGCGAAGTACCGAGGGACCTGGCGAGATGTATGCATGATCCCGTTGAGTGCGCTTCAATGTTACCGAGGTATACAGGGTCAAAGCATGGGCTACGAAATCTTGAGGTGCGGTCATGATAGGAAAAAAAATACGTCTTCAGAGAATACTCAACAGGAACACGGGTAAAACCATTATCGTGCCTATGGACCACGGCGTGACCGTGGGGCCCATCCCCGGCCTTATTGACATGGCGACGACGATAAACAGGGTGGCCGAAGGCGGCGCGAATGCCATACTCATGCACAAGGGAATAGTCGAAACCGGTCACCGGAGCAGCGGGAAGGACATCGGTCTCATCGTTCACCTGTCTGCCAGCACCGTGCTCGCCCCCGATTCGAACGCGAAAACCCTGGTCTGCTCCGTTGAAGAGGCGGTCCGCCTCGGAGCCGATGCGGTTTCAATACACGTCAATATCGGCGCGAACACCGAAGCGGAAATGCTTGCGAAAATGGGCATGGTCTCCAGGGCCTGCCGCGAGTGGGGGATGCCTCTCCTTGCGATGATGTATACGCGGGGCGCGAAGATAAAGAACGAATACGACGTCAAGGTTGTCAAGCACGGCGCGCGCGTCGGCGCCGAGCTCGGTGCGGACATCGTAAAGGTAAACTACACCGGATCGCCGCAATCATTCAGCGAGGTCGTGGAAGGGTGCCCGGTTCCGGTCGTGATAGCCGGGGGCGAAAAGATGGAGACCGACAGGGAGATCCTTGACATGGTGAAGGGCTCCATAAAGGCGGGGGGCGCCGGCGTTTCCATCGGCAGGAACGTGTTTCAGCATAAAAATCCGGAAATCATCGTTCGTAAAATATCGGAGATCGTGCACGGTACAAAAAAATGAAAGAAATCTGGCTGCACCTTCCGGAGTGGGATAAAAGACTGGTTACCGAATCGCTCGAATCGGGTGTCGATGCCATCCTTACAGATTCCGAGTTTGTTCCCCGGATCAGGGAGCTCGGCCGGATTCCGATCATTGCGCCCGCGCAGGGCGACCGTACCATCCCCGATGACGTGGAGATAATTACCATCTCCGGCAAGGAGGATGAAAAGCGGGCAGCCGCTGCGCTGAAGTCGCGTGCCGTCGTGGTGCGCACCACCGACTGGGACATCATCCCGATCGAAAACCTGATACCCCGGGGCGGCGAGCGCCTCTACACCTTCGTGCGGAACCTGGACGACGCGAAGGTTGCGGCCGGGATAATGGAGAAGGGGGTCGCCGGCGTGGTTCTGGAGACCGCGGATCCCTCGGAAATATTGCGGGTTGTCCGCTATATCAGGGACCTTGCAAGCGAGGAATTCGCGCTGGTAACGCTCGAGGTCACCGGGATCAAGAATATCGGCATCGGCGACCGTGTCTGCGTCGACACCTGCAGCAATATAGAACCGGGGGAGGGCCTGCTGGTGGGGAACAGCAGTCGCGGCATGTTCCTCGTCCACGCTGAAAATATCGAAAATCCCTACGTCGCGCCACGGCCATTCAGGATAAATGCGGGCGCGGTGCATTCTTACGTGCGGGTCCCGGGCGGCGCGACCAGGTACCTGGGCGAGCTGGAGACGGGAGACCCGGTGCTGATCGTCGGCAAGGACGGCGGCACCTATTCCTCCAGCGTGGGTCGATCGAAGATTGAGAAGCGCCCGATGCTGGTTGTCTATGCCAGGGACCCGGAGAAGAATGAGTATTCCGTGGTTCTCCAGAATGCAGAGACAATACGGCTCACCGCGCCTGACGGGAAAGCGGCGAGCGTGGCCGCGCTCAAGCCGGGTGACCGGGTGCTCGGTTATGTTGAAAAGGGCGGCCGCCATTTCGGCATGGCCGTTGATGAAACAATAAAAGAGCAGTAACTGGTTCTGAACTGTTTGAAACCCCGCAGTGACGAAAAAACATGGTCATCCCATAAATCCGGGATAAAATATCATACTACGGACAGCACCTCTGTGAAATAGAAAAGAACCAGGGGATTTGCTTTTTTCATATGCCAATTATATTTCTTTCGAGCAGCATGATATCCTTTCTTTAGCTTGACTAAAAAGTGGCCGTTTACTAGGTTGATAACAATTTTGAAAATAGAAAAGTGTACTTGCGCCCAAAAATACTAAACATAAATGATATTATTCATATATTAATTTACATCAGGAGATAGTGAATGAGTCAGAAAAAGAAGATGAAATCCATGGATGGCAATATGGCGGCGGCTCATGTCGCGTACGCGTTCACTGATGTCGCAACCATCTATCCAATTACCCCGTCGTCACCCATGCCTGAATATATTGACGAATGGGCCGCGCGCGGCCTGAAAAATATTTTTGGTGAATCGGTCAGGGTCGTTGAAATGCAGTCGGAAGCGGGAGCTGCGGGAGCAATGCACGGCGCGCTGCAGGCGGGCGCACTGGCCACAACCTTTACTGCGTCACAGGGACTGCTCCTCATGATACCGAATATGTATAAAATATCGGGTGAGCTCCTGCCCGGCGTCATGCACGTGAGCGCCCGCTCGCTGTCGACGCACGCGCTGTCGATATTCGGAGACCATGCGGACGTGTATGCGGTCAGGCAGGCGGGGTTTGCCATGCTGGCCAGCGGCGGCGTCCAGGAGGTCATGGACCTGGCCGCGGTCGCGCACCTGGCTGCAGTAAAGAGCAGGGTGCCGTTCCTCCATTTTTTTGACGGCTTCCGCACGTCGCATGAGATACAGAAGATCGAGGTGATCGATTATAAGGACCTGAAGATAATGCTTGACGTAGAAGCGCTTAACGGTTTCCGCCAGCGCGCCCTGAATCCCCAGTCTCCCGTGGCACGGGGAACAGCGCAGAATCCGGATATTTATTTCCAGCTCAGGGAAGCGTCCAATCCGTTCTATAACGCTCTGCCGGACATTGTTGAGGACTACATGAAGGGGATCAGCGCGCTGACCGGCCGGGAATACCATCCCTTCAATTATTACGGCGCGCCTGACGCGGAAAACATCATCGTGGCCATGGGCTCAGTTACTGAGACGATCCAGGAAACGGTCGATTACCTGGTAAGCACCGGCGAAAAGGTGGGGCTGATCATGGTCCGGCTCTACCGTCCCTTCTCCGAAAAATATTTCATGAAGGTGATGCCGAAGACCGTGAAGCGGATAGCGGTGCTCGACCGGACCAAGGAGCCGGGCGCCAACGGCGAGCCTCTCTACCTGGACGTGCGCGATATGCTGTACGGCGGCGCGTCAAATATCCTCATCGTAGGAGGCCGCTACGGACTGAGTTCCAAGGACACCACGCCGAACCAGATCATGGCAGTATACGACAACCTCAAGCTTCCCGAGCCGAAAAACGGCTTCACCATCGGCATTATCGATGACGTGACCTTTACCTCTCTCCCCGTGAAGGACGATGCCCCGAACACGGTGCCAGAGGGCACCTTCGCGGCCAAGTTTTACGGCATCGGCGCTGACGGGACGGTCGGCGCAAACAAGAACTCTCTGAAGATAATCGGCGACAATACGGACATGTATGCCCAGGCCTATTTCGCCTATGACGCGAAGAAGTCCGGCGGCGTTACCATCTCCCACCTCCGCTTCGGCAAGAAGCCGATCCGATCGACCTATCTCGTCATACGCCCTGACTTTGTCGCGTGTCACGTGCCCGCCTATCTCGACCAGTATGACATGCTCCAGGGCCTGAAGAAGGGAGGCACGTTTTTATTGAACAGTCTCTGGGAAGCGGAAGAGACGAAGCGGCGCATTCCGGACGATATGAAGAAGTTCATGGCTGACAATGATATTCAGCTCTATATAATAAACGCGACAAAGATCGCGGAGGAGATCGGCCTGGGAACGCGCACCAACAGCATCATGCAGGCCGCGTTCTTCAAGCTTGCGAACGTCATCATGTACAATGACGCGGTAAGGCACATGAAGGGGGCGGTGGACAAGACCTACGGCAAGAAGGGCGATGAGATCGTCAAGATGAATTACGCGGCGATCGAACAGGGGGCCGACGGCCTGGTAAAGGTCGAGGTGCCCGATGAATGGAAGAAGATAAAGCCCGCGAAGAAGAAGGGACGGAGCAAGACGACGGAATTTATAAAAAACATCGCCGATCCGATGAACCATCTCGATGGCGACAACCTGCCGGTGAGCGTGTTTTCGGAAATGCCGGACGGCACCTTCCCGCAGGGGACAACGGCGTATGAAAAGCGGGGGATCGCGGTGCACGTCCCCGAGTGGCAGCCGGACACCTGTATCCAGTGCAACCAGTGCTCGTTTGTTTGTCCGCATGCCGTTATCAGACCGTTCCTGTTGAACGAAAAGGAAGCGGCCGCTGTTCCCGCCGGGACGGTGCTCGTGGACGCCAAGGGGAAGGGCCTTGACGGGCTGAAATTCAGGATCCAGATAAGCCCGCTCGACTGCACCGGATGCGGGAACTGCGAGCAGACCTGCCCGTCGAAGCCGAAATCTCTTATAATGAAAAACCTTGAAGAGCAGATGGTCGAGAACGAACGATGGCAGTACTTCTCCTCCAAGGTCACGTACAAAGACACGCTGATGAACAGGAACACGGTCAAGGGGAGCCAGTTCGCGCAGCCGCTCTTCCAGTTTTCAGGCGCCTGCGCAGGATGCGGGGAAACGCCCTACATCAAGCTCATCACCCAGCTCTACGGCGACCGGATGATGGTCGCGAACGCGACCGGCTGTTCTTCTATATACAGCAGCTCCGCCCCAAGCACCCCATACTGCGTTAACGCCGATGGCTGCGGGCCAACATACGCAAGTTCGCTTTTCGAGGACAACGCCGAGTACGGCTACGGGATGCGCGTCGGGGTCGAGCAGATCCGCGACCGGATCGCCGAGTGCGCTCAGCAGCTTCTCGCCGGCGGCGCGGGCCATGACCTGACCTATTTTCTGAAAACGGCACTGCAGGACTGGCTTGAAGGGAAGAACGACGCGGAAAAATCGAAGGACGCGGCGAAACGGCTTGTCCCGCTTCTCGAGAAGGACGGCAGCGCTCTCGCGAAGGAAATACTGGGAGTCAAGCAGTATCTGGCCAAACGATCCAACTGGGTCATTGGCGGAGACGGCTGGGCCTATGATATCGGCTATGGCGGACTCGATCATGTCCTCGCTTCGGGCGAAGACCTAAACATACTCGTGCTTGATACCGAGGTATACTCCAACACGGGCGGCCAGTCCTCCAAGGCCACTCCGACCGCCGCGGTGGCGAAATTCGCGGCGTCGGGCAAGCGGGTGCGTAAAAAGGACCTTGGGATGATGGCGCTTTCCTATGGGTATGTCTACGTGGCGCAGATAGCCATGGGCGCCAACCACGCCCAGACACTCAAGGTGATTCAGGAGGCCGAGTCGTATTCCGGGCCTTCCCTCATCATAGCCTATTCTCCCTGTATCAACCATGGCCTCAGGGCCGGCATGGGCAAATCCCAGCTCGAGGAAAAGCTCGCTGTCGAGTGCGGATACTGGCACCTGTATCGCTACAATCCGCTCCTCGAAAAGGAAGGGAAAAACCCGTTTATCCTTGACTCCAGGGAGCCGGACTGGAGCAAGTTCCAGGATTTCCTCCAGGGCGAGGTGCGGTATACGTCGCTGAAAAAGGAATTCCCGGCCATTGCCAAGGAGATGTATGCAGCCGCGCAGGAGAACGCGCAGTGGAGATACAACACCTACCGGCGGATGGCGGGCCTGACATTCAAGTAGAGTTGTATTTGATGTGATGCAAACGCGGGGGCTGGTAAAACAGCCCCTTTATTTTTCCGAGAGCGAATAGCGCTTGCGCGCGGAATGCGGGTAGGATAGCATGGGGGGTGTTCGCTGGCGCGGCACGCCATGATCAATTTTTTACCAGGAGCGGGAGATGGGCAAGTCGGACATTGTATGGATTGATTTTGACACGATGGAGCGCTTCATGGCGGACGCGCTGAAAGGAGCGGGCGTGCCTGAAGAGGACGCGCGGATATGCGCGGATATACTTATCACTTCGGACAAGCGGGGGATCGATTCGCACGGTATTAACCGGCTCAAGCCGATATATATTGACCGCATCAGGGACGGGATCCTGAATCCCGTGACCACCATGGAGATCGTCAGGGAGGGCCCCGCGACCGCCGTGGTTGACGGGCATAACGGGATGGGCCACGTGATAGGGAAGCGGTCCATGGATATAGCCATTCGGAAGGCGCGGGAGTTCGGGCTGGGCATGGTTGCTGTCCGGAATTCGTCCCATTACGGGATAGCGGGCTATTTCACTATAATGGCCGCGAACGAGAACATGATCGGGATAACCGGGACCAATGCGCGGCCAAGCATAGCGCCGACGTTCGGGGTCGAGAATATGCTCGGCACGAACCCCCTGGTTTTTGGCATACCGACAGACGAGGAATTCCCCTTTGTCATCGACTGCGCCACCTCGATAACCCAGCGGGGCAAGATCGAGGTCTACGCCCGCCAGGGAAAGGAGATGCCCGAAGGCTGGGTGGTGGATGCCGATGGAAAATCTACCACGGACGCAGACAGGGCGCTGATACAGCTTGTGGACGGCACCGCGGCCCTGACCCCGCTTGGCGGAATCGGCGAGGACGGCGGCGGATATAAAGGGTACGGGTACGCGACCGTTGTCGAGATACTGAGCGCCGCGCTTCAGGCGGGGAATTTCATGAAGATGCTCACCGGCATGAAAGACGGCACAAAGGTTCCGTACAATCTGGGACATTTTTTCATGGCGATCGACATCGCGAGCTTTATTGAAGTGGAAAGCTTCAAGAAAACCGCGGGAGACATTCTTCGGGAGCTGCGCGCATCAAAAAAGATGCCCGGAAAGGAACGCATCTACACCGCGGGCGAGAAGGAGTACCTCGCCTGGCTGGAACGAAAGGACAGGGGCGTTCCAGTGAATAAAAGCCTGCAGGACGATATAATCGCGATGCGGGAACTGTTTAATCTGAAAGGCTATGATTTTCCATTTTAGCGGCGCCGGGAACCGGTGCCGGCCGGATTATTTCGTCCAGATAATTTTATCGAAGTTATTCACGTTCTGCCCCGCGATGAATTCCTTCATGGAAATGCTGATTGCCGCCCCGGCAAGATTCGCACCTCTCATATGGGCGTAATATAATGAACCCTTCCCGGGAATCCTGGAGGGAGTGTGCCCGGGGTCCCGGTTTGACTGCAGCAGGGCGCCCCTCAGATCGGCGCCGCTCAGGTTGGCGCCGTAGCAATAGGCGTCAATTAAATTTGCATTTTTCAGAATGGCGTTGCGAAGGACGGCATTTCTCAGATTCGCGCCCCTGAAGTCTGCGCCGGACAGGTCGGCGCTGCTCAGATCGGCATATCTCAGGTCCGCGTTCACGAATCGGGCGCCGGTCAGATCGGCAAAGCTGAAATTCGCGTTGATGAGCTTCGATCGTGAAAGATCCGCTTTTGGAAGATTGCTGTTGTAGAAATCGATGCCGGAAAGGTTTTCCCCGCCCAGCCGTTTCCCGATAAGCATGGTTTTAATGCGATTGCTGCGGCAGTCAAGGAAGGGAAGGGCCAGTGCCGCGGCGGCAGCGACGAGGAGCAACAATCTATTGAAAGTGCCTGTTCCGATCATGCTTCAATAGTAATCCCACAGAGCGCGCCAGGTCAATTACATATTTTTGGCATGAAGCGATAAATTCCCGTTATCATGTACCATATAATTTTTTATTTTCTTGACGTATCACCGGGCGTTTGTGTACCCTCTGAGCGGATAGAATCAGGAGGTTAACATGGAAGAGACAAAGGTGGGCGTTATCGTCAAGTTTTTCGCCAAGCCGAGCGTTGCGGCAATAGAATTGACCGATGGGTCAATCAAGGTGGGCGATACCATCCATATCCATGGCCACAGCACGGATTTTCAGCAGCAGATCGACTCGATGCAGATCGAGCACGCGTCAGTAACCGTTGCTGAAAAAGGCGCATCCATAGGCATCAAGGTCAAGGAACGTGTCCGCGAGCATGACGTCGTGTACCTGGTGAACCAGTAGGCTGCTACCGGTCCAGCGGCTTCATCTGACCCAAATGTATCCCGGGATAATGGCCGGGAAGGGCGGTAGTATTATCATCAGCAGGGAAACGAATTTTGAAATAATCATTTTATATTGTTGTATAGTAGAATAAAGATTTGACTCACAATCAGATGACGGATTTACTTTTTGTGTGCCAGGAGGTCTATCATGAATAGCGTATACAAAGTAATTGAGATTATCGGGACGAGCGATAAATCATGGGAAGACGCCGCCCGAAATGCAATAGAGACTGCATCGAAGGCCCTCAAGGATATAAGGGTCGCTGAAGTGAAAGAGATGGATATCAGCGTGGACGACAACAGGCTTATATATCGCATAAAGCTGAGAGTCTCGTTTAAATATACTGATTGAAAACTGCCTCCAGCCGGTAACGATTATATACTGATTGCATGCGGGGCTCATGGTACAGACTGGATTGGAACGGCTCCTGGCACGGATCGACCATGTCAGGAATAAACGGATCGGCATTATTGCCAATCATACGTCCGTGTCACGGGACCTCAGGTATGGGTGGGACCTTCTCAGCGCGAACGGCGCACAGGTAAAAAAACTTTTTTCGCCCGAGCACGGTCTTTTCGGCACCGAACAGGACCAGGTGCCTGTAATCTCGCATCCCGATTTTCCCTTCGAAATTGTAAGCCTGTACGGCAAAACCTTTGATTCCCTGGCGCCGCTGGAAGAGCATGTCCGGGATGTTGATTGCGTTCTGTTCGATATTCAGGACGTGGGCTCCCGCTATTATACCTACGTGAATACCATGGTCTACTTCATGAAGGCGATCCACGGACGCGGCATTGAGTTCATTGTTCTCGACAGGCCCAACCCGCTTGGCGGGGTACTCGTGGAAGGGCCCGTTCTCAAGAAGGGGTTCGAGTCGTTTGTGGGGGCATTGCCGGTTCCGGTGCGTCACGGGCTTACCGCGGGCGAACTGGCTCGACTCGCGAAAGATTACTTCAAGCTGGACCTGGAACTGTCCGTGATCGAGATGACGGGCTGGCGCAGGAGCATGTCGTACCACGAGACAGGCCTGCCCTGGGTTCCGCCATCTCCGAACATGCCGACGGTGGCGACCGCGCTCGTGTATCCGGGCAGCTGCCTCCTCGAGGGCACGAACGTGTCAGAGGGGAGGGGGACCACCACCCCCTTCGAGGTTGCGGGCGCCCCGGGGCTCCAGCCTTACCGGTTCGCGGATGCGCTCAACGAGTGCCACCTGCCGGGCGTGCTGTTCCGGCCGCATTACTTCAGGCCGACGTTCAACAAATTCGGCGGGCAGACGATAGGCGGCGTCGGGATCCATGTTGCCGATGCGTCCGGTTTCAGGCCGTTTTCCACCGGGGTCGCCATGGTCCGTATCCTGTATGAGATGGCGCCGGACTTCGCCTTCCTTGACGGGGTGTACGAGTTCAATTCAACCCATCCGGCATTTGACATCCTCACGGGCAGCGCTGCCATACGTGAAATGATCATCGACGGGAAGCCCTTCGAGCGGATCGCGGAAGAGTGGACAAAAGAGGACCACGTTTTTGCAGGCATAACGGAGGAATATCATCTCTATCAGGACCGCGCATGACCCTCGATATCACTGTCATCATATCCTACATGGTCCTGGTCAACATAATCGGCATCGCCTGTGCGCGGGTGGGCTCGATAAACGACTATTTCCTCGGGAGCCGCAGCATACCATGGCCTGTCGCCTGTTTTTCAATAGTCGCGACAGAGACGAGCTCGCTCACATTCATTTCCATACCGGGGCTCGCATACATCTCCAACATGGGCTTTCTCCAGGTCGCACTCGGGTATATCATCGGCCGCGTTCTGGTCGCCACAGTCCTGCTCCCCCGCTATTTCGCCGGCAATCTTGAAACGGCGTATGAATTTTTGCAGAACCGCTTCGGTCTGCTGACCAGGCGCGTTATGGCGGTGCTTTTCCACATCACCAGGCTTCTTGCCGACTCCATCCGGCTCTTCGCCACCGCCATCCCCCTCTCCCTGCTCATGGGCTTTGACGGATACTGGCAGGCGATATTGATAGTCGGGGCCACGACGTTTCTTTATACCCTGTACGGCGGCATACGGGCGGTGGCGATAACGGACTCGATCCAGCTGGGCGTCTATATCGTCAGCGCGGTGGCGGGCATTTTCATTATCGCGCAGATCCTTGACATGCCGGTGCTGGAGGTGTACCGCTCGGTGCCGGCTGCGGGGCGGGCGATATTTAGCACGGGCACGGCCGCCGGGTGGAGCGGAATCTTCGGCTCGTACAATATTTTTTCCGGGGTCATCGGCGGCGCAATCCTCTCTTTCGCTTCACACGGCACGGACCACCTGATAGTGCAGCGCATCCTCGCGTGCAGGAACCTTGCCGCCGCCCGCAAGGCTATGATATGGAGCGGGATTATCGTGTTTTTCCAGTTCGGCCTCTTCCTTCTCTGGGGCCTGTTCATATACGCGATGCTCGGCGGGAAAAAATTCGATATTCCCGATACCATTATACCGTATTTTATCATAGAGCATGTGCCGTCGGGGGTCAAGGGGATCATGCTGGCCGGCATATTCGCCGCCGCGATGTCAACCATAAGCGCATCAATAAATTCGATATCCTCGTCGACGGCGATGGACATTCTCCGGCTTTCAGAAAAAAACATTCCGGCGCGGCGCAAGCTCCTGATTTCCCGGGCTATCTCGCTTGCCTGGGCGTGCGTGATGATGGGTATCGCGTTTTTACTCCAGAACAGCAGAAGCCCGCTCGTGGAGCTCGGACTGAGCATCGCGTCGATTACCTACGGAGGCATGCTTGGCATTTTTGTTCAGGGGGCGCTGTCCGATCGATTCAGCGATCGCGCGGCGCTCGCCGGCGTGATGGCAAGCATCGCAGCGGTCCTCGCCGTTTTCCTGCTGTGCGACCTGTTCTGGCCCTGGTTTGTCCCGCTTGGATTCGGCGTGTCTCTACTGGTTGCGTCTGTGCTGAACAGGCTTATGAAAAGATAGGCGCCGGCGCGGTCAATCCTTCGGCAGAACTTCAATAATTTTCAGGGATGATTGCGACGGCTTTACGCCGCCCGCTGCCTTCGGATCGAAAAGGATTATGATCTCCGTGCGTACGTTTTTCTGGATGATGATATAGTATTCGCCGGCGAGCTTTCTGACCAGGTCGATGCCGCGGCCTGTTTCGGAGATGTAGTCTGTCACATCTGAGCCTGACTCCGATGCCAGGATCAGGAGCTCGTTTTGCTCTATTACCCTGTTGATGCTGTCCAGCACCTTCATCTTGGTAAGAATGCCATTGTAATCGTCGATGGCGATCCCGTAGCGGTCAGCTGACCTCGCGAAGAACATGTCAACATATTCTCCGTCGCGGAGACGGACGGGGATGCGTTCCTTTTTTTCATGGGTGAGTCCGTGGGAGTGGTATACCGCGTTGATGGCAATCTCATTCAGGATGAGGCTCATGGTGTTCCTGTTTCCGACGGGGAAGCCCCATGCCTGGATCTGGTCAATGACGGCATTTATCGCGCTTTTAATCTGCCGTGAACCGGTAATGCGGATTTTCTTTGTCTCGATTGTCCCGGCAATGTAGTTGTGGATGCCGAAGACGTTTTTTTTCGCTATCAGCTTTTCGGCCAGGTTGAGGATTTCATCCTTCCTGACGGGTTTGCACAGGACGTTGCCGATACCCTGTTCGAATATCATGTCGAAGAACGTGTCGATGTTTTTTTCCGTGGTCATGATCACGGGGATATAGGGGTAGTTGGCGGATATGTAATGATACAGGTCAAAGGCGTTATCGCCCGGCAACTCGACTTCCGATACCACCAGGTCATATTCCTCGGCGTTCAGCTTTTTCATCGTATCAAATGCCGATTCACACAGGTCAACCCGGTATCCGCTCCCGGAAAAAAGGGAGGCGATGGTGTCTTTATATTCTGAATAATCAACGATCAAAACCCTGTGCATGATCATAACCCGGACGCGTGTCAGTCCTGCATCTTCAACCCGCGCGCTTGTTAAAAGCAAGAAAAATATAAAAATGATGCAGAAAAAGCCTTGCACAATCCGAAGATATTCATGAGATACTATCTTGTAATCCGTTAATCATGCATGAAGAACCCGGATGCGGCATCCGGCAGTTCTCATGTGAGGGAGGATATAATGAAAAAGGCGTTCCTGGCAGCTGCATGCATTCCGCTCATGTTGGCGATAACCACGGCGCAGAACAGGCAGGCGAATGAGCAAAAATACAAGCTGACATCGGAGCAGCTGGATCAGGAGGGCAGGAAGCTTGACGCCCGGATCGTGTCCCTTGCCGCCAAGATGGCAGATGTTATAAAAAAATATAACATGCTCAAGGCTCCCGACATCAGAATCATTCCTTATCAGACCACTTTTGTGCAGGGATCAGACTTCATCGAGCTGACGAAATACAGTTTTGTAAAAGAAGATATCTACGAGCGGGACATCGTCGGCGTACAGAGCAAAAAAATAAAGATCTATACGAACGGACAGACCATCTCGAAGATTGAATCGGAAATTTATGATCACAATTACTGGGCGGGGAGCACGAACATCGTACGGATCATAGATCCGAGCCCGACGTCGGAGGGGACGGATGACGTTCTTTTCACGCACGCGGTGAACGGTAAAATTTACCTTGAGAACAAAAAGCTCGGGGAAGTGAAAAACTCGACCGCCTATCCGATCCGTAACGAGCTGAAGCGTGATTTTTTCGTCCCCCACATGCAGTATTTCGCGGGCACGTTATTGTTCATAGCCGAATCCTACATGAAGGGGATGAAGGACTCCGAGGCAGGGATGATGGAATTTCTGAAAAAATCGAAAAAATATTAACACTGCTTATAATGACATCGTAAAAGGCCGCTTGAAAAGCGGCTTTTTTTGTTATAGGGTATCCGTCCTCCTTGCATTGGACGCATACGTTCATCATTCGGCAAATTTGAATAAAATTCTTGACACTTTCAGGGATGGGAATTTTTTATCAGAAGTTGTTGTAAACGTACGCACTGGCATGCTTCCAGGGAGGGGGAGGAGGGTACCCCTGGAGATTTACCTGCTTGCCGCTGGTCAATAAATACAAGAAGTATTGGAGATAATGCATGAAATTATCAGTTATCGGTACCGGGTATGTCGGTCTTGTAACCGGGACCTGCTTTGCGGACATGGGCAACGATGTATGGTGCATCGATATCGATGAAACAAAAATCGAGAATCTGAAAAAGGGGATACTTCCCATATACGAGCCCGGGCTGGAAGAACTGGTAAAGCGCAACCATGCCGAAGGTCGTCTGCGCTTTACCACGAACCTGAACGAGGGCATCGATGAATCCGAATACGCCTTCATCGCGGTCGGCACTCCCTCGGACGAGGACGGCTCTGCCGACCTGCAGCACGTGATTGAAGTGGCGCGCCAGATCGGACGCTGCATGGATAACTACCTGATTATAATCGACAAGTCGACGGTGCCCGTCGGCACCGCTGAAAAGGTGAGGCAGGCGGTCCGTGAAGAGCTTGATAAGCGGGGGAAGGGCGATGTTTCGTTTGACGTCGTATCCAATCCCGAATTCCTCAAGGAGGGGAGCGCTGTTGAGGACTTCATCCGGCCCGACCGTGTCATCATCGGGACCGATAACGAGAGTGCCGCCGAGCGCATGCGCGACCTCTATTCAACATTTGTCCGGAAGGGAGACCGAGTGATGCTCATGGACATTCCTTCGGCCGAGCTGACGAAATATGCGGCGAATGCGATGCTCGCGACCAGGATAAGCTTCATGAATGAGCTGGCCCATCTCTGCGAGGTCACGGGCGCCGATATAGAGAGCGTGCGGCGGGGAATCGGTTCCGACAGCCGCATCGGGAACGCCTTTCTCTACGGCGGCATAGGTTACGGCGGATCCTGTTTTCCCAAGGACGTCAAGGCGCTCATATACACCCTCCGGGATTACGGCTTCGATGCGAAGATCCTGACAGCGGTCGAGGAGGTCAACCGGAATCAGCGGACCTATTTCATTGACAGGGTGGTCAGGCATGTGGGGGAAAATCTCACGGGAAAAATATTCGCCGTGTGGGGGCTGGCGTTCAAGCCGCAGACCGATGATATGCGCGAGGCCCCGTCCATTGATATTATAAACGGTCTCCGGGACCGCGGGGCTTCATTCAGGGCCTACGATCCTATCGCCATAGAGAATGCGCGCCTGATAATCGGCGACAGGAATATCGAATACGTTACGAACAATTACGACGCTCTCGAGGGAGTTGACGCGCTGTTGCTTCTGACTGAGTGGCACCATTTCAGGAAACCGGACTTCGAGAAGATGAAGGACCTGATGAATGAGCCGGTAATATTTGACGGCAGGAACCAGTACGAGCCTGCCAAGATGAAGGAGATGGGCTTCGCCTATTATTCCATAGGCAGGAGTTGATGACTGCGCGCCCGCTGCATGTTTCCGCAAACGCCGGCTCCCGGGCCGGCGTTTATATTCTCAGCCCAAAGATACGCGCCGCGTTTCTCGTTGTGTTTTCTGCGACAGCATCAATTGAATCCCCGGTTATTTCAGCGGCCGCGTCAAGATTGTAACGTATATAATGCGGATAGTTCACCTCGCCGTGCTTTTGCACCGGAGGGATGTCAGGGCTGTCCGTTTCCAGCAGGAAATGACCGGGATAGATCCGCGCGAGCACGGCCGCCCTCTTCTTGCTGTTGCGGAAGGTGAGGGTGCCGCCCATCGAGAAGCTCAGGCCGAAACGTATGAGCTCGTCCGCAAGCTCCGGACTTCCTGAAAATGAATGTATGATTCCGCCAGGTTCCGGCGCGCCGACGCGCTTCAGTGAGACGATCAGCTCGTTGAACGCGCCCCTGCAGTGGATGACCACGGGCAGGTTGATCTCGCGGGCGATTGCCAGCTGCCGTTCGAAAAATTCACGCTGAAGTTCGAACTCGACGACCTCGCTTTTTCTGTCCAGCCCGATTTCTCCGATGGCAACGGCGCCCCGCACGCCTGCATCCGAGAGCGAAGAGATGTCCGCGCGATACGATTCATCGATGTACCAGGGATGGATCCCCATCGCATATTCGACCTCGGAAAAGCGTTCCGCCAGGGAGCGTGACCGCTCCCACTGCTCCGGTGTTATTGCGGCGGTGATCAGCTTCACAATGCCGGCGTCCCGGGCGCGCCCGATGATGCAGTCGAGGTCGCTGCTGAAATGCTCGCTTTCGAGATGGCAGTGGGCGTCAACGAGCCTCATCGGTCATTCCCCGATTATCTTCACGAGGACCCGTTTCGGGCGTCCGCCGTCGAATTCGCCGTAATAAATCTGCTCCCACGGGCCGAAATCGAGCTTACCGCCGGTGATGGCGACGACCACCTCCCTGCCCATGATGGTCCTCTTGATGTGCGCGTCGCCGTTGTCTTCGCCGGTCCGGTTGTGACGGTAGTTCAAGACCGGGGCGTGGGGGGCGAGCCGCTCCAGAAAATCATCAAAATCCTGGAGCAGTCCGCTCTCGGCGTCGTTGATGTAAACCGACGCGGTGATATGCATGGCGTTCACCAGGCAGAGGCCTTCCTGTATGCCGCTTTTTTTTACGAGTTTCTCAACCGTGTCGGTTATATTGATATACTCCCTCCGGGTTTTTGTGTTGAAAACAAGGTATTCGGTAAAAGATTTCATTTGGTTCCCCCGTTCAAATAGTTGTCGCGTGAGCGAATGGTTTTAACAGTAGCGCGCGGCTTGATTTTTGTCAAAAAGAATATGGGAACGGCGTGCGGCATCCGTGGCCATACAGCGTGTCATAAAAAAATGAGAAAAGAAGATATTGTTATTGAATTATAACTTGCCATTTTCACCATGATTAACAGTAATATTTAACCAGCTGCATGGACGCGCCCGGCGCGATGTTCGCGTGAGCGTCAGGAGCAGGGGCGTACATCATGCATGCATATCGATACGGGAGCGTGACAGTGCAGACACAGGTGCTCATAATCGGCGGAGGCGCCACGGGAACGGCCATAGCGCGCGATCTCGCCCTGCGCGGCGTGCGGTGCATTCTTGTCGAAAAGAGCGACCTGAACGCCGGCGCTTCCGGCGGAAACCACGGACTGCTTCATAGCGGGGGCCGCTATGTTTCCAACGACCAGGAGGCCGCCCGGGAGTGCAAGGAGGAAGGCGATATTATCAAGCGCCTGATGCCGCAGTGCGTTGAAGACACGGGCGGTATTTTTGTCGCCATCGAGGGGGACGATGAGCGCTTCATCGCCGAGTATCCCGCCTATTGCTCCCGGTGCGGCGTTCCCTGCGAGCAGATCACGCCGGAAGAGGCCTGCTTTCTCGAGCCGACCCTGTCCGAGAAGGTCATCGCCGCCTACAAAGTGGAAGACGCGTCAATAGACCCCTTCAAGCTGACGCTCCTGAACATGACCCAGGCGGTCTCGCTCGGTTCACGGCTTCTGAGGAGGACGAAGGTGATTCGATTCGACATCCATGACCGCAGGATCGATCGTGTCCTGGTGAGAAATGTCGATTCCGGCGACGAGTATTACATAGAGGCCGAGCAGGTTGTCAATGCCGCCGGCGCCTGGGCCGGTCAGGTCTCCGGATTGGCCGGCATAGATATACCGATGAATTATTCGAAGGGGACCCTGCTGGTCACGAACGACAGGATTAATTACCGGGTCATCAACCGGCTCCGGCGGCCATCGGACGCCGATATCCTGGTGCCCGGCGGCACCGTCTCGATAATCGGTACCACCTCGGTCCCGGTTGAAGACCCTGACCGGATATACCCGACGGTCGAAGAGACGGATCTCATCGTCAGGGAGGGCGCCGAGATGGTTCCGGTACTCGAGCGGAGCAGGTTCGTCCGGGCGTACTGCGGGGTGCGCCCCCTTTTCGGCAAGGGGGGCGGTGACGGCAGGACGGTGAGCCGCGGCTTTGCGCTCCTCGATCACTCGCATGAGGACGTGGATAATTTTACTACCATAACCGGCGGCAAACTGACGACTTTCAGGCTGATGGCGGAGCGAACCGCGGATATGGTATGCAATAAGATGGGGGTAGCGGAACCATGCCGGACCAGGAGTGAGCCGCTGCCCGAGATCGACGATTGCCGGTGGACCGAGCCCGGCATCTCGCCGAAACAATGGATGCGCTCGCATGAATCCGATGACATCGTGATCTGTGAGTGCGAGATGGTGACAAAATCAGCGATCGACGAAATACGCGCATCCCTCAAGGCCAACAATGAGAAGCCGGGGCTCGTTGATATCTGCATGCGGACGCGTCTGGGACGGGGCGCGTGCCAGGGCGCGTTCTGCGGGCCCCGCGCGCTTGCCTATTTGTACGAGAGCGGCGAATATCACGGACAGGACGGGCTGATCGACATAGGCAGGTTTTATCAGGAGCGCTGGAAGGGCATTCATTCGATCCTCTGGGGAGATCAGCTCATACAGGCGGAGCTGATGGAATCGATCCACTGCGGCCTGTTCGACGAAGAATTATATACGCCGGAAGCGTAATGATGAGGAGCGAGCATGACACTGCCGAAATCGCATAACTATGACCCGCGCCATGTCTTCGACGTTATGGTTATAGGTTCAGGGATTTCCGGCATGGCCGCGTCGCTTTTTTCCGTCAACCGGAAGCTATCGACCGTGCAGGCGGGCAGTGCGGGAGGCACCCTGTTCACGAGCGGGCTCCTTGATCTGATCGGGGTATACCCGCTCGAGGAGAAACGGCTCTGGAAAAATCCGTGGGAAGCGCTTGATGCAATGCGCGCGGACGGATCCCAGCACCCCTACACGCGGCTCGGCAATAACCGGATAAGCGATGCGTTTAATGAATTGATAGAATTTCTGGGTTCAGTGGGAATGCGTTTCCGTTGCGGCGGCGACCACAACCTCGAGGTCATAACCTCCATGGGCACGGTAAAGGACACCTATTGCGTCCCCGAATCCATGTGGCACTGCGTTGACGCCTACGAAGAGAAGGCTCCGTGTCTGTTTGTCGACTTCAGGGGGCTCAAGGAGTTCAGCGCGCGCCAGATTTCGTCCGCGCTTCGCAGTGAATGGCCCGCTACTCGTACGCTCCGCGTGGCGTTTCCCGGCACTGAAGGGCGGAACGAGGTCCATGCGGCGCACCTGGCGAGGGCGCTCGAAATGGCGGGCGTCAGGGAAGCGCTGACTGAGGCCATCAGGCCTGAAATCGGCGACGCGAGGTATGTCGGGTTCCCGGCTGTACTGGGCATCAAGAGGACCCCGGCTATAATCGAGCATCTGGGAAAGCTTCTCGGCGTGCCGGTCTTTGAGATCCCGATGATGCCCGCATCGGTGCCGGGCTTCAGGCTGAAGGAGCTGTTTGACACCGAGCTGCCACGGCGGGGGCTCCTGCGGCTGATCGACAAGCGGGTGGAATCGGTAAACCGGACCGACAATGGAAATTTTCTTCTCGCGATCGGAGGCAATGACGAGACCGTGCTGATACAGGCCCGGGCGGTGGTCCTGGCCACGGGCCGCTTCATGGGCAAGGGGCTTATCTCGGACAGGAAGGGGATCTACGAACCGATATTCAACCTTCCCCTGCATCAGCCTGAGGGGAGGCTGGCCTGGCACCACAAGGAATTCCTCCATCCGGGCGGGCACCCGGTGAACAGGGCGGGGGTCGAGGTGGATGATTGCTTCAGGCCGGTGGACGCGGGCGGAACCGTCGTGCACGAGAACCTGTTCGCCGCAGGATCAATACTGGCACATCAGGACTGGATGCGGATGAAATGCGGCTCTGGCCTCGCCATTGCGACAGCATACGCGGCGGTGAATGCCTGCATTGATACGCTCAAAAAAAAGGACGGGGAGATCGGATAATGCAGGAACCGCTGCTCGGATCACGACTACTTTTCATCTGCCTGTATGCCTCGATCATACTATGCGCGGTCGGCATCCTGTTTCGTGCGGTGCGCTGGTTCTTCATCAATACCGGTCCCGCGTCCGGGAGTGCGGGGGTTTTTTCAAGAATTGCCGCGGCGATAAAAGGGTTCTTCGCAATCCTGATCAGCGTAAGGTTCTTCCTGTTTTTCAAGCTCCTGGTCCTTGACGTTCTGATGCAGACGAGGATCCTCAAGACCGATGTGTCACGGTGGCTCATGCATTTTCTCATATTTACCGGCTTTACCCTCCTTCTCCTCATGCATGCCATGGATGATCTGATCACAAAAAAGATATTTCCGGAATATTTTTCAACCATTGATCCCTTCCAGTATCTTCGGAACCTATTCGGTCTCATGGTCATCGCCGGCGTGGCAATCGCGGTCTACCGCCGCATCAGACACCGGGGGCCGCTCCTGGCCACCAGGTACGCCGACCGGTATGCGCTCGCCATTCTTGCGGTGATCATGGTGACCGGCTACCTGCTCGAAAGCGCGAAGATATCTTCCGAGCGAGTTTTCAATCGCATGGTGAACGACTTCTCCGCAGCAAGCGAGCCCGGTGATGATGAGGCGCTCAGGGCGTACTGGGCCAGGGAGTACGGCACCGTTTTTGCAGGCATGGGAGAGGACGCGTCGGAGAAAGTGATAGCCCGGGGCAGGGAGCTGAACGAGCAGAGCTGCGCCACCTGCCATTCGTCGACGCGGAGCGCGTTTGTCTCATATCCTCTCGCGCGCGCCATCAGGCCCGTTGCCGTCTCCATGAACACGGTAAAGGCCGATACGGTTCTCTATTATATACATGTTCTGGCATGCTTCATCGGTCTGGCGTATCTTCCCTTCAGCAAGATGTTCCATCTCATAACCGATCCCCTGACCATTGTTATCAACGGGCTGGCCGGCAGAAAGAGTGCGCGGGGCGCTTCCGCGCTGCCGAGGCGCGCGCTCGAACTGGACGCCTGCACCGGCTGCGGCACCTGCAGCCGCTATTGCTCGGTCGCACCTGTATTCAGGATTACGGGCAACCGTGAGGTGCTTCCGATGGACAAGCTCCGGACGGTGCGCCGCCTGGCTTCCGGAGAGCGCATGAGCGCCGCCGAGCTTCGGGTCATATCCGAGGGCGCCTTCGCCTGCTCCTCCTGCTTCAGGTGCACAGAGGTCTGCCCGGCGGGAATAAACCTTCAGGACCAGTGGAGCGCGTCGAAAGAGCTCCTGGCCGAAAGGGGCTTTCCCCTGCCGCATGTCTGGATCAAAGAGCACACCTCATCGGAATGGTCCGACCTTGCCCGCTGTCTTCAGGGGCCGGGCGTTGAGATCGACGCGGTGAAGGGACGCTATTACAACCTGACCGGCGATTCGGAAGTGTTCGCGCACTGCATCCAGTGTCAGACCTGCACCAATGTCTGTCCGGTCGTCGCGTCAAGGACGGGCCGGGACGGCGCGGTCGATATCACGCCGCAGAAAATAATGAACCTTCTCAGGCTCGGGCTGAATGACCTGGCCATGGGCTCCCGCATGACCTGGGACTGCGTCACCTGCTATCAGTGCCAGGAAAACTGTCCCCAGGGGATACCGGTCACGGAGATCATATACGAATTGAAGAACAGGGCTTACGCGCGGTATAAGACCATCGTCCGCGAAGATGACAATGAAGAGGAAGGGGCGGTGATTGACGCACGGGCCGCCATGCGAGACATCAGACAGGACAAGGAATCATGAAATTTGCTTTTTTTAAAGGATGCAAGATACCCTGCTATCTGGAACAGTACGGCACCTCCACCCGCGCCGTACTCAGGACGTTCGGCGTGCGTCTGATAGACCTCGAATTCAATTGCTGCGGCTATCCAAACCGTGATATCAATTTTGAGGCATTCATACTGTCAGCGGCCAGGAACCTTGCGCTGGCCGAGAAGAGGCGGCTGGACATTCTTACCCCCTGTAAATGCTGCTACGGTTCGCTGAAGCATGCCGTCCATTATCTTCGCGAACATGAGCGGCTGCGCAGGACCATAAACGCGGAGCTGGCGGGGGAAGGGCTCTCCTGGAACGACACGATCCGGGTCAAGCACCTTCTGACAGTGCTCTGCGATGACATCGGACTTCCCGCCCTGTATGCGAGCATTAAGAGACCGCTCAGTGAAATTTCCGTTGCCGCGCATTACGGGTGCCATGCCCTTCGTCCCAGCGCGGTCGTCCATTTCGACGACCCGCTGGCGCCCTCGATTTTCGAAGATCTCATAGCCGCGACCGGCGCGAGGCCGGTCGACTGGCCGCGGCGTCTCGATTGCTGCGGTAATCCGCTCAGGGGCAGGAACGACGAAATTTCGCTCGACCTCATGCGTACCAAGCTGTGCGACGCGGAGGAATCAGGCGCGGATTGCATATGCACTGCCTGCACCTACTGTCAGATCCAGTTTGACGAGGTCCAGTCCGAGGAGAGCGCGGCGGATGAGTCGGTTCCCACGGTCCCGTCAATTCTTTACACGCAGCTCCTGGGAATCAGCATGGGCCTGCCGGAGCGCAAGCTCGGAATAAGGCGAAATTATCTCCAGATAGATAAACTGCGTAAAAGCATTAAATAGGGGGGTGATATGGATGCCAAAAAAATGAGGGGAGGAGTATTGCGTGCGGGGATGATCGTCCCTGTTTTCCTGGTGGCGCTCCTGAGTCTGCAGGGGTGCTGGAATCTTCCTCTTGACGGTCTTTACCCGCGAAATGATCTCGGCGCGCGGCCGAATAAAGAAGGCGCAACCGGAGTAAAGAGCGATCTGCTGCATTTCGCACAGGTGACCGACGTACATATTGTGGATGAGGACAATCCCCTGCGCCTGGAGAACATACGGCTCTGGATTAACAGCCCGTACGACTTTGGCGATCTTGACGGACTCATCCAGCCGATCAGCAGGGACCAGGACATCTATTCGGGACGCATATGGGACGCGGTCGTGCGCTCGATCAACGAGGGACATGAGGAACGTCCGTTCGAATTTACCATGAGCACCGGCGATCATACCGATACCGGCCTGAAAAGCGAGATGGAATGGTTCATCGGGATAACGGACGGCATCATTCCGGATTCCCTCATGGAGGCCATGGAGGACGGAAGCATGGCGGCGGTGGAACCGGCAGGCCTGAACGTGCCCTGGTATGCCGCGCTGGGCAACCACGATGTCGAATATCAGGGAACGATAAACAACGAGACGGTGGTAAAATGCCTGCTGCAGCCGTTCGGCGACACGGGGAACCTCATAAATATGAGGTCGGCAGTCGATCTCTATCAGGAGACGTTCTCGGCGCCGTGGTGGCACGGAATGGCGGAACAACCTCCTTCGATGACTGCAGATTCGTACGGCTATTACGCCTTTAACGCAGGCGAATACGTACGCTGCATTGTCCTCAATACAGCCATATATAATTTTTACGGGAAAATACCGAAGGAGACCCTCTCCGCCGGCTGTCTTGACAGGAACCAGTACGGGTGGATGCTGGGCGAGATTGAGGCGAATCGTGACAGGCTGTGCATCATTTTTTCCCATCACAGTCCTACGGACGGCTTTGACGACAGCCAGAGCGATATTTCGGCAAAGGAACTGATGAAGACGCTGTGTCTGTACGACAACGTGATAGCCCATATCAACGGACATTCGCACGTCAATAAAATTGTTCCGGTAAAATACCGGGGACTCCCGGGCGGCTACTGGAATATCAATACCGGCGCAATCATTGAATGGCCTCAGGAATGGAGGGATATCACGATACGCGACAACGGCGACGGCACAGGGTCCCTTTCATGCCGGATGGTGCGCCACGGCGATGACGGTTGCCTAGATATCGCGTATGGGGATGCGGACGCCCGGCACAGTGCCAGGGAAGGGGAAAAAACAGACAGGGATGTGGCTCTCAGATTTCGCGTCCCTGCCGCGGTACAGACGAGAATCGCGTCATTCTAGGCGTGCCCACGAACCGGAGCTATTTTTCGCCGAGTCGCCGGCAGCCTTTGACCGGAGCAGAACATGAATCGCCGCACTGATTTGATTCCGAGGAACAGCAGGAGTCGATGACCCCCGTCCATCTGCCTTCGTCCGCTGAATATATGAGAGCCCCGAACACGACACACTCGTACGCGGCTCGCACGGGGATTGCGATTCGTGCGGCAACGGCGGTCTCCTTTATTTCATCGATTACAAAAAGGGCGCGCATGACACAGGGTATTCTTCTCCCAAAGTTTTCCGGGGGACGCCTGCCGATAATCAAGAAGCTTTCCACCGCGACTCTGTTTTTCTTAAGGCCGTATTCGTTCTCGAACGCGGAGCGGAGCAGGGCGCGCGCCTGATCGTCCGAAACCGCGGGAAGCGAGCTTTCCCCGGACAGCGCGCGGCACATGGTGCCGATGTGGCATTCTGAGACCTCGGCGCCGCGGTAGACGCAGCCGCTCGTGTCGTACACCCAGGTGCCGCCGCGATATGAAAGAACCGATGTCATCAGGCATTCGTACGTCGCGGTCGTATTATAGACGTCATCGGCATGCTGCACGAGCAACTTCGATTTCACGCGGTATTGAGGCGTGCACAGCTTCCAGTCCGGCTTCTTGCTTAATACGGTCACATCCTTCGTGCGAGTTCCGGGATACTGTCCCGCGACGCCGTCGGCAATCAGTTTTTTGGTTGCGGCGGCGTCGAGGTCGGGGTGCTTTTTCCTGGGGCGGGTCAACTGCTTTGATGAGATCTGCAAGATGCCGTCGAAAACCCATTCCCTTTCAAGATAGTAGAAATAGACCTCCCATATATCGCGCAGCGCGATATCGCAGTCGATCAGGCGCACTTCGAGCGCAATCATGTGTACCTGCACGGGTATGCGCGTTCCGCCCCGCATCCTCGTGCCCCTTCTTGATTTCCCGGTGTGATAGATTTTTTTCACGGCTGATCCCGGAGGGGATTGATATGCATCGGAGAATTCCTTCACGACCCGCGTGCGCGGGATGTCGGAATTCTTCCTGGTTGAGACCGGATTCTTTTTCGGGGCCTTTGCCGGAGCGGTATCGCCCTGCGTTCCGCAGATGAGCAGCGGCAGAACGAGGATCATGAACATGAGACTGGATTTTGATTGTTTCATCGCCACCTCCGTATCAGTGCCATCAGGCGCAGCGCGTGTGCGTAATCTGCATGCCCGGGACGGGCCCGACCGTGTAGTCTATTTTCTGTAAATTGAAAATCCTTTCGAGGTACCGTATGTTGTCCCTGCAGCGGCCGATATATTCTTCTTTGAAAAGCTCGGGGATTACGATACGCAGGGATTGTCGCGCCGAAATCCCACCGGTTTTCAGATGGGTTTCGATGATGCCGGCCATCTCGTTCCGCCGGGCGCGGGATTTGACCAGATATCCGAATGAGGGGTGGTAGGGACCGGCAATGATTGTCTGCGCCTGGCCGGGGGCAAACGGATGAAGTCCCATGCGGATGACCCGGATCGTGCGGGCGAGTAAGAGGCGATACATCTTTGCGCAGATCTCAACCGCGTCCTCGAGGGATAGGGGAGCGAATGCATTTTCACGGTAGAGGCGCTCCATGGCGGTCCCGGCAAGCACAACCGCCGGGTATATTCGCACCGCCTCGGGGTTGAGGTCGGCGGCGGCGCGGGCGGAGGCGAGAGCTGTTTCCCCGGTGTCACGCGGGAGGCCCGGCATAAGCTGGATCACGAGGCCGAAGCCGTATTCCGCGATAAGGCCGGCAGCTGCAGCGATGTCAGAAGCCGTATGGCCCCTGCCCGAGGCGGTGAGAACGTCGTCATCGAAGCTCTGAGCGCCGAGCTCGACTGTGGATACCCGGTATTTCCGGAGGAGGTCAAGTGCCGACGGGGTGATGTAATCGGGCCTTGTCGAGAGGCGGATCCCGTGGATCGTACCAGCATCGAGATGGCGGCATGCGGCCGCGAGATACGATTCCTGGAGGTCGTGCGGTATGCCGGTAAAGCTTCCCCCGAAAAATGCCAGTTCGACGCGCGTGACAGTTTTCTTTATGAAGGGCGCATACTGCCCCACGAGCGCGTCGATCGAATCTGGGGAGGGAATTTCAGGCGCGTCTGTCGTGCCCCACTGATTGCAGAAGATGCACCGGTGTCTGCAGCCGAGGTGGGGTATGAAAACCGGTATTGTTACCTGTCGTTTGGGCATAAAAAAGGGTTATCAGATGTCTGTTTTACAGCAACCCTTTTTCATTCCAGAAAGATTTTTTATCGTACTCGTCCGGGTGCTCCTGCTACACTTCCCACCAGGGCGATGGCGTGGCGCGTGGCGCCAAATATATCTTGACATACCGGTACTATAAAATTAAATGCCATAAAATAATTGTCGCCAAAAGGTATAAAGGGAACAGGAGTTTTTTGGTATGCCGACTTACGAATATGAATGTATGGAATGCAAAAACCGCTTTGAGGTGTTTCAATCAATTCATGATGATCCCGTCCAGACATGCTCGGTATGCAGCGGCAAGGTGCGCAAGCTGTTCGGAACTGCGGGAATAATATTCAAAGGTTCCGGATTTTATGTGAATGATTACAAGAAAAACGGAGGCTCGCGCCGCAACACCGCACCGGAAAAATCAGGCGACACGTCGGGTCCGGCATCGGATTCCAGCGCGACGTCGAGCTGTTCCACCGGAACGTCCGAGTAATTCGGCGCCCGCCTATTTCCTCGATGATTTCGCCTTTTTAATCATCTGCGCTTTTTTCTGGGTGATGATGGCCATCAGATATTTTTCGATGGTCATGATGGCCTGGGCGGTCAGCTTTTCATCCTTAATTTTTTCGCCCGCCAGTGAGTCCGTGAATTCACGGACCGATTCAGCCGTCTGTCCCACTTCGGGGTTAATCATGAGATATTCCATATCGGATATTAGATACTGCTGGCTGCGGTTCGGATAGAGCACCTTGCGCGCATTGTAGACCGGGATAACGATTTTCATGTTGAGCTTGCGTATATCGTTTATGATCGTTTCGATCTCGGATTCATGCGCCGGCAGAAGATCGATATAGTTCGACAGGGGAATTATCCTGGCATTGCTGTTCTTGATTTTAAAAATAATGTTCTTGGCTTCTCCGGTTGCGGCCGGACGATAGGAAACGGCATCATACTCATGGTCACGGGTGACGGCGACGGGGGCCTCTTCCTTTTTCGGGGCGAAGAGCGACCTGAAAAATTCCGATATCGCGGCAAATATCGATCGGCTTCTGCGCATGCCGAGCTCTTCCCTGCTCGCGGCGGTTTCGATGGAAAGGCCGGCCTGATACTCTTCATATTCCCGTATGATCTGCCGCAATTTGGCCACCGATTCCTCCCTGACCAGGATGAGCTTAGTCATTTGTTCGCTGAGCAGGAGGCTCTTGCCGGCATTGGACAGGAGGTTTATTTCATCGAAAATTCTGTCTTTCTCGAAATGACCGAGGGCTGCAACGACTTCACGCTTATAGAGGATCAGGTCGTGCAGTTCCTCGAGACGCTTCAGTAGATAGTCGCCGTCAATGAGATAGGTGATTCCATCTTCATCCCTGAATTTAATTATTCGGTTCTGGGGCCCGTTTTCATCGGCCCATTGAATGATTTTATCCTCGGGGATGTTGTCGAATACCGAGGATAATCCTGAGACTGCGGTTATGCAGTTCTCCCGTATATAGGAGACGAAATCATTTCCGGCGGTCATGATAGGGTCAATGATGGTCTCGACTTTCAGGAGGCACTCCCGGAGGGAGTTGAAGTTTTTGACTGCGGTCAGCTCGATATCCGAGAGTGAGAGATAGAGGTCCTGAAGCAGGATGTTCAGCAGATAATCCAGCTTGGTATCGTGGTAGTCGCTGTAGTCCGTGTTCAGGATCCCGAAATTTTTCAAACGTCTGAGGATTGGAACGGAGTGATTGATGATCACCTTGTTGAATTTATCAAGCGAAAGAGTGCTTTTGACCGCGTTGTAATTGTCACGGTGGAAGCAGAAGTCCTCGGCGATTTCAATATTCTGCCGGCTTATCGAGAAATTCTTGTAGGTGAAGATTGTTTTCCCCAGCTCAATCTTAATGACCTGGGAGAGGAGGGCCCTGTTTTTCGTTTTCTTGATGAGCTTGGTGAGATTGAAGAGCCTGAACTTGGCGATAAGATTTAGAAAGTTGTCGGCCGAGATCTGGTTGCGCTCGGCCTGGAGACGGTTGAAGTCCTCGTTGCTTATCAGGACCGTGAATTCGCGGTTTTCGATGATCGAGAGCTTCTTTGTGTCCGGTTCAACGGAAAAGGAGAACGTTATAATCGACCTCACGATGTCCGGATAGTTTTTCGTGAGGATTTCGAGGAGGTTCGAGATGATCTTGTTTCGGGCTATGGTAAAGGGAATTTTAATATTTCGTGATGTCTTCAGGTCCTCGATGGTCGCCAAGTGCCCGATGCCAGTTTTCAATACGTTGCTCTGGTAGGTCATGATTTCATGGAGGACCTCGAGAATATGCGGCTCGCGCGCCACGTGAGAATGGAGGAATGGAAATCGCTTGTCCTGAATATTTTCCTTTGCCATAGTCTGCTTGCTGTCTGAACGCCTGATTGTTGACCTATGCTGTCATGCCGCAACTATTTTTGTCAATACATTTAATGGCGCTGCCAGGTACGGGCATGCCAAGTCACAGGTGCGTGACGATCTGCGCCATGTGAGACGATTTTCGTACCGCCGCGTGCGGTGATGGGCTCAATCGCCATGAATCATGGGAACAAATCTGACATAGGTAACGGTTTTTTTCGAAACCGTGCCGCCACGCTTGACGATTTTGACCAGTTCCTGGGTGTAATCTCCTTCCGGGGCGACCAGAATGCCTCCGTCCGCCAGTTGGTCGATAAGCTGCTGTGGAATCCTTGGGGGCGACGCGGTCAGGATGATCACGTCAAAGGGGGCCTTTTCCGGCCAGCCGCGGTATCCGTCACCTATCTTGACCTGCACCCGATCGTATCCCAGTTCGGCAAGCCTGGTCCTGGCGCTCTTCGCAAGCGGCTCCACAATTTCAATGCTGTACACTTCCTTCGCAAGGAGGGAGAGGATCGCCGCCTGGTATCCGGATCCGGTGCCGATCTCAAGCACTTTTTCATCGCCGTCAAGTTCGCACAGCTCGGTCATGAGGGCGACGATATAGGGCTGGGAGATGGTCTGCCCGTGGCCGATCGGCAGGGGGTGGTCTTCGTAAGCGCTCGAGATATGGATTCCCGGAATAAATTTATGGCGTTCCACGCTTCTCATGGCCCGGAGGACCCGCTCGTCGCTGACCCCGCGCGCTTCGATCTGATCTTTAACCATGATTTCACGAAGTTTTTCCATGGACGTGTTTCCTCCGCTTCTGCAGTTACCGGGAACGAGCAACAGGACGGACGCAGATACTGCAAAAAATAACCCAATAATTTTATGACGAAAATACATGTTGACGCCGTATCGATGATTTCTTTTAAAAACGGCAAAAAAGAAAAATTTGTATTGAAATAAAAACTGTTTATTGTCAGAATTAAATGTATCAAAGTCATTCATATATTTCAAGAAAATTATCATGGAAGGACGCGCGGAGCGCAACGGCGGTATACTTTAGAGAGGAAGCGGAATGGCGGCTCGAAAAACGTCAAAAAAGGTCTCGAGAAAAAAACCGGCTTCAAAGCCGAAGACCGCGGCGTCGAAATCATCTTCCACGAAAACAGCGCGGAAGCCCGTTCAGCGTAACAGGAATCCATTATACGTCCTCATAATAATGGGCCTTGCAACTGCGATAATCCTGATGGTGAACAGATACGGGATAAAACGGGGGGGGCCTGTCGTCTCACCGGAACGCGACGTATCTTCTCACAAGGAGGCGGCACGTGACGAGGGTGTCGATCGAAAGGCTCGCGAGGAAGCGCGAGAAAGGAATGCCGCAGCGGAAAAGTCCAAAGACAGGGATAAGAGCGTTAACACGGATAAGATCGGCGTACCGGTAAAACCGGAACCGGAACAGACTAAAACGCAGGCCATAAGACCGGCGGAAAGGGACGTCAGGATCTATCTGGTTAAATTAAACGACGAGTCGGAAAAGATGTACCTGGCTTCAGTCTCCAGAAAGGTCGCGGGCGGCTCGGTCCTGGAGAAGACGATGAAGGAGCTTGTTAAAGGTCCGACCACGGCGGAAACGAACAGGGGCATGCTTACCGCGATTCCACCTTCCCTGAAGGTGAACAGCGTCAGAATACGGAATAATATCGCCGAGATCGATTTCAACGGCGCTATCGAACAGGGTGCAGGGGGCAGCGTGCTCATCAACCGGATCGACCAGATCGTGTACACGGCTACGCAGTTTCCCAACGTTCAGAGCGTGGTCATAACCATCAACGGAAAACCGCGGCAGACCCTCGGTGCCGACGGGCTCTCCATCGAGGGGCCGCTTCACAGGAGACGATGATGGGGCTGCTGGAAATAGAGATAAAAGCGTGGTGCGACGACCACGCGGCCGTTGCCGACCGGCTGCGCTCGGCCGGCGCGGGCCACAAGGGAACCTTCAGGGAGCGCGACCTCTATCTGAATCACCCGTCTCGCGACTTCAGATGCACCGATGAGGCTCTGCGCCTCAGGCAGGTCGACGGCAGGGTTGTCATGACATACAAGGGGCCGCGGCTCGGCGTCGAATCGAAAACGCGCCGGGAGGAGGAGGTCGCTGTCGGGGAATACGACGCCGTGCTTCATATCCTCACCCTGCTCGGGTTCAGCCCCGCGGGGACGGTAACCAAGGAGCGGGACATATATGTCCTGGGCGAGGTGGAGATCTGCCTCGATCGGGTGGAGGGTCTTGGCTCTTTTGTCGAGCTGGAGATGAAGGGCACGGAACGCGAGAGGATCGAGAAGGACCTGTTCAGGATGGCGAAGGATCTGGGCCTTGAACGGTTCGAGAAAAAGACGTATCTGGAGCTGAAGTACGGGAGCGCACAGGGCGCGTAATGAGGATGTCCCGGGAGCCAAACCCCTGCGTGTCATGAAAACAATTTATCGATAGACGGGGCGTATAATGTTTCACCAGAGGCGATTACGAAAGATCGAGGAACAGCGCGAGAAGCTGGATGAGATGGAGAGAAAGAACAGACAGCTGCGCACTCTCATCGAGATAAACACCTACATAGCCAATTCTCTCGAAAAGGAAGAGGTGCTGAAGCGCATTCTGAACCAGACAAAAATACTGCTCAACTGCGAATCGAGCAGTATTCTCCTGGTTGATCGCGGGCTGAAGCAGCTCAATTTTTCCGTGCTCAGCAAGGACGAGGAGGGGGACATTCTCAAGGACACAAGCCTTCGGATGGGCGAGGGAATTGCCGGGACCGTGTGGCAGAACGGCATACCGATCCTGATCAACGACGCCCAGAACGACCCGCGTTTCTCGGACCGCGCCGACAAGAAGGCGAAAACCGTAACGCGCTCAATCATTGCCGTGCCTCTTACCGTGAACGGAGAGATAATCGGTGTCATTGAGGCAATAAACAAGATACACGGCGGTTTCACGATTTTCGACATGCAGGTACTCCAGTTCGTTTCAACGCAGTCGGCCATCGCCATCAATAACGCCAGTCTCTACAATAATGCCATCCGGGACGGCATGACGAAGCTCTATATCAGCAAGTATTTCCGCGAGCGGCTTCAGGAGGAATGGAACCGCTCGAGCAGAAAGGGACACACCCTCTCCGTGGTCATTTTTGACATCGATAATTTCAAGGGGATCAACGACACCTACGGGCATCAGGCGGGCGATCGGGTCATAAAGGAAGTTGCGAACGTGCTCCTGAGAAATTGCAGAAACATTGACATCCCCTGCCGGTACGGCGGCGAGGAGTACACCGTCATTCTCCCGGAAACGGGCCGTGATGAGGCGACCGCCTTCGCCGAGCGGATCAGGAGCATGGTTGAGGGAGTACGGCTGGAATACGAGGACATCACCATGCGGTTTACCCTGTCCGGCGGCATCGCGACCATCCCGGACCTGGACGCAAAGGATCCGAGCAGCCTGATTGAAATGGCCGATATGGCGCTCTATTATTCGAAGAAAAACGGGAGGAACCGGATATCGTTCTATAATCAGAACGTGATGGGGGCAAGCCCCAGGTCATAGACGCTACCTGAGCTGGTAGCCCTTTTTGCCAAGAACGGCGATGACGTTTTTCTGGAGTTTTTCTATCTCTTCTGTCGAGAGGGTCCGTTCCTTTGAGGCGAAGACTATCTTCATTGAAACGGATTTCTTTCCTTCCGGTATCGGGTTCCCTTCGTACACGGAAACAACCTCCACCCGCCGGATCATGTCGATTCCGGCGATTTCAATGATCAATGATATATCGCACGCGTAGACCGTGCGGTCTGCGAGCACGCTTACTTCAAAGGGGACCTCAGGATATTTCTGGAGCTCCGTAAAAACGGTCTCCTTCTTGCGCGCGGCGTAGAGGACGACCAGATCGATATCGAACAGGGCCGCCGAGCCCGTTATGTCGAATTCCCGGGACGCTTCAGGATGCAGTTCGAACAGGAACCCGGCTTTCTGTCCGTCAACGATGATTGCCATCGACCTGACAGGATGCGCGTACGGGGGAAGCGCCCTGTCTTCAGGCACGAGACGGCAGTCGGCGATCTGCAGCTTCTCTGCGAGACCGCGCGCGATCCGCTTTACCTCGTAGAAAAGCGGTGCCGCGGGCTTTTTCCGGTACACGGCCCCCGTGAGCATGGTCTTTTCCTTTGCCAGCTCGGATGAGAGCCTCTTGTCTTTAATATAGACCCGGCCCAGTTCATATATGGAAAATTCGTCCGAATGCCTGCTGTTGAGGGTGATTGCGTTGACCACGTTCGGGACAAGGCTCCTGCGGAGGCGGTCCTGTTCCTGCGACAGGGGGTTGCGCAGGCGCAGCTCGGAATCGTTGTTGACACCCAGCTTGTTCAGTGTCTCTTCGCCGACAAATGAGTAGCCGCTTATCTCTATCATGTTATGGTTGCCCGAGAGGATGGTTTTAACCGAGCGTTCGAAGAGTCTGAAGCTGTTTTTACCCGGCGGCGCGCAGATAACCAGGGGAACATCCGGCGTGATGTTGTCATATCCGTAGATGCGGCCCACTTCCTCGACAATGTCCTCCTGGATGGAGATGTCCTTCGTGGAGCGGTAATAGGGTACATCGATTGTAAGATTTCCCTTGTTCTCCTTCAGCTTGAAGTCAAGCGAGGTTAAAATTGCCGCAATGCGGTCATCGTCGATCCGCTCGCCGAGCCGCTTCCGTATAAAGTCTGCAGTGGTCTTTACGGTGACCTGCTTCTGCCTGACGGGGTAGGCATCGATGATGCGTGATACGGCCTCCGCTCCGGGCAGCACCTTCTTGATGAGGGCATAACTGCGCAGGAGCGCCGGGACAGTGAGCTCGGGGGAGAGTGACTTTTCGAACCTTATGGCGGCCTCGGTGCGGTGACTGTAACGGTTCGCGGTTTTGCGGATGTTGACCGGGTTGAAATTGGCTGCCTCGAGCACGATCTCGGTGGTCGAGTCCTCGATCTCGCTGTTGCCGCCTCCCATGACGCCCGCCAGGGCGATGGGGCCCTTAGAATCGGCTATGACGATGTCTTCGTTGATGAGCTCGAAGGTGGAGCCGTCCAGGGTCATGAGGGGCTCGCCGCTGTCAGCGAGCCTGACGATGATCTCGTCGCCGTTCAGCTTTTTTCGGTCGAAGGCGTGCATCGGCTCCCCGATCTCCGCCATCACGTAGTTGGTGATATCGACGATGTTGTTTATGGGCCGCATGCCGATGGCCTCTACCATGGCCTTTAGCCAGTCGGGTGATTCCTCGATCTTTATGCCGGCGACCACCAGGCCGCTGTAGCGGGGAGAGGCCTCCGGATTGAGAATGCGCACCCGGATCGGCTCGGCGTCCTTCAGTTTTTTGAGAAGGCCGTAGTCGATGACGCTGGTGAATTTCCTGTTGAAAATCGCCCCGATCTCGCGAGCAAAGCCCTCGTGGCTCCACAGGTCGGGACGGTGCGTGATTGACTTGTTGTCGATCTCAAACCTGACGTCGACGCGGTGGGGGAAGAGGTCGCTGAAGGCCGCGCCGATTTTCGTGTCCGCCGGCAGCACCATGATGCCGGAGTGGTCGTCGCTGAGCCCCAGCTCCCGTTCGGAGCAGAGCATGCCCTCTGATTCCTCCCCGCGGATCTTCGCTTTCTTGATGGTCATCTCTTCGCCGAACCGGGTGCCCGGCAGGGCGAGCGGCACGATGTCTCCCGTTTTATGGTTGGGGGCGCCGCACACAACGCGGTATTTCCTCTCGCCCGCGTCAAGGTCGACAAGGGTGAGCTTGTCGGCGTTCGGATGCCGCCTGACGTCGAGTATCTTCGCTGCGAGGATCGTCCGAAAGTGATCGTTCACCCTCTCTATTGAATCGATCTCCGCGGTGGACATCGTCAGGCGAAGCGCGATCTCCTCCGGCGCGAGGCCCGCAGTGTCAACCATCTGATTCAGTATGTTCAGTGAAAGCCACATGGAAGCGCTCCGTCAGAACTGTTTCAGAAAACGAATATCGCCGCTGAGAAAATGACGGATATCGTTTATGCCGTATTTCATCATGACAAGCCGGTTCAGGCCGAGCCCGAAGGCGAACCCGGACCATTGACCCGGATCTATGCCACCCATGCGGAGGACGTTGGGATGCACCAGGCCGCAGGGGAGGAGCTCAACCCATCCGGACTGCTTGCACACGCTGCATCCATTGCCGCCGCAGATCAGGCAGTTGATGTCGAGCTCGAACCCGGGCTCAACAAAGGGGAAGTAGCCGGGCCTGAGGCGCACGGAGACATCCCGCTGGAATATCTCTTTTAAAAGCTCTTTCATGACGTAAATGAGGTGCGCCACCGTAATCTCACGGTCCACCATCATGCCCTCGACCTGGTAAAAGGTGTTTTCATGGGAGGCGTCGGTGCTCTCGTATCGGAAAACCCGGCCGGGCCCCACGACCCGGAACGGCGGCTTGACCTTTTCCATGGCCCGCACCTGGATCGCCGAGGTATGGGTCCGTAATAAATTGCCGTCCTCGGTCCAGAAGGTATCCTGCATGTCGCGGGCGGGGTGGTGCTTCGGTATGTTGAGCGCCTCGAAGTTGTAGTGATCAGTTTCGGTCTCGGGGCCGTCGTGTATCTCGAAGCCCATTGAGGTGAATATATCTTCGATTTCGTATTGTATGCGCGAGATGGGATGGAGCCTGCCCAGGCCTTCCCGGGGAACGGGGGGCACGCAGTCAAGAGTCACGTCGATCCACTGGCCCCGGATAAGGCTGTCGGCGCCCTCCCTGGTGAGCTCGTCAGTCCTGGTTTCAATCGCAGTTTCAATTTCATTCTTGTACTGGTTGGAGAGCTTGCCCATCCGGGCCCGTTCTTCGGGGGGTATATTGCCCAGTGAGCGCAGTATCAGGGTGAGGGCCCCCTTTCTGCCGAGGTACTTGATCCGTATCTCCTCAATGGTATCAGTGTCGGCTGCGGCCTGTATTGCGGCGAGCGCTTCTTTCCGTATGGTGCCTAGTTCATGTTCCATGTATTTTCACTGCGGTCACTGTGCCGCGTAATGACCAATAGCGCCAGCGGCAGGTAAAAGTCAAGAAAAATGCGACTATTTATTGTTCTGTACCGTCGGTCAGCGTAATCAGGATCCAGTGGCATTGATGGCGAGCTTCGCAGCGCCAAACGCCGGTATCTTCAGCGGGTCGCTGATGGCATACAGTATGACATTGTCTTTGAAACCGGGGCACGCGCATTTTTTTATGATTCGCTTGACCGTCGGCAGCATGACCCGGTAGGATTGAGAGAGGCCGCCTCCCAGAAAGATCGCTTCAGGGTTGAAAATATTGATAAGATTGACAATGCCGATTCCGACGTAGGTCGAGTACTCCTCGAATATAGCCAGGGCCGTTTCATCTTTTTTTATCGCCTCTTCGTACACCAAGAGCGGGGTCAGTTCCTCCTCCTTTGCCCGCACAGCGACGGAGGAGCCCTTCTGTTTTTTGACGTAGGACTGTGCAAGCTCGACGAGCGCGGGACCGGAGGCGTAGCGCTCCCAGCAGCCCCTGTTGCCGCAGGGGCATTCCTTCCCGTCCAGGTCGATGGTCATGTGGCCGACCTCCATGGCGTTGCCAGCCTGTCCGGTATAGATCTTGTTGTCGATGATGAGGCTGCCGCCGATGCCGGTCCCGAGTGTTATCATGAGCCAGTTGCGGTACTTGCTGACGTTTTCCTTCCACCATGCGCCGAGGATGGCGACGGTAGCATCGTTCTCAAGAAACACCCTGAGGCCGGTCCGTGTCTCTAGATTTTTTACGATAGGATGATTGTATAACGCCGGTATATTCGGGGCTTTAAGCACAATACCCCTCTCCTTGTCGATTGGTCCCGGAGTGCCGATACCCACTCCCTTGATGTCCATTTTTGAAACTGTCGCGGACGTGGCAAGCGTCTCGATGAGCTGGTAAAGGTCGTCATCGATCTCTTTTGTCGTTTTTTTGGTCTCAATCTCTTTGAAGCTCAGTTCATTCCCGTTGTTGTCCGTGAGTATGCCTTTTGTTTTTGATCCGCCGATATCAATGCCCACAAACATGATGTGTCTACCCTGCTGTAATATATATATGTTGCCGCAGAAGCTTGCGGCTTTCAAGCCGGCCCGGAAGGGCTGAACTTTTTTATATTAAAAAAATTTTATTGTCTGGATGTAAAGTAATTTTTTTGAAATGATAGCCTTTTTACAGTGAGTGCGGCATGAGGCTCAGTCCACATTATAACAGTCATTTTATGTATAGATTTCTCTGAATTTTTCAGTCAGATAAGCCATATAGGGCCCAACACGCATCTTTCCGCCGGTAATTGATCGCACGAGCTCGCTAAAGGTGTATCGTGATCCATGACGGTGTACCTTGTTCCTGAGCCAGCCCAGAAGCGTGATAAAGTTCCCCTTTTCAATGTCGGATGGAATGGATGTGACAGTCTGTATGGCCAGCTGAAAAAGCTGGGCTGAAAGGATGTTGCCGATCGTGTAGGTGGGAAAATATCCGATAGCGCCGTGGGCCCAGTGGATATCCTGGAGACAACCCTGCGCGTCGTCGGGCGGCAGTATGCCGAGATAGTCCCTGTATTTTGTGTTCCACGATTCCGGAATGTCGCTTATGCCCAGCGTTCCCGAGACAAGCTCTTTTTCAATTTCAAATCTGATGAATATATGCAGGTTGTAGGTCAGCTCGTCGGATTCGACGCGGATAAATCCCGGCGTAACGCGGTTGATTGCGCGATAAAATGTTTCGAGCCCGATTCCGTCAAGCTGCCCGGCGAACTCTTCCGCGAGGACGGGCAGGTAGCACTTCCAGAACCCCCGGCTTCGGCCCACGATGTTCTCCCAGAGCCGTGACTGCGATTCGTGTACGCCCAGTGATATGGGCTGGCACAGTGGCGTATTCACCAGGTCCACGGGCAGGCCCTGATCGTAAAGGGCGTGGCCGGCTTCATGGATCGTGCTGAAAAGCGCCGAGAGGAGATCGTCCTCGTCGAAGCGCGTTGTTATCCGCACGTCATAGGGTGTGAAGGAGGTGGTGAAGGGATGTGCCGAACGATCCTGTCGCCCCCGCCGGAGATCGTATCCCATGTCGCTCAGCACGCGTAGCCCGAAGCGCTCCTGGCCGGCAGTGTCGAATTTCTGGCTGAGGAAGCCTGTTTCGGGGATGGTGCCGCTGCCGGTGATCTCGCGTACCAGCGGAACAAGGCCCTGTTTCAATTCTGTGAAGAGCCGATCGGTCTCCGCGGTCGTGAGGTCCGGCTCGTGCAGGTCGAGCAGGGCGTCATAGGGGTGTCCGTCATAGCCGAGCAGCTCGGCCTGCTCCCGGTTGATGTCAATTATTTCCGAAAGGACAGGGGCGAACATGCTGAAATCGGCTTTCTTGCGCGCGTTGATCCATATGGTATTGGCACGGGCGGTCGTGCGGGCCAGGCGGGACACCAGGGTGTCGGGGAGCTTCACCTTCTGCTCATAGGCCCGACGCGCAACCCGGAGCATGCTCGCCTCGTCGGAAAAATAATCGCATCCGGCGGTCTCTTTTTCCGCGTCCTCGATGCAGCGGGCGGTCTCCTCGGATACGAGCCACCGGTGTCCCAGCTCGGTAAGCAGGGCGACCTGCTCGGAACGTGCATGAACGCCATCTTCCGGCATAAAGGTCTCCATGTCCCAGCTCAGGACCGCATTGGCCTGATCGAGGACGCTTATGCGCGCCCAGTGCTGTTTAAACCTGTCGAGGGCAGATGACATGCCATTCCTCCCTGTAATACCAATGCGGTATATCCCGCTTGAGGCGGTGGTGATGATCTTATTTTGAAATTATTATGTTTGGATAACCATGCGTAAAAAGCAAGCAACAATTCTGAAGGTCTAATGGCATGATATCAGAAAATTATTTGAGGTGCCAGGGACAGCCCCGCTCGTCCGCCTCGTATAACGTCCTGTTGACTCGGCGGAATCGGCGCCCTCCGTGGCGCCTGCTTGCGGGGCTGTCCCTGGCACCCATATGAGTATTATCCTAATTTATTAAGTTAAGATATGCTGAGATTTAATTGCTTGATAAAATTCTTGAATTATCCATACCTGTCATCCATGAGAAAAATCGATCTGCACACCCACACCACCGCCTCGGACGGCATATACACGCCCCGGGGTCTGATAGACCTCGCGCGCCAGAACGGGCTCATCGCGCTGGCGATCACCGACCATGACACGGTCGACGGCCTTCCCGAGGCGATGGAGTATGCCTCGTCGGTGGGGTTTCGCGTTTTCCCGGGCGTCGAATTCAGCATTGAATACGACACCGGCTCGTTTCACCTGATAGGCTTCAATCTGGATTTCAAAAATCAACGGCTCAGAAATACGGTCAGGGAACTCGCCGAGCACCGGGGAGCCAGGGCATACCGCATCATTGACGACCTTAAAAAGCACGGCATCGACCTGCCCGTCGAAGAGGTGCTCGCGGCTGCAGCGGGAGGCGCCATGGGGCGGCCGCACGTGGCGCGGGTAATGGTCAACCACGGCTACGCACCCACCATACGCGATATATTCCAGAAGTATCTGGTGAAGGGTAAGCCGGGGTATGTAAAAAAAGTGCGGATCGAATTCGAGGATGCTGTTTCGGTTATAAAGGAATCCGGCGGCATACCGGTTATCGCCCACCCCGTGTCGCTTGAGTGCGCCGACCTCGGTGAGTTTGAATCGCTCTTAAAAGGATTCGTTGCGGCCGGGGTAGAAGGACTCGAGGCCTACGCCTCGATGCATACCCCGGAGATGGCTGCCGAATATCTTGCCCTTGCGAAAAAGTACGGGCTCCTGGTAACCGGCGGGAGCGACTTTCACGGCGACAAGGACGAGACGATCGGTAATTACAACAAGGACTGCCCGGTGCCGTTTGAACTGCTCGATGCGCTGGATGCGTATATAGCCAAAAAGGGATAGAGGTGACGATAACGACCATGCGCATGATTTTATTAATTTTATTCTGTTCGCATGTTGCTGTGGCGGGGGGAAATGATATGAAAGATACTTCTGAAACCGCATGCCTTGTCTGCGAGAATTTTCATGTCGTTAAGGATTTTATCCTGCGCCGGATGACCGATGCCCCTTCCCGGGGAATACCCCTTGATAGTGGAATCCTCCTCAGGCTGGGGGTTAAAAGAAAAGTCGCTGCTGATGAGTACAATCTGTCATGGCCCAATAAAAATGATCTGGTTCGGGAACCGGAAGCCGATGTATTTATTGACGTATCAGGGGACAATATCGCATACCATGTCTTCTGTAATGACGGGAAATTGCTCATTGTCCCCATGGTTCATGTCAGGATGTGGACCGAAAAATTGCGTAAGGAATTCGATGCCCATTTTTGCGCCCTGGCGGCCTCGGTGAAAACTAAGGACCGAAGCAGGTAAACTGGAATCTTTATATAGGAATTCCATCCTTTTCAGCGCAAGCCCAGGTGACTGAATGTGTTTTCCCTGTGCTGAGCCTGTCGAAGCGTCTGCACTTGCTCCCTTGCACATGAGGCCCCCTCCGGCAGAAGAGCCCCCGGCCATCTCTTATCTATCCAATGCATGTTTTTAGGGAACTGTGATCCAGGGTCCCGCAGGCTTAATCCGAAGATGGTCGATGAGGACCCGGTGTATATCGCGAAATCATCCACATGCCGTATTTTACGGCAGTTTAAGCTTCTGAGTGGAATTCTCTATTCCCTGATCTTCATGTTCCTTGGGTTTTACTGTTTTTTCTCTGCTGGGAATTGATGACGGACATGACGGGTCCATCGGTTGGGATATAGTGCATCATTTTACGGAGACTGAGTGAAAGTCATTGAAAAAAAAGTTGATGAATAAAATAATAAACGATATGATGCCGTCATTGGTTGCCTTAAGCCTGTGGATGTCTTTCATGGAAGAGGCCGGTAAGTCATACGGAGCGGAGATGGAAACTTAAGCAGGCCAGGCAAAAAAGAAATGAAATAAATTCTGAATTGATTTTCATGTCTCTGGAGGATTTTCCTGCTTGAATCAATAATCATGCGGTTAAATTCCCTGTTGGGTAATGCGATAAAATCTACGGAATTAATAATTTAACATAAACCTGTATTGAAATTATTGATTTAACCATAATATGAAATCAAAAATTAAAATTAGAATTCCGGATAATTTTACTTGCGAAAGAAAATATGCAATAAAAATTCTGTTGAGCATTATTCTTGATGTTGATTATGATCTTGTCATTGATAATAGCAGAGATTATATCATTCATGTTGGTCGAAAAAAACTGATTGTTAATGATCACTTCTTCAATTTATATGATAAACCATCAGATTATTTAAAAACTGAATCTATCCCTGATGAGATTCCAAAAATAACAAATGATTTTACACCTGACCGGGAACTTCCGGTTATTTTTGGGAATTCTGATCTTTATATCACTGAAGATTCTATCATCTGCGGGCAGGATATTTTTGCCTCAGCTTTTTTTATGCTGACGCGGTGGGAGGAATATGCAATTCAAGAAAAGGATGAATTCGGCAGATTTCCTGATCATATGCATCTTTCCGTAAAAAATAATTTTTATCAAAGGCCTGTGGTCAACGAATACGCTGAATACCTGAGGAATATACTTGTATATCTTGGCTTTGAAGATCAAAAAGCATCAGGACGATATACTATTTATATCACACATGATGTTGACCGTATATATGGAAATTCTGCATCAGATTACATGCACAATTTATTGAGGGGGCGCGATCTCAAAAAATCTCTCATTGGGTTATATTACAAAACCTTTCGGGTTAACCCTGCAGAGACCTTTCATTCTCTGATGGATATAAGCGAATCGATGAATGTACAATCGCATTTCTATTTTATCAGCGGGGGGTCAACGGCTTACGAAGGATACTATACATTACATAGTCCTCTTGTTAATGAAATACTGATAGAAATAAAAAAACGTAATCATATTATTGGCTTTCATCCCAGCTACTGTACCTGCGTTGATAATGAACTGTGGTCGGCAGAGAAAAGGACTTTAGAAGTTACAGCAGGTGTTTCTGTTTACGAGGGGAGACAGCACTACCTGCGGTTTTCAGTTCCGCATACATGGCAGATATGGGATGATAATAACATGAACTTCGATTCGACAATGGGATTCAGCCAGCTTGTCGGCTTTCGCTGTGGGACCGGGAATGAATTTCCTGTCTTTAATGTTTTGACGGGCACGGAATTAAGACTCAGGGAAAAGCCCCTGATAATAATGGATTCAGCGTTAAAAAAAATTAAAGAAATAGATAAAATACATTCTGCTGTCAGCATCTTAAAAAGTTCAGCGGAAAGGTATAATACGCCTCTCACAATTATTTTTCATAATCACATAATGGATAATACGATATGGAATAAATTGACTGATGCATATAAATTGATTCTAAATATTAAACAATAAAGTGTAATTATATGACTGGCAAGAAGAGAAAGCAAAAAAAAGTACTGATTATTGTTGAGAACCTTCCGGTCCCTCATGACAAAAGAGTATGGCAGGAGGCCCAGGCTCTGGCCAGGGCCGGGTACAAGGTTGCCGTTATCAGCCCCAGAGGGAAAGGATATCAAAAAAGCTTTGAAATCATTAATGACGTATCAATATACCGTCATCCCATACCCCTGGAAGCAAGGAGAGCGCTGGAATATTTGATCGAATATCCGGCTGCTTTATTCTGGGAATTTATACTGTCGTTAAAGGTTTTTTTTACACATGGTTTTGATGTCATACAGGCCTGCAATCCCCCCGATACCATTTTTTTAATCGGATTATTTTATAAAATATTTTTCAGAAAAAAATTTATATTTGATCATCATGATGGTAATCCGGAAATATGGATTGCCAAGGGCGGGGGCAAAGGCATTGTTTACAAGGCCCTTATGCTTTTGGAAAAATTGACATTTAAAACAGCAGATATGTCTTTTGCAGTTAATCAGCCCTATAAGGACCTTGCTGTAGAAAGAGGAGGAATGTCCCCGGAGAGGGTATATATTGTGAGGAATTCTCCCAATATAAAAAAGCCGGAAACAATAGAAAAGGACAAGGATATAAGAGGAAAAAATGCAAAATGCATAATTGGTTATCTTGGCGTCATGGGAAAGCAGGACGGTGTTGATAATCTTCTGGAAATAATGAGATACATTGTTCACGGGAAAAAGAGAAATGATATAGTCTTAAAAATTATGGGTGACGGACCTGAACTTCAGTATTTAAAAGGGCTTGCCATGAAGCTTGATATTGATTCACAGGTGAATTTCACCGGCTGGGTCTCGGGTAATGATTATATCAGTCATCTATCGTCCTGTGATATCTGCGTCAATGCCGACACTGTTAATGAATATAATATAAATTGTTCTCCAAATAAAATTTATGAATATATGTTCTTCAAAAAGCCAATAGTCCAGTTTGATATGCCGGAATCAAAATATGTAG
>JAFGJX010000008.1 GCA_016928865.1 Spirochaetota bacterium
CTCGCCCAGCCGCATTTCCAGGGCGAGCATGGGCGGGAGGTCGAGCGCCCTGCTGACAGCCGCCACCCCGGGCTCGACGCTCGCGTGGGAGGTGAACATGAAGTCCCGCGCGCCCGGATGGATGCCGCAGGCCGCAACCGCTGCGGCCCCGGCGATAAAGCCGTCTATCACGATCGGCGTCCGGCTCGAGGCGGCGGCAAGGTAGCAGCCGGCAAGCCCGGCGATATCGAAGCCGCCGACTTTCGACAGCACGTCGACCGCGTCGTCCGGGTCCGGCCCGTTCAGCTCCATGGCGCGGCGGATGATCTCCTTTTTATGGCGCAGCCCGTCGTCCGTGAGGCCGGCGCCGCGCCCCACGACCGAATCCAGTCCCTCGCCGGTCATGGCATGCACCACCGCGCTCGCGGTGGTGGTGTTGCCGATGCCGATCTCGCCGGTTCCGAGGATGCGGGCGCCGCCTTCGATCGCGGAGAGCGCCGTCTCGATGCCCGTCTCGATCGCCCGCACCGCCTCCGCTCGCGACATGGCTGGCCCGTTCGCCATGTTCGAGGTGCCGGCGCGTATCCTGCGCTTGAGCATGCGGCCGTCGTTCACCTCGCGGAACAGGCCGAGATCAACCACCATGAGGTCTGCGCCTGCGTGGCGCGCCAGCACTGAAACGCCGGATATCCCCTTCAGCATTGTCTCTGCGACAAGGGCGCTGATATCAGCCGGAAACGAGCTCACCCCTTCTTCGGTAACGCCGTTGTCAGCGCACATCACCATAATCGTCTTTTTGCCGATTGACCCGCCGGTTTTTCCGGTAATCCCGGCAAGCTTGACCGCAATGTCTTCCAGCCGTCCCAGGCTCCCCGGGGGCTTGAGCTTCGCATCCAGCATGTCGCGTGCTGCCCGCATGGCCGCCTCGTCGAGGGGCCGTATGCCTTTCACTGTTGACTCAATTAGATTCATATCAATTACCCATAAAAGGAATCTGCTGCCACGCATACACGCGGTCCAGCACCAGCGCGGAAAGAAGAAACACCAGCTCAGACAGCTCTATGATCGCTCCAATAACATCTCCCGTTATACCGCCAATCCTGCGCCTGGCGTACAGATTCATGACAAGTGCAAAGGCGATGACGAAAAGGGTCAGCGGAACCGCGGCCAGCCGCATGAACAGGAGCGCGATCAGGAAAGCGAGCATGGTCGCGATGCCGATCTCCAGGGCTCCCGTGTGCGCCATGAGACCGGCGGCAGGGCCCTTCTCCCCGGGCCTGGCGTACTTCGACAGTCCCGCGCTCCAGGGTATGGTCATGCGTGAAAGGACAGGCATCACGGCAAGGCAGGGAAGGAGGATGGCCTCGTCCAGCGAAAGCAGCAGTGCGTATTTGAGTATGAGTACGAGGACAAGGCCGATGGCGCCGCCCGTCCCCAGCCGCGGATCCTTCATGATGGCAAGCACCCGCTCCTTCTCGCGATAGCTGAAAAAACCGTCAAAGGTGTCCGCTAGTCCATCCAGGTGAAGGCCTCCGGTCACGGCTATCCCCGACACCATGGCTGCCAGGACCGCGAGGGGCCGGGCATCAAGCAGCGTAAAGAGAAGGTACGCGCCAATCATGAACAGGCCCACGAGCAGGCCGATTACCGGTGAGAACACCGCGCCCGCGGCAAAGGCCCGTTCGTCATACCTGACATCAGCCGGCACCGGCAGGCGCGTCAGGAACCGTATCTGGAGCACGATGCCCCTGAGGTAATCTTTAAGCGTCATGGCAGCCTGTATTGTTCATTTTATCTTAAGCGGTATGCCCGAGACAAGGAAATAAACCTCATCCGCGGCCGCGGCAATCATCTGGTTGATCTTCCCGGCGATATCCCGGTAATGCCTTCCCAGGGGCGCGGCCGGCACAATGCCCAGCCCCAGTTCATTCGACACGACCAGCAGCTCCCGGTCATGTTCGGAAGCGATACGCATGATGTCATCCATTTCCTTCCGGATGCTTTTTTCGACACGATCAACCTCGTCCATGCCGGCGGTGTCCCAGTCAACGCGCGAATCGACCACCATGATGTTGTTGATCATTATGGTGACGCAGTCGAGCAGGACGCGCCCCCGTCCGGCAAGCCTTTCGCGCACCGCCGCGGCGACATCATGCCAGCACTCAACGGTCTCCCACGACTGATTGCGCTGCGACCGGTGGCGGCGGATGCGGTCCTTCATCTCGTCGTCGAACCCGATCCCCGTGGCCACATAGAGGACGTCGTCTTTTCCCGAAAGAAGGGATTCCGCGAACCCGCTCTTCCCGCTCCGTGCCCCGCCGGTGATGAATATTATTTTTCCCATGTCGTCTCGTAAAACAATACTATCGGCAATTTGACAAGAAAAAAAATCTCCCGTAGAACAGATAATCTATTGACAGTTTTACGGGTTGAACGCACCATCGGTCATTGTTCTTTTAACTCAATGGAGGAAGACGGGTGAAAATCCCGCGCTGTCCCGCAACTGTAATTCCGCTTCTGCGGATAAGCCAGAACTTCCATAACTGTGATATCCTCGAGGAACGGGAGCCAGTTAGCCATACTTCGCGCGCGAAGTTCATGTCTGACACATCAAAGCATACCCTCGGGTATGCTTTTTTTATTCGGAAGTTAGAAGCCGGATAAACAATGTGTCTCGAGATATCCAGCGGTTAAAAAACAGGTATATCCTTTTAACTACTGGAGGCCTCAACCATGCAGCACAATCGAACTATTCTTGTCTCACTGCTCTGTCTGGCATTTTTCATGAACATGCCGGAGCCCGGCCGGTCTCAGGAGGACGCTTCTCCGGTCTTGCCCGGGATCGCGGAAGCGGAAAAAGAAGAGCCGGTCGCCGCGCCGGAAGAAAGACCCGGCAGAAGCAACGAAATTGTCATCACCGCCACCAAGACGGGGATCAACAGGAAGGAGACAGGCTCCTCCATCACCATAATATCAGCGGAGGAGATAGAACAGAGTAAAAAAACACAGGCGGTGGATATTCTGAAAAGCGTTCCCGGGGTGTCGGTATCGCAGAGCTCGTCCCTGGGCGGCCAGGCGGACCTGTATGTCCGGGGCACCGCGTCGAACCATGTCACCGTGCTCATCGACGGGGTCAAGGTGAACGATCCTGCGCAGGCCGGGCACGGGTTCGACTTCGCCCATCTGACCACGGACAATATCGAACGGATCGAGATCGTGCGCGGGTCCCAGAGCGTCCTGTACGGCTCTGACGCCATTGGCGGCGTCATCAACATCATCACGAAAATGGGCTCCGGAAAGCCGGAAGTTTCGCTCCTGGCCGAAGGCGGATCGTTCAGCACCTTCAAGGAATCGGCCGGGGTGAGCGGCGGCACTGACTGGGCGCACTACTCATTCAATGTGTCGCGGACCGATTCGCGCGGCTTTTCCCGCACCTCGACCTGGCGGGGAATCAGAAAGTCTTTTCTGAAAAACCGGCACGACGGCTATGACAACACCTCGATATCAGCGCAGCTGGGATTGAAAACCGTTCACGACAGCTGGCTTTCCATGGCCCTGCGCTTTACCGACGCGAACCTGGATATTCCAAACGGCGCGTATGAAGAAGACAAGAACCATACCTTCGGCAACCGGAACCTCGCGCTCAACGTTAGGTACGAAATTCCCGTGTTTGACTGGTGGGAGTCAGGCCTCACCTTTTCATACATGAACCAGACCATGCAAGACAGAAACGTCCCGGACCTGTATGAATTCGCGACATCGCGATACCAGGGTGGCACCTATGCATCCATTAATTATACGAACATGACATTCAACGGGAAAATGATGTCCGGAGAATTTAAAAATAAATTTATGATCAAAGACTTTGATGAGATCATTTGCGGCGTTTCATACGAACAGGAACATGGCGCAACCAACCCCTACTATTTTGGATGGATGCCCGCGCAGCCGCTGGACCTCGGCATTCCCCCCAACTACCCCAACCCCTGGTACATGCAGCCGACCGAACCGATCGACGAGAAGCAGGGCACCTGGGCGGCGTACGCCCAGAACCACCTGAAGCTCTTCAAGCGCGTATTCGTTATCGCCGGGCTCCGCTACACCAGGCCGGACAATTTTCGCCGCAGCATCGACTACGGGGTGTCCGGGTCCTTCATCGTGCCGGTCACGGAGACCAGGTTCAAGGCCAGCGCGGGCTCCGGCTACAAGATCCCGTCCCTGTACCAGCTCTACAACGTGTTTGAGCGATGGAACCGGTTCACACCAGCGTACCTGAATCCTGAACGGACCCTGAGCTACGACGCGGGAATTGAACAACCCCTCTGGGATGAGAGGATCGTCCTCGAGGTCAATTACTTCAGCATCGACTATAAAAACATGATCGTATATGACACGAACCTGGATTACAACGGAAGGTACTGGAACAGCAACGCGCTCACCCGCGGCGTTGAATGCATCGCTTCGTTCACGCCGATAGACGATCTCGCGATCAAGGGTTTCTATACCTTTACCCGCTCGTATGATAAGACCTTCCATACCGGAGACCTGCTCCGGCGCCCCCGGCACCAGGCCGGCTTCACGATCAACTACAGCTTCCTTGACAGGGGCAATCTCAATCTGGCTTTCTCCTATGTCGGAAAGCGCCGTGACTACTGGCGATACCCCTATTTCAGCTATATGAACCCGTATTACAAGCTTGACCTAGCCGCTTCCTGGTGGATCATCAAGCAGCTGCAGGCATTTATCAGGATTGAAAACCTGCTGAATAAAAAATACGATGAGATCCGCGGCTACCGCGCCGCGCCCTGCTCCGTGCATGCGGGGCTTAAGGCGGTGTTCTGATACTCCCCCGGCCGCGGCGGCCCCCGGCGCCGCGGCCGTTGCCCCGGAACGTGCTTGACAGAAAAAAAGCGGGCCGTTATCTGATACACCATGAAAATCTTTAGTAGAAAAAACGACGAGGCGACGTCCTGGTCAGCCGCTATCAGGGATTTTAAAAAGCTGAAGGAGGGGGATCCGCTCCCGCGTGAAGGCGCATGCGGCTTTTTTTACGGCCATTTCATCTACGCGGGGGAAACCCTGCCTGTCCGATACAACGGAAAATACATTTTATTCCACATCGAGAATGATGATGTCATCCAGGAACTGGCCGCCGGCGCCCCATCATGGCACATCGGGCTCGACGAAGACATGGCGCTCGTTACGATCCTGTTCAAGACCGGGACTATAATAAATCACATCCAGCTGCCGCTTGACCACGCCAGGCAGGAAAGCTCGGAGCTATTGAAGTTTCTAAAAAACTCGGACAAAATCGAGATCAATCTTCTGAATCTGGTTTACGGGAAGATAATCAAGGAAAAGAGCCTGGCCATACCGATACCCGGCGCCATCAAGGAAGAAATAAAAAAGGCCGCTGGTTGATCCAGCGGCCTTTCCATTTTCGCTGATACTCCGCTTACTGCTCAAGAGCGCCGGTAAAGATCGCCGACGACGATTTGACCACCGCACCCTCGCCCGCGAGGATGTAGTCGCATTTGCCGAAAAACTTCTGGAACTCGGCGCCGATGTAGAACTGCGCTGAAAGCATGCGGCCCATGTAGTACGCCGCTTCAGCGTTGTCCGCCAGGAAATTCTCGAGGTCCGCGCCCTTTTTGCCGCCCGCGAGCTCTTTCGCCTTCGGGGTTACCAGGATCAGCGCCCAGAGGTGCATGAAGGCGTACGACAGCATCGCGAAGCACTGCTGCATCGGGGTGGCATTTGCGAATATCTGGAGATACTTGCCGCCTTCCATCAGCTTCTTCATGTACATCACCACCTCGTCGACCTTGGCCACGCCCTTCTCCATGACCGCGATGTACCTGTCATCAACAATGCCCTTCGCCTTCTTGATGATCTCCTCTATCTTGTTCTTGTAAGACTTGTAGTTGTAGAAATCCTTGTCCATCAGGAGCTTCCGCATCGCCAGGTCCATCGACTGTATGCCGTTGGTGCCTTCGTACAGCGTCAGGATCTTCGCGTCGCGAGCGAACTGCTCGACCGGATAGTCGGAGCAGAAACCGTAGCCGCCGTAGCACTGGATCGCGTCAGCGGTCACTTCCCACGCCGTGTCGGTGTTGCCGGCCTTGTTGATAGGGATCATGAAATCAAGAAGGGCCTGCGCCTCTTTCCTGCCATCATCCTTCAACACGTGCGTCAGGTCGGTCAGGTAGCCGCAATAGAGCGTCAGGCACCTCATGGCTTCAACGCGCGCCTTCATGGAAAGGAGCATCCGCTTCACGTCGGGGTGGCTCATGATGGTGGTGCTCTTCGCGTCCGGCTTCATCATCTCCTCGACACGTTTGCCCTGCACCCGGTTACGGGCGTAGGTGACGGCATGCATGTACGCGGCGCTGGATACCGAAGCTCCCTGTCCGCCCACATAGAGACGAGCCTCGTTCATCATCTGGAACATGATCTTCATGCCCTGACGGGCCTCGCCCATCAGGAAGCCCTGGCAGTTGCCCTCGTCGCCGAAGACCATGGTGCAGGTCGGGTTCCCGTGTATCCCCATCTTGTGCTCGATGCCGGCGCACACGACGTCATTGGGCTCGCCCAGCGAACCGTCGTCCTTGATCCGGTACTTTGGAACCAGGAATATCGATATGCCCTTCGTGCCCTCGGGATCTCCTTCTATCCGCGCGAGCACCGGGTGTATGACGTTCTTGTAATAGTCGTTGTCGCCGGAAGAAATGAATATTTTCTGTCCCTTGATCGAATAGGTCCCGTCCGGGTTCTTGGTCGCTTTGGTCTTGAGCGCGCCAACGTCCGATCCGGCGTCCGGCTCGGTCAGGCACATGGTGCCGCCCCATTCGCCGGAAAGCATCTTCTCGATGGTAATCTGCTTCCAGGGATAATCCGGCAGGAATTTCATGTACATGTTGCAGGCGCCTATCGAAAGCATCGGGAACATGGTAAAGGCGCAGCTCGCGGCAGTGAAGAAGTCGGTTACCGCGTAGTAGATGGCCTCGGGCATCCCCATGCCGCCCCACTGCGGGTCGGTGGCAACACCGATGAACCCGGCGTCATAGTAGGCCTTCAGTCCGGGGTAATACTCCTGCGGTATGCTGACTTTTTTTGTCGCGGGGTCGTACTTGGCGCCGCTCTTGTCGGCGGTCGCGTTGATCGGATAGACCTGCTCCACCGCTATCTTCTCGGCAAGATTGACCACCTCTTCCATGGTGTCCTTGTCGAAATCGGCATACTTTTCATATTGCGTCAGCTTGTCAACTTCAAACAGTTCGAATAATATGAATTTCGAATCTCTTGAATCAATGATGGAATTTGCAGCCATGGATTATCCTCCTGAAATGATTTATGGGGTCACGGTTCAATCATCTGCATTGCTATGATTCACACATTTTTTCCAACAATATTAATGACCCATTTTTTGTCAAATAATATTGTCGCATATCCCATAACCGAAAACTGTTATTTTTGTACATTGTGTCAGATGATGCGGTGTCGGTGGGGGGATTTACCCGGCGGTAAAAAACAACCATCCGGCAACGAGGCTGCGGTCAGGAAGGCTGCTAGCGTGTCTCTTTTACGATCTCGATGCCCCTCGTGATGGCCCTGAGATTGTCCGGTATGGTCTCCCTGAGGCGCTCCGGGATCACCTCGCCGATTACGGCCTCGAGGTCGGCATAGGCGAGGACGGGAAGAGCCCCGATAAAGCATCCGAGCGTAATCATGTTCGCCAGCCTCGGGTTCCCCATCGCCACCGCCTGGTCATTGATTCTCACCTTCAGGACGCTGACGCCCTCTTTAACGCGTATCCTGTCTTCCGGGATGAGGCTCGTGTTGGCGACCAAGAGGCTCCCCTTCTCCAGCATGTCCTGGTAAAATTCCAGCCCGATGAGATCGAGAGCCAGCAGCGCCGAAGGCGTGTTTGATATGGGAGAGCCGATCTCCTGGTCGGCGATGGTGACATACACGTTGGTCCTGCCGCCGCGCTTCTCCACGCCGTACGACGGCAGGTAGGTCACCTCGAGGTCTTTTTTCATCGCGGCCAAGGCAAGGATAAGGCTGATGGTCTGTATCCCCTGCCCGCCGAAGCCTGTCATGATTATATCATAGTACATATCGATATCTCTGGATAGTGTTTCGATCATATCAGCGAGCAGGCGGCAGGAGGCCGCCGGTCCCGCCGCGTAATCAGGACGATTTTACGCGGCGGGCGAGCAATATGATCGAAACACGGCATTAATATATTTCATCAGCGCTTGAAAAATCGAAGATTTTTCAAGCGCTACAAAAAGTCCTTCCCCGTCCTCTCCTTGAACACTCCCAGCGGAAAATAGGGGATCATCTCATTCTCGATAACGTCCAGCGCCTCGGTGGGAGACACCCGCCAGTTGGTGTTGCACGTGGAGAGTATCTCCACCATGGTGAAACCCATTTTATTTATCTGCATCTCGAAGGCCTTGACGATGGCCTTTTTCGCCTGCATTACGTTTTTCGGACGATGGAGGGAGACCCGCGCCGAATAGGCAACGCCCTCCAGGGTCGCCAGCATCTCAGCCATCCGTATCGGGTAGCCCTCGGTCTCGAAGTTCCTGCCGTAGGGCGACGTGGTAGTCTGCTGGCCGAGGAGCGTGGTCGGGGCCATCTGGCCGCCGGTCATGCCGTACACGGAATTGTTGACATATATGACGGTGATATTCTCGCCCCGGTTCGCAGCATGGATAATCTCCGAGGTGCCGATGGCGGCCATATCGCCGTCGCCCTGGTAGTTGAAGATGATCTTGTCGGGCTGGGCGCGTTTCATACCCGTTGCGACCGCAGGCGCCCTGCCATGCGGCGCCTCCAGCGTGTCGATCGGGATATAATAATAGAGGAACACGCAGCACCCGACGCCCGGGATCCCGATGGCCCTGTCCGCAACCCCCAGCTCCTCGATCGCCTCCGCCACAAGCCGGTGGGCAATACCATGAGTGCAGCCGGGACAAAAATGCGTCGGCGTATCGGTGAGGCATTCGCTCCTGCTGAATATCCTGTTCATTGCTTACTCCAGGGCCTTCCTGATTTCCGCCAGAACCTCGTTGGGGAACGGAATGCCCCCACCGGGCCGGCCATAGAACGATATCGCTGCGTCCTTGTGCGCGGCTATCTTCACGTCATAGAGCATCTGCCCCGTGTTCATCTCGACCACCAGCACCTTCCCGATGCGCGCCGAGTGGGCGCGGACCTGCTCGGACGGAAACGGAAAAAGCGTGATCGGCCTGAGGAGCCCCACCCGTATCCCCTGCTCGCGCGCCATGCGGATGGCCGTCTTGGCGATACGCGACGGCGTCCCGAACGCGACAATCATGATCTCGGCGTCGTCGAGAAACTTTTCCTCGCAGAGCACCTCGTTCTTCTGCACCTCCGCATATTTCTTCTGCAGATCGAGGTTGTGTGCCTCCTGCTCGCCCGGCCCGAGATAGAGCGACTTGAGGAGCTGTGGATTCCTGCCCTGTCGCCCCCTGAGCGCCCACGGCTTGTCCGGCATGACTATCGGCTTCTCCGGCGTCAGACGGCACGGCTCCTGGAACTGCCCCACCATCGCGTCGGCAAGTATGATGGAAACCATCCGATACCTGTCGGCGAGCTCAAACGCCTTGATGGTGAGGTCGAACATCTCCTGCACCGAGGCCGGCGCGAGCACGATGTTCCGATAGTCGCCGTGGCCCCCGCCGTGTACCGCCTGGGTGTAGTCTCCCTGCGTGGGCGCGATGCCGCCGAGACCGGGCCCGCACCGCATGATGTTGACCACCAGACCCGGGATCTCCGAGCCGGCCAGATAGGACAGCCCCTCCTGCATAAGTGATATGCCTGGCCCGGACGATGAGGTCATGGCGCGCTCACCCGAGGCGCCTGCGCCGAGCACCATGTTTATGGATGCGATTTCGCTTTCAGCGGGGATAAAGGTGCCGCCCACCTCCGGCAGATGCTTCGCCAGGTACTCTGGTATGTCATTCTGCGGGGTAATCGGGTACCCGAAGTAGAACCTGCAACCCGCCTGTATCGCTCCCTCCGCCAGGGCGATGTTCCCCTTGGTCAGCTTTTTCACGGTCATTTGAACACCTCGATGGCGGTATCAGGACACATGAGCGCGCAGGTTTTACATCCGGTGCACCGGTCTTCGTTCTCCTGGGGGAACATGGCCGGAAAATAGCCCACGCGGTTATGCTTTTCAGAAACAACGATGAGCTGTCTGGGGCAGAACTTGATGCAAAAATAACAACCTTTGCATCGATCTGAATCAATTTTAATGTACGCCAATGACCGGGAACCCTGTTTAACTTTTTAGTTTATATTAAAATACTGTATATTTTAATATAAACTAATTTTAATTTTTAGTCAATTAAAACATAATCATCATGTACACTGTACAAAATCTACTGTTTTTAAGTCAACAATAACTGGTCAGATAACCATAAATTTTGACCCTGGGACAAGAAATGTGAATCAGTATCCAGGAAAATTTCATTTGACATATCTTTCTTTACAAAAATCATTTAGAGTGCATCCCAAAACTACATGAATGCAGGTTTTGGGACGCACTCTTGTTCTAACATGTCATGCTGCCCGGAGGGATTATGAGCGATACCGATGTCAAAGTGGGAGAAAAGATAAAAAAATACCGCGAATCAAAGGGCCTTTCACTCGCGGACCTGTCAAACAGGACCGGGTTCTCCACGGCATTCCTTTCACAGCTCGAGAACCACCTGATTTCCCCCCCCCTGGGCGCACTGATGAAGATCGCGCGCGCCCTTGAAGTCGAGATCGGCAGGCTCTTCAATCAGAAGGGAAGCGCGCCCTTTACGATCGTGCGGAAGGACGAACGCGTGCCGACATCACGCGTGGCGTCAAAAGAAGGTGTCCGATACGGTTATGCATACGAATCGCTTGCGCCCGACAAGATTAATCGCAAAATGGAACCGTTTCTGGTCACCCTCGAGCCGGCATCGAAAAAAGGCGTGCCCTACAGCCATGACGGCGAGGAATTCCTCTACGTGCTGGAGGGACGGGTGGAGATACAGCTCGGCGATCACGCGGACATCCTGGAGCCGGGAGACAGCATCTACTATGATTCCACCCTCAACCACCATGTAGCCTGCGCGGACGAGCGGCCAGCACGAATCATCGCGGTCATCTACGCATAGCGGCGGCCGGATACGGGGCCTATCGCTCGATTACCCCCATCTTGAGCGGAACCCACCAGGTAAACCCGTAGAGCAGTGTTTTCATTACTATCATCGTGGCCGGGATCTGCTTTTCCTTCCCGATCTTCATGGAAAACATCAGGATCTCGACAACATGCGAGAGCAGCAATGCCAGGAAAAATATTCTCGAAAGGAACGGATCACCCGGGAAGAGATACCGTCCCAGATACAGCAGAAAGATGAAAAGAACAATGGAACCCGCCATCATCACATACCAGAAATACTTCTTGTTAAGCATACACCCTCCGATTAATAGACTTGTTGCGAAACTGCGTCTTGCACTCGCCGGGAAGCCCCGGCTGGGAGCTTCATAGGGGCTTCGCCCCTGTGACTCCTTTGAAAATTCAGTATTGCAACAAATTAAATAAACGATCACCGGTCTGAAACCGGCCGATTGTCAGCAACGCACCGGCTCTCCAGATCGAGGATAATTCCGTCAATGCGTCTCTCGAAATATTCGATCAGGCCTTTATAATAGGCGCGGAATTCCCGGCTTGAATGGCGGTAGTGTTTCCGTGCCCGGTGTTTCATGTCATCACAAAGCTGCCTGAGCTCGTCAAGGGACCCGCTGCCGCCCGCGGCCATCCTCTTTCTCATCATCTGGATCAGGGTCTCCACGTACAGCCTGAAATCGTCCATGAGCCGCTTCAGCGGCTCCTCGAGCAACGGCCGGAAATCGTCGTGCAGCATCCGGTATTTCCTCCGCACCCCGGCGATAAAGGCCCCGCCGAGCACTTCACGGTCTATCATCGGAGCATCCTGGATAACATCCTCCAGCCGCCCCTGGCGGAGCATTTCGATCCTGCGCCGAAGCCGCTCGCGCACGCTTTCAATTGACGCGGATACATCGTCGGCAGCCACGATCTCTCTCGTGATGCGAAAAAAGTGATGACCGAACAGCGCCATCTTGACCGCCTTCGGAAACATCCCGGGCCTCATCCGGACCGCCGCGGCAAGGTACTTGATATATTCCCCTCCATAGGAGGAAAACATCTGCCTGAACAGTGACGCAAAGAAGATCCGCACAACCAGGAGCACCGTCCAGAAGGAAAAGGCGCCCTTTCCCACCCGCCCCTTCGGCATCCTCTCCATGAGGACCAGACACCGGTTGAAATATTCCCGTGGAGAATAGATGTGCGATATCAGGCGCTTATATCCCCGGATCAGCCGGTCCCGATCCATGACCGGAATAAAATTCATGGTGAAGTTATGCGTGTTGTTCCCCGATGACTCCCGGACAATCCTCCCCTCAGCCTCGAGACGCCGGTACAGCTGCGTGTTGGGAAGGGCAATGAGCAGGCCCGCCATGGCCATCGGAATTCCGGACCTGCCGATAAAATCCATCTGTATGTCAAACACGTTCTCCGGATCGCTGTCGAAGCCGAGGATGAATCCCGCGCTCACTTCCATTCCCGCGCGCTGGATCCGCTCCACGCTTTCCAGGAGCGGCAACGCGACGTTCTGCTTTTTGTTTGAGAGGATCAGGCTCTCCTCGACCGGGGTTTCGATGCCGAGGAAGACCTTGTTGAATCCGGCATCGAGCATCATCTCCATGAGCTCCCCGTCCTCCGCAAGATTGACGCTGGCCTCTGTGGTGATCATGAAGGGATAGCCGCGTTCCTTCTGCCAGCGCGAGATTGCGGGAAGAAGCCGCCTCACGTTCTTCTTGTTGCCGATGAAATTGTCATCTACGATAAAGAGCGGCCCGCGATAGCCGGTCCGGTAGAGCGCGTCCATTTCCCTGACGAACTGCTCCGGCTCCTTGGTGCGGGACACGCGCCCGAACAGCTCGATGATATCGCAGAACTCGCAGTTGAAGGGACATCCCCGTGAATACTGAAGGGACATCATGGTGTAGTGGCGGTGCCTCACCAGATCAAAGCGCGGAACGGGCGTCATGCTGATATCCGGCCTTCTGTCGCTCCGGTACATGCGCCGCGCGGCGCCGGCATCCCGGTCGCGCAGGAACTGCGGGAGGGTCGTCTCCGCCTCGCCCAGGACGAAATGGTCCACGCCTGCTATCGACTCGTGCGATCCGGTGGGATAGGGACCGCCGGCCACCACGGGCTTGCCCAGCAGGTTGCACGCGGCCACCACCCTCTCAAACGATTCCTTCTGGATCATCATCGCCGACACGAACACCATGTCCGCCTTCAGGATATCCCGGTCCCGCAGGGGCCGCGTGTTCATATCGACAAGCGTGACCTCGTAATCGTCCGGCAGGAGCGCCGCGACCGTCATCAGGCCCAGCGGGGGAAACGCCGCGCGCCTTCCGACCAGCTTCAGTATGTACTTGAAGCTCCAGTATGAGACGGGTATCTCCGGATACACCATCAGAATCCGCTTTTTCATCAGTCCTCCATAACCTGAAACTTTCCCGCGGCGGGCTGCCGGGCTCCTAGGATACATCGCTGAAGCGAAGCACCAGCTCGTACACGCCCTCTTCCATCTTTTTTTCTATATTCGGGAACATCTTTTCAAACACGTGCAGCATCGGCCTGTTTTCGATCAACACCTCCGCGGTAAAGCCCAGGAGGCCCTCGCGCTTGGCCAGGAGTATCAGGTAGCCAAGGAGCTCGCTCCCGATCCCCCGGTTGTGCATGCTGTCGCTGACAGCGAAGGCCACTTCGGCGGTATGGCTCTTCTCATCCTTTATCATCTGTCCCATGCCGGCCGGGATCTCCTTGTGCGGAGTCACGACAAGCGCGAGCAGGACCAGCTCCTTGGTATAGTCGATCACCACGAATTCCTGGCGCCGCTCGTGGGTCATGTCGAGCCGGGTCGACATGAACCGGCGCTGGAAGCTCTGGTCCGAGAGCGAATAGAACAGGTCCTTTATGATGGTTTCGTCATTAATGTTCACCGGCCGTATCTTGAGGAGCGTCCCGTCGCGGGTCGTACGGTACGTCGAGAGGTGCTCGGGATACTCTCCCCTCTTGCCGGGGATGAACGCCTGGTCCTTGTATATCAGTTTAAGCCGCTTCGCCTCCTCGATCAGTCCGGGCCTGAATTTCGGGTGCGCGATGGCGATGAGGTCCATGGCCCGCTCGCGGATGTTTTTGCCGTGTATGTACGCGATGCCGAATTCGGTTACCACATAATTGATGTCGCCCCGGTTCAGCGTCACGCCGGTGCCCGGATCCAGGAGCGGCACGATCCGCGAGACCTCGCCGCCCCGTGCCGTGGACTGGAGCACGAGAATCGTCTTTCCGTTCGGTGAGAACATCGCGCCGCGCATGAAGTCCGCGCTCCCGCCGATCCCGCTGAAGAACTGGCTGCCGATCGACTCGGCGGTCGCCTGGCCGGTAAGGTCGATCTGGAGCGCGGCGTTGATGGCGGTCATGTTGCTATTCTGGGCAATGATGAGCGGATTGTTCGTATAGTTGATGCGCTTAAACTCCACGAAGGGGTTATCGTCGATGAATTGATAGGTCTCCTTGACGCCCATGCAGAAGGAGGCCACGGTCTTACCGCGGTCTATGTTCTTTCTCGAATTATCAACAACGCCCTTCTTGATAAGATCGACCATGAACTGCGAGAAAAGCTCGGTGTGTATACCCAGATTGTTCTTCTCGCCCAGGCTGGTAATGATCGCGTTGGGCATGCTCCCGTATCCCACCTGGATGGTGTCTCCGTCATCAACGATGCTCGCCACGTAGCGGCCAATCTGCTTTGCTATCTCGTCAGGGACCGCGGGGTTGTACTCCAGGAGTTCCTCGTCATGGTCGATTATATAATTGATGTCTTTGATATGAAGGAAGGTGTCCCCGTGCACCCGCGGCATCCGCGGGTTCACCTGCGCGATGACGAGCGAGGCGTTCTCGATCGCCTCCATGCAGATGTCCACGCTTACCCCGAGGCTCAGGTATCCGTTCTGGTCGGGAAGGGAGGTCTGGATAAGGGCCACGTCAATGGGAATCATCTTGTTCCGAAACAGCTGGGGGATCCGCGAAAGGAAAATCGGCGTGTAATCAGCCAGGCCGCTGTTGACCGACTCCCGCGTGTTGTCGCCGACGAAAAACGAGTTATGCCTGAAGATGTTCCCGAACTTCTGGTCGGTATACGGCGCGACACCCAGGGTCCAGACCTGCATCATCTCCGCGTCCACGATCGCCTTCGGATGCGATTCGGCGTACTCGACTATCGACCTGACCAGGTACTGCGGCTCGCCGCACGCGGTGCTGACAAAGATCCGGTCGCCCCTGCGTATTTTTGAAAAAATCTCGTCCTCGGTGGCGAATTTCTCCCGGAACCGGTCCTTCCACATCTGGTAGTAATCGCCCCTGCGTCGGTCCATACACACATCCTTAATACATGATGAAATCAGTAATGCACTTCCGGCAGGCCCGTACGATCGGCCGAAGCCGCCCGTCCCGGCACCGTTATGCTGATATCCAGCGGAATATGATCAGCCAGTGATGATATCAGTATACTAATTGCACGGTATTTATTCAAGGATAATTTCTCCCCGCCAGAGCCTGTGCTCGCATTCGGAGCGTTCGGATATAAAATTAATTCATTGACCGCAACCGTATCCTGTGTTCTATATCATGTATGATTAATCCTGAACAGTACCCATCGCGGGCGCCTGTTCATTGACCCGGCAAACGCGATCATCAAAACGGAGTTCCCGAATCTTATATCACAGTATTACGCCAGGGAGGCCCCATGCCCATACCATTGTTGATTGCAGCATATTTTGTTTTCCCGGCCCTCGCCATCTATATCTGTTATCGATTTCCCGTCATCAACAAGATCGGGGTGGTCATACTCTGCTACGCCGCAGGCATTGTCCTGGGAAACTCGGGCATGCTTCCGGACAACGCGGACCGCTATCAGACGATGCTATCGGAAGCGGCTGTAGCCCTTGCGCTTCCGCTTCTCTTTTTTTCCATTGACGTGAAAAAATGGACCCGTCTTGCCGGCAAATCCCTGCTCTGCATGCTGCTCGCGACCGTCTCAATCATCATCGTCTCGTTCAGCGCGTTTTTCATCATCCGGGGCCAGGTCGACGGGGACTGGAAGCTGGTCGGCATGGCCATCGGCCTGTATACCGGCGGCACGCCGAACCTTGCCGCCATAAAGGCGGCCCTGGGCGTGGACACCGGAACCTATATCATAATGCACACCTACGACACCCTCATTTCCCTGATATACATCGTATTCTGCATAGGCATCGGGCAGCGCGTGTTCAATCTGCTGCTTCCCCGGTTCGACTGGAGCAGATATGGCGGCGAGGGCCGCGTGGACATGGGCGAATCCGAGGACATCCACGCATACGGCGGCATGTTCAGGCCGCGCACCCTGGCCGGGCTCGCCGGGGCGCTTCTCCTGTCCGGGGCCATTGTCGCGCTTTCAGACCGGTTCAGCGCGCTCTTTCCGAAGGAGCATGTGACCGCAGTGGTGATCCTGGCCATCACGTCACTGGGGATCGCGTGCTCATTTATCCCGAAGATCCGCGGCATCGAGAAGACCTTTCAGTTCGGCATGTACGTCATCTATATTTTCTGCTTCGTCGTGGGGTCCATGACCAGCGTGAGCACGCTCATCAACATCAACTGGCCGCTGATGCTCTTTGTAACGGTCAGCATAGCCGGAAGCATGCTTCTCCACGCGATCCTGTGCCGCTTCTTTAAAATAGACACCGATACGTTCATCATCACGTCGGTTTCCGCGATCTGCTCGCCTCCCTTCGTGCCGCCCGTCGCCGAGGGGCTGAAGAACCGGATGGTGCTCCTCTCCGGCGTCATCACGGGCATAATCGGATACGCGATCGGGAATTACCTGGGCATCTCACTTGCGTACCTGCTCCGCTATCTTGCTCTGTGAGGTGATACAATGGCATCAGAACGAGCGACACTCCCGGAAAAAGGCGTAAGCCGCAAGCGGGTCCTGGAGCGCCTAAAGGCGTACGGCGCCGGGGACCCGGATTACCGGCGCATGCGCACCTGGAGCCTCGTCTATTACCTGGGCGAGGAGCATACGAAGTTTCTGGAAAAGGCGCACGGCATGTATTTTTCGGCCAATGGCCTCAACCCGATGGCCTTCAGGAGCCTCAAGCGCTTCGAATCGGAAGTGGTCGACATGACCGCCGGCATGCTCCACGGCGGCGAGGGCGTGTGCGGCACCATGACTTCGTGTGGAACGGAGAGCTGCCTGCTCGCGGTGAAGACCTACCGCGACCTGGCGCGCGACCGAAGGCCGTGGATACGCAGGCCGGAGATGGTGATCCCCGAGACCGCTCACGTGGCATGGGAGAAGGGAGCGGAATATTTCGGCGTGAAGCCGGTCCGCGCGCCCCTCGCGGCCGACGGCCGGGTGGACACGAAGGCGGTGCGGAAGCTCGTCGGACGGCGCACCGTCATGCTGCTCGGCTCCGCGCCCGAATACCCGCACGGCATGATCGATCCGATCGAGGAGCTGGGGGCGATCGCGCTCGAGAAGAAGGTCCCGCTCCATGTTGACGCATGCCTGGGCGGCTACCTGCTCCCCTTCATGGAGATGCTCGGCCATCCCCTGCCGCCGTGGGACTTCCGGGTGCCCGGCGTGAGCTCCATATCGGCCGACACCCACAAGTACGGCTTCAGCGCCAAGGGCGCGTCGGTCATCCTCTACCGCGACGTGGAGATCCTGAAGCACCAGCTCTTTGTGTATGAAAACTGGCCGGGCGGCATCTTCGCGTCGCCGGGGATACTGGGCACGCGCGCGGGCGGATCAATCGCCGCTGCCTGGGCGGCCATGCAGGTCTTCGGCAAAGACGGGTACATGAAGCTCTCGCGCCAGACCATGGATACCGCGGATATCATCAAGCAAGGAATCAGGGCAATGCCCGAGCTCGAGCTTGTCGGCGATCCGCCGGCCAGTGTGTTCGCGTACCGCTCGCGCGACAGAAGGGTGAACATCTTCGCCGTGGGAGACCGGATGGAGTCACGGGGCTGGCACATAGACCGCCTGCAGAGGCCCGAGGCTTTGCACGCAATGGTAACTCCCCTGCATGCGAAAGTGGCGCGGCGCTACCTGGCCGACCTTAAGAAATCGGTCGCCGAAGTCAAAAAAAATCCGAAGCTCGCGGAATCGGGAAGCGCGCCCATGTACGGCATGATCGCGGCCGTGCCGCTCCGGGGAATGATTAAAAAGCAGGTGGTTGCCATGATGATGGGCCTGTACGGACCCGGGGGGAAGATGCCGGCTCTGGACAGCGCAGCGGATGCGGGCGAAGAAGCCGCTCGAAACCTGCCGCTCGCTGAACGCGCCGGCCGATGGTACCTCTCACTGAGAAACCGGCTTACGAAGAGGGGCGGTTGATACCGCCAGGAGCTTCGATGACAGGGACCTTGCCCCATCAGAATCCTCCCTGTTTGATTTCTGAAAGCGCGGCGGAGATCTCCTCCCGCACCATGCCTTCGCTTCCGCTCAGAAACGCGTCAAGCGCGTCCCGCGCCGCGCTCCCGCCGATGCGGCCGAGGGCCCAGGCGATCATTCCCCGGACACGCCCGTCTTCATTTTCATCAAAGGCGCGGACCAGATCCGGA
>JAFGJX010000070.1 GCA_016928865.1 Spirochaetota bacterium
CTGCCAAAATTTTAAAAACTTGAATCAGAGATATTTGAATTGTATTAAATATACAAAGCAGAGGGTATAAATCAATCACTTTTTTTCATTTTTGGTCATTACTATTCAACCGTAACGCTTTTAGCCAGATTGCGCGGTTGATCGACATCACAACCTCTGAACACGGCAATATGATACGCAAGCAGTTGCAGAGGGATGACCGTCAGAAGCGGAGAGAGAAGTTTTCGAACCTCAGGGATATAGATAATGTGATCGCTATAGCGTTTTATCTCCTCGTCGCCATGGGTGGCAATGGCGATGATTTTGCCGCCGCGCGCCTTGACCTCTTCCATGTTGCTGATGATTTTCTCATAGGTAAAATCCCGGGGAGCGATAAAAACAACAGGCATGTTCTCATCGATGAGGGCGATGGGACCGTGCTTCATCTCCGCTGCAGGATAACCCTCGGCATGTATGTATGAAATCTCCTTGAGCTTCAGGGCCCCCTCCAGTGCGACAGGAAAATTAACTCCGCGCCCCAGATACAGGAAATTCTTGTTCTCCTTGTGGATTTCGGCAATCTTTCGTATATATTCACTGCTCCGCAATACCTCGTTGACCTTATCCGGCATCGAATGGAGGTGCTCGATGTAGATCCGCGATTCTTCCGCATTCATATCGTGACGACGCGCAAGCATCAGGGCCAGCATGATCAGGACGGTCACCTGAGAGGTAAAAGCCTTGGTAGAAGCGACGCCGATTTCAGGACCGGCGTGAATGTAAATTCCGCCGTCACTTTCTCGCGCGATGGTGCTCCCGACAACATTGGTTATACCCAGCACCTTTATCCCTTTTGATTTAGCCTCGCGAAGCGCTGCAAGCGTGTCGGCGGTCTCACCGGACTGGCTGATTACGATGACGAGGTCTCCCTTTTTCAGAATGGGCTTGCGGTAGCGGAATTCTGAGGCGTATTCCACCTCAACCGGGACGCGGGCGTACTCCTCAATGAGGTATTCGCCGATAAGTCCCGCGTGCCAGGAAGTACCGCAGGCAATGAATATAACGCGATGTATGTCATTGAGATCGTCCTCGGTAAGCCTGAGGCCGTCGAGCCTGATAGACCCGGTGTCGAGAATTGCGCGTCCGCGGAAGGCGTTGTGTATGGTCTCGGGCTGTTCGAATATCTCCTTCAGCATGAAGTGGCTGAAACCGGCTTTTTCAATCGCCTGTATGTCCCAGTCGATGTCCTCTATAATCTTGTCGACTTTTTTCAGATCAAGATCGTAGGTTTTGAACCCGTCCTTGTTGACGTCAGCAATCTCGCCGTCCTCAAGGTATATGACTTTATTCGTGTGCTCTACTATCGCGCTCGCGTCAGAGGCGATGATCATCTCGCCGTCGCCGGCGCCGAGAAGGAGAGGGCTCCCGTTTCGGGCGGCGATGATGCGTCCCGGCTCGTTCTTTGAAACGATGCAGAGCCCGTAGGTGCCCTCAAGCTCGGCAACGGTCTTCATCACCGCGGAGAGGAGGTCGCTATTTTTTGTGTAATGATATTCGATAAGATGGGCGATCATCTCCGTGTCGGTTTCGGTCCGAATAACATGGCCCTTCTCGATCAGCATTTTCTTCAGTACGGCGTAGTTCTCAATTATACCGTTGTGCACTACAGCGATTTCATTGTGACAGTCCATGTGCGGGTGGGCGTTTACATCCGAAGGAGCGCCATGGGTGGCCCAGCGGGTATGGCCGATGCCCGCATGATACGATCCCGTGTCGGAAGGAAGTGCTTCGGCCAGGGATTGTTCAAGCGCTGATATTTTTCCGTTTTTTTTATGCACGAGGAGATTCTCGCCGGAAAGGGCGATACCTGCCGAATCGTATCCGCGGTACTCAAGGCGTTTCAGCCCGCTCAGGATAACATCGACAGCATTTTTACAACCAGCATATCCGACAATGCCGCACATTGCTTATGGACCTCCGAGAAAATTGGTATAAATAATAATGCACGCATGGAAAGTCAAGCCCTAATCTCCGGAAAATATTACATGCCTGTTAACTTGTCTGAAAGAAATATCGGCAAATCATTATTTTTCATGCGTTACTATCCGATATTGTATAATGAGATGGTGGCATTTCCCAGTATCTGACCCGGGCATTATAAATTTGACAATTTTTTGTAAAAAATATGACATATTGTAACTATATTATTTATACTTGCGTGGTGTGATGATTGTCTGATATGAACAAGTCAGGAACCTATTCTCGTCGCCTTATACTGGAACGCCTTTCGCCAAACGGACCTGAAAGAAAGAGCATGTATTTGTCTGACGGAAAGATAACCACCCTGAAGCAGGATGACGTCGCCACAGTCTTCATTATAGCATCAGCAATAAAGGATCTCGATGCATACCTGGAGCTGGTAAATCACTACAAGCAGGAAGGATTTCGGGTCAGGAATATCCACCTGGATACCCTTGATGATACCGCAATACCGGCCGTTCATGATATCGTGGAGGAGATACGCTCCTCATTTGAGAGGGAAAGCTGCCTCGTCCTTTCCTACGGGAGGAGTCTTGCACCGATGGTGGTCGCCTGCTATCATGTTTATGCAGGGACAGCCCCCTCAAAGGCCATAAGCCGACTCAGGAAGATAGATGACACCAATATAAGGGCTGCTGATGAGATAGCGTTCATCTACAAGTTCAAGCGCTTTCTGGATATCGTGCGGGGCGTGAATGAGGACGATTATATATTTCAGCCACTGGTACTTGCCGACCATCCTGAATTTATTAAGACTTCAGAGCCATTTGACGCAGCTGCTTTTCAGTCAAAAACATTGGGGCAGGTCCCGGTTGCTCCCGGTGCGCCGTCCGCGTTTGACAGTACCATCCAGTCTCTGAAAGAGGCAGAGAACGGCATGATCGAGGCAGCAGATGCGGAGCCGGCGCTTCCTGAAACTCAACCTCCAACAGACGTCGCTGCCGCCGGCGCTCCGGAGGTGCGGCAGGAAGATATCGAAGAGACAATGAGGACCCGCGGGCTGGAGATCGATCTGGATGCGCTTGAAGCTGAGTCAATACGCGCGTCGGAACCTGGCGCCGCGCATCCCGCTGAATACACTGCTCCTGCTCCTCCGAAAGATGTCATACACGAGTCCCCTGCCGCGGCAGAGGCGGCCGTCATCGATGAGAAAACAGAGGCGGAAGTGAGGGAGCCCGGCCCATCCCGCAGAGAGACCAAAGCCGCCGCACCGCCTGCTCAAGCGGCAGGCGTGACGCCCAGGCTCGGAATATTCTCAATACGATTCAAGCTCGTATCAATAATATCTGCGGTGATCATTGTCGCCCTGACAGGGATGATTTTTCTGGCAACCCATTTCTTCAAGCAGGACAATGAGCTCCGCGCATGGGAGAGCAATCAGAAATTTGCCGAAGTTACATCGATGAAGGTGAAATCGGATTTTGTCGGAATAATAGAGCGCGCCCGGATTATTCCTGACGTAATCAACAGGCTCTCTCCGGGGGAACGTGCAGCGATGTGGGAAAACGATGAGGATTTCCTCTTTATCGGAATTGCGGAACGGACGGCGAGACCGGGAAAGCTCCTGTTCGCAAGGTCGCTGTTCAATGGCGCGTTGATGGAAAAAAGCGGCGTCACCAGTGCGGACATCTTGAAGTCGCACAACATGTTCGGCAAACTCTTCGCAACGTCCTTCAACGGGGAAATCGCGGTGCATAACGTGTCGCAGGGGTTCCGGGTGCCGGTAACCGGGTTCAGCCTTCCAATGTATCATGGCGCGCGCGGGCTTTCGGACAGGATACTGGTCTGCTATATCAGGCTTGATCGACTGCTGAAAGCATTCAAGACGGCGGGACTCATACATGTTTTTATGGTTAATGACCGTGGCGACATTATAGCGCACCCCGATAGTTCGATGATCATTTCAGGGGGGAATTATCTGAATCTTCCGATTGTCAAGCTCATGATGAAAAGCCCCCTTGACAACGGCCAGATGCGCTACGAGGATGAAAATGGTGTCGCGCGCCTCGGCTCCTTCAAAAAAATCGGGATCGGAGGATGCGGCGTTATCGCCACCGTTGACGAGGCGCGCGCGTATGAACAGGTATACAGGATCCAGCGGTGGAACCTCTATCTCCTGGTCATTGTACTGACAATCTCGATACTGGTCATATACATTTTCGGCACGACCATAGCCAACCCTATTAAAAGCCTGGTGGCCGCAACGATGAAAATCAAGGAAGGACATTATGACATCGATATCAGGCCGACCACGCGCGATGAGATCGGTCTTCTGACCGGATCGTTCGTCGAGATGGGACGTGGGCTGGAAGAGCGCGAAAAAATGAAAGAGGCGTTCGGGAAGTTTGTCAACAAGGACATTGCCGAGCGCGTCCTGAGGGGCGAGGTGGCGCTCGGGGGTGAACGGAAAGAGGTCGCCATCTTCTTCTCCGATATACGTAATTTTACCGCAATGTCTGAAAAGCTGCAGCCCGAGGAGGTCGTCGAGTTCCTCAACGAGTATATGACGCGAATGGTGAACTGCGTCAATGAAACCGGCGGAGTCGTTGACAAGTACATCGGCGACGCGATCATGGCGGTATGGGGAGCCCCGGTTACCACGGGCAATGATACGATGAACGCGATTGAGGCGGCCCTGGCCATGCGCGCGGAGCTGATCCGATTCAATGCAGGACGCGGGGGCGACAAGAAGCCGGTCATTAAGATCGGCTGCGGCATCAACACCGGGCCCGTGCTTGCAGGCCAGATCGGTTCCGAGGAACGCATGGAGTATACCGTCATCGGGGACCCGGTGAACCTTGCATCCCGTATTGAGACTCTGAACAAGCCTTTCGGTACTGATATTCTCATATCGGAGGATTCATACCTGCTGGTAAAAGACGCCTATCACGCCATCCCGATGCAAAAGATTACCGTCAAGGGCAAGAAGGATCAGCAGCAGATTTACGCCGTGCTGGGCAGGGCCGGCGATGCGAAGGCGCCGCAAACCCTGGAAGAATTGCGGTTCATCCTGGGGACAAAGGAACAGCCATTCCGGCGCCGGAAGGACGATCTTGACGAGGAAGAAGTTAAGTATGAGATTCACCAGGAGTGATTATACCGTCTTTTCGGCTGCGGCCGTTGTCATCATCGTATTTTCCCTGCTCTTTTATTTTGATTTTACCGCCCCCTCGGCCGCCGGTCAGGAACGCGTTGTCGGTTCGATAATTTTTGCAAAGCATGTCGCTCAGAGGAAGTACGCCTCACAGGTTGTATGGGAGGACGTTGAGAAAAAGACTCCCGTGTACAATCATGACGCCATAAGAACCGCCGGCCAATCCGAAGCGGTACTGCGTCTGAACGACGGCACCGAGCTGACCCTGAATGAAAACAGCATGATAATTCTTTCAATGGACACGGACGCGATTGATATCCAGTTCAGGGGAGGGACGCTCTCCACCAGGAGGGACGAGGAGAGCGGGGAGAGGCTCGGGGCGCTTACCATTAGTTCCGGGGAATCGACGGTTACGATGAAAAATTCCGATCTCCAGGTATCCTCGGGAAAGGAAGATGAGATAAATGTTACGGTGAGCAGGGGAAGTGCGACGGTGGCATCGGGTGAAATCGTGCAGAACCTGGAGGAACGCCAGAAGGCTGTCACCAGACCCGGCAGTGAAGAGATCGCGGTCGAAAATATAACTCTTGTCCCTCTGGCTCCCCGGCCGGACGCCATAATCATCACTCCGGAGATAAAGGCGGCGATACAATTTGCATGGGCTCCTCTTGGCCCTGAAACGGGTGGTGTCATCGAAGTCTCAACAAACACACAATTTACCAGACTTGTCGAAAAGGGCAAAATTGACGGCTCAACCTTGAACGCAGCCTTTACACCCGGAATCTATTACTGGCGCATGCAGGCCCGGAGCGGGAATGGCGGCAATACGATCACGGGCGAAACGAGAAAATTCAGAATAATCAGGGAGCTACCGGCATACCAGATGGCTCCCGCAGACGGGCAGGTGTTCCGTCATGCCGGTACGAACCCAATAATACATTTTAAGTGGACAGGGAGCGATCTGGTGCAGACATATCGCATTGACATAGGAAAAGAGCCTTCCCTTAAAAGGATCTACGCGTCGTATGACACGCAGGGCTATGATATTGCGGTTGATTCGCTCAATTCCGGGATTTATTACTGGCGGGTAACTTCGATTATACTTGCGGGGGGATCGACGTACCGCATTCAGAGCAAGATCCGTTCCCTGAAAATTGAAAAGAGCCTGTCCCTGGCGCCGCCGCAACCGGTATTCCCGCCCGATAGAGATGTTGTTAACCGTACAATTCTCCAGCGTAAGGGAATGGTCTTTTCCTGGGATCCCATGGGAAACATGACAGGATGCAGACTTGACGTGTCGCGATCAATGGATTTCAGTACGACCATCCTTACCGCCAACAGCAAAACAAACTTCATCAATCTCAGGAGCAAACTTGAACCTGGCTGGTATTACTGGCGCGTCACGGGGATATATGCCGGCAACCGGCGGTCAGAGCCTTCCGGGATCATGCGATTCAGGGTCTCTGAAGGGAGCACCATCCGTCTTGTCGCTCCAGCCGATAAAGGACAGCTTGCGCCTGAAGCGGGCGCGAATGTCAGGTTTTCCTGGGAAAAGGCTGACCTGTACGGCGAATATGTTCTTCAAGTGTCAGCCGACAGGCGTTTCTCCGAATTCGAGCGGGAAACGATTGTGAATGATTCCCATGCATATGCTTCAGGTTTCAGGCCTGGAACGTATTACTGGCGGGTGATTATGAAAAATCCGGAAGGTGACATCGTTCTGAGCAGCGCTTCGCATTCATTTATCGTGCAGAATGTTTTATCCGAACCGATAATTCTGACTCCGAGAAACGGGGCCATTTTTGATTTTAAGAATATAAACGAGCTTGATCTCTCATGGAAGAGGCTCAAAGAAGCGAATCTATATAAAATACGCTTTTATCGCATGGAAAAAAACAGGGCCGTGTTCATAGCAGAAAGGGACATCGGCAATACTCCGCTGGAGATCGACGATATAAATTTCCTCGGGGAGGGAAAAATCCTCTGGTCAATCCAGGCGTTTGAGACAGCTGATAACGGGAAAAGGATTGTTCGTAAAAGTCCGATTTCTCGCGCGTATTTCGAGGTCAGGATCCCTCAGGAGAGGAAAAAGATCAAGTTTCTTACCCCAAAGGTCCTGTATACCGAGTAGGGTTGACGTGGCTCCAGGGAAGAACTGAAACGACCGGGTTACTTTTTTTTATTGTAAAAATATCCCCGTCTGCAGAATATTGTCGGCATTGAATAATTTAGCAGTTTGTTGAAAAACAACAAACTGCTGGCGATACAAGGATGTATTGCCATTTTTCGAGGCTCAAAGCCGAGAAAAATGCAAGGTTTTGCTGATTTACTTAGCAAAACCGTTCCTGAAAAACTCCACGGATGGAGTTTTTCAGAAAACTCCTAGTGGATAAAAACATGGTAGCGATTGATTTTAAAAAACAGGACGGCCTGGTGCCGGTGATAGCGCAGGATTACGAAACAGGTGAAGTACTCATGCTGGCCTTCATGAACCAGGAGACATGGGAGCTCACTCTTAAAACAGGGGTCGTTCATTACTGGAGCCGGTCGCGCAAAAAGGTATGGAAGAAAGGAGAGTCATCCGGCAACGTGCAGGAAGTCAAAGAGATCAGGGTCGATTGCGACAATGACACCCTGCTTATCAAGGTTAATCAGATCGGGAAAGCGGCATGCCATGAGGGATATCGCAGTTGCTTTTTCCGCGTTATTAAAAACGGCGATGCTGTCGTCGATGGCGAGAGGATATTTAATCCCGATGAGGTGTATGGAGAAAAGAAATGACAAAGCAGATTAAGCTGGGGATCCCGAAAGGGAGCCTTGAAAACGCCACCATCGAGCTTTTCCAGAGAGCCGGATGGAAGATTACCGTCTCGTCGCGCAACTATTTTCCCGTCATCGACGACCCAGAAATCGTATGCTCTCTCGTGCGCGCTCAGGAGATGGCGCGGTATGTCGAAAGCGGCGTCCTTGATCTCGGTTTGACCGGCCTTGACTGGATACTTGAAAACGAAGCGGATGTGGAGATTATATCAGACCTGGTGTACTCAAAAGTCAGCACCAGGAAGGCAAAATGGGTGCTCGCGGTGCCGGAAGATTCCCCTATTGCGAGCGTTCATGATTGCGCCGGCAAGACAATCTCGACAGAGCTCGTGAATTTCACGAAAAGTTATTTTAACAGGCTGGACATTCCCGTTCAGGTGGAATTTTCCTGGGGCGCGACCGAGGCTAAAGTCGTTGAAGGGCTTGTGGATGCGATTGTGGAGGTTACCGAGACCGGTTCAACCATTCGAGCGCATGGCCTGAAAATCATCGAAACGCTGCTGGAAACAAATACCAAGCTGATTGCAAATAAGAAGAGCTATGCCGACGTTTGGAAGAAGAAAAAGATTTCACAGGCGGCCCTTCTGCTCCGTGGCGCCCTGAACGCCGACAAGCTGATAGGCCTCAAGATGAACGTTCCGAAAGACCGCATGGAACAGGTGGTGGCGATATTGCCCAGCCTTACCTCGCCGACCATTGCCCAGCTGTACAAATCGGAATGGCTCTCAGTGGAGACGGTCATAGAAGAATCGGTGGCGCGCGAGGTCATCCCCCGTCTTATCGAAGCAGGAGCTGACGGGATCATAGAATACCCTCTTAACAAGGTGGTCAATAAAAATGACGTATGACCACCGGAATTGTTCTTGAAAAAATTCCGTGCCGCAGGATAATCACGCTATGAGATTCTTAAGAAATCTTTTAGTGTGCCTGATTTTCATTCTTCTGTACAACTGCCCATCCTTTGGCGATGAAATAATCCTCAACAACAACAAAATATTTGTAAAGAAGGGCTTTAACCGGAGCTGGATACTCGCCACCCCATCCCCCGTGGATGAATCATGGGTGGTCATTTACCCGCAAGAGAGATACAGAAGCATAAGAATGCAGGAGATGCCATTCAGCAAAGGAACATCAAGAAAATTCCTTTCAGTGAACAGATATCCTCCGGAAACATATACGGTTATCACCAGCTTTACGGTCAGTGATGCAGAGGATATTGAGCACCATTTCAGAGGTTTTTATACAGATTTGCTGGGGGAAAACTGGGCAATATATCTGAACGGTACATTGATTAAAAATGAAGTACATCTCGGCGCCGACAATACTATAGCGGAATACCGCTCATATCGCCATGTGCTGGTATATCTCAACCCACGGCTCCTGAAGACCGGGGAAAACATTCTGGCCTTTAAGATCATCGGAGATCCTAATAATAGCGATACAGGTTTCGCCATGAACACCCCGCTGGTTGTCGGAGATTACAGCAGGCTCGCCCGAAATAAAATGAGATTGATCCCCATGATGCTTGTCGTTGTATACCTCATGGCAGGTCTGTACCACCTGGTTATATTTATCTTCAGGCGGAGTGAACGCCACAACCTTTTTTTCGCACTCTTCTCAATAATGCTGTTCATTTATTTTGTCTGCAGGACCAGTAATATCTATTATATCCTGCCTGATTCCAAGTGGGCGATGCTGCTGGAGCTTTGTTCGCTTTTTTCCCTGTTCCCTTTCATCATGTATTACATGGAATGGATTCTCTTCGGCAGGATACGAACTTTTGTCCATGCGTACGGGATTTTTTGCGCTGTTTTGATTGTGGCGATTTTTTTCGTGCCGCACATCACAAGGATAGACCTTCTCAGAATATGGCAGTATGGCGCTATACTACCCGTGCTCTATTTCATATTTTTCCAGATAGGTATGGCGTTTTTTCTTGCCGTACGTGATTACAGAAGAACGGGCGGTGGGGGTAATGTCGGGATGTGCAGGGCGCTCGTCCAAACATTCGCCAATACCGTGCCGGGGAACCTGATGATCGGTGGACTGGTCACTGTTGCCTGTGCTGTTTTTGACGTGCTTGACGCGCTCTATTTCTCAACAGGAGTAGTGCTGACAAATTATGGATTTCTCTTTTTTGTCATCGGCGTCACCTTCGTCCTGTCTCATCGTTTTGTTTATCTTTACAGCGAAATCGACGGCCTCACCATAGAATTGCGGCAGAAATCGAGCGATCTGAGCGAGACCAGGGTCAAATACGGCATCTCGCAGGAAAAATATCGCATGCTGGTAGAGGGTTCTTCCGACATCATCTTCTCTCTTGACGAGAAATTCAGGTTTATTACAGCAAACAGGAGAATGCGCGAGCTGGTGCGTCTTGATGACAGGGCATTTGGCATGAAAACACTTTTTGACGTACTCCATGAAACTGACCAGCGGTCGGTGACAATCCAGTTTATACAGAACAAGATGGAGCAGTTTATCGCGGACAAAAAACCTCTCAACATGAAGCTTGATTTTCGCACTCCTTACGGGAATGAGCCGACATCGCTTCAGGTGCGACTGGAATATATCAATATCGAAGGGAGAAATGAGATATTCGGACGGGGAACGGGCGTCTCTGAAGACATGCTGAGCCAGTATCTTGAGGACGAGCGTCAGCATTATCGCATCGGCAACCTGCTTCTGGTCGCTGACGACCTGAGTTTCCGGCTTACACGCAATCTCGAGCGGTTCATCGATAAGCGGGAATTGAATCTCCTCAGAATGGCGCTCAGGGAGATTATTATAAACGCGATCGAGCATGGCAATCTCGCCATAACATTCGATGAGAAGACCAGGGAAACGCTTGACGGCGATTATTTTACGTACCTCAACAGGCGACAGAAAGACCCCCGGTACAGAGACAGGACGGTTGACATCCAGTACCAGGTTGACGCTGATAGAGTTGAGTACACCGTCACCGACGAGGGCTCAGGATTCGACTATGGTAAATTTTTACGCGACGAGGTGGATGTGAACGAATCCATGCTGCCGCATGGACGCGGAATCACTCTCGCTAAAAACGTTTTTGACGAGCTTCGCTATAATGAACTGGGCAACATCGTCACGCTTGTTAAATGGTTTAAAAAATAGGAATAAAAAAAGCCCGCGTCTGCTGCAGAGCGGGCTTTTTTGCTAAATTCCGTGATCGACTATTTTTCAACAGTTTCAATCAGAGAATTCGGCGGGATGATGTCTACATACACGGTTAAGGTTGTGATGCCGGATATATTCCCAGCCTTGTCGATCGCGCGGGCATCAATCTGGTGCCTGCCGTTATTTTTGAACTCTATCTCTTTTGCATACGGAATGAAATCACCCTGGCCGTCCAGCCTGTAGAGGATAGTCGAAACTCCGGAATCCGCATCCTGCGCTGTTATCGTATATTTGGTATCGATCGTGGCGACATTCTGGTTGTTTATGGTCTGCATCTCCTTGTCCGGCTGTATCGCGACTGTAGGTGCGACCTCATCCACGACCAGGTTCACGATCGAGTCTTTCAGCTCGATTTCCTGTCCTGATTCGTCCAGCACGCGGAAGGAGAACAGCTCGGTCACGTTGCCGACATTGTCGATTCCCCTGGCCTTGAGATTTACCGTGCCGGTGGAAGGCATCCCGAACGGAGCTACATATTCCTGATAGGAACTCCCGTCTGTGGTATACTCGACCTTTTTTACTCCGGAAAGCGCATCGTTCGAGCTGATGCTGAACTGTACGTTTTTCTGGTAATAGATCTTGTCCCCGATTTTTTTGACAGGGCTGCTGGTGGTGATCACCATGGATGGGCCGGTATTGTCTACCGCGACATTGTATGCCTTTTCAGCTTCCTTGTTGCCGACCTTGTCGATGCCATAGTATTTGATCGTGTGGTATCCTTCTTCTGCTATTGAAAAAGGGTCCTGATAGGTTGCAACGCCGCCTTCGTCAATTTTATACTCAATTCTGTCCATTTGAAGATCGTCGGTTGATGTTAATTTGAAATGGACTCTTGAATTAACGAAAATCGTCTTGCCGTCAGAATAAGTCATGGCATCCGCGGCGGCGATGGTGGTCTCACCCGTTGTGCCGGTGTATGACTCGGCGCTAGATGGCTCTTCAGCTTTAATATCGTCATTTAACGTCGATTTGCTTTCATCAGGAGCATTTTCAATTTTATCAGGGTCGGTGGTGGAAGGATCGTCCTGAGAAAATGCCATGCTGGTCAACGAAAGCCCCAGAATAAGGCAAAAAGAAATAATTGAAAATCTTCTAAGCATACAGTACCTCCATTAGTTTATGTATGAGTAGACGCTTTTTTATTACAATTACCGTTAATAGAATGGTATTAATAATTATTAATAGTTTAATGTCAATAGATATTTGGCATAAGACATAACAAATTTTTATTTTTATGGAAATTTACGGGTGTATATCGGGTCCGCATGTGACACCATGTTCGGCTTGACTTATCTCTGATGCCTGATAATCTGATGCCATATTAATCAAATAATTTAAAAGGAGATACCTTATGATCGCACGGACAATCGCAGTGATTACGGTTTTATTATTTTTTATTTCAGGCGTGGCATACGCTCATCCCGGCAGACTCGATGCTGAAGGCGGGCATTTCGATCATCAGAAAAAAGAGTACCATTATCACAGGGACGGAAAGGTTGTCGCCGACAGATCTAAGTCATCCAGATATGATGAACTGGCCGACAAACACGAGCGATATGATGATGGAAATAAAGTAAAAAAAAGCACCAAGAAGATTAAAAAAGATAGCAATGATGCAGAAAAAGAGAGTAAAATTACGAAGGACAAAAAAAAGAAAACAAAGAAAGACAAGGACGCCGTTGAAAAGAAGAAAAAGGATAAGAGCGGTAAAAAAAAGGTAAAATCGAATACGAACAAAGATACTAAAGAAAAGAAAGTAGGGAAGAAAGATACCAAGAAAAAATCCATAAAAAAGACGGCCAGCAAGAAAAAGTCGTCTAAAGAGAAAAAAGTGAAGTCACAAAAAAAATAATCGGACGCGCTGAAATCGAAAATCGATAAAAATAGCGGAGCCGCCGGCCCCGCTATTTTTAGAATAATACGTCAATCGCACTTCTGAAGAATCGCGCCATACGGTATTTTTAATAGAATCGGCTGGTATATGGCCGGATGAATATATATGGCATAGATGGCATCTCCCGTATGGAAAATCTCCTTGCCAGAGTAATAGAACATGTTTGGCCGCGATGCAATCTGCGGCAGGGAAGCAGGCGTGTAAACAACGCGCGGCCTGGCATTTTTAAGCTGCCGGAAGTCCTTAAAACACACCATTTTGATTGTTCCGTCAAGACTGCAATAGATGACTACATAGCGTTTCAGAAATTCATTGTAGGAAAGGGAAAGCTCGCCCATTACATCATCAATGAACGGGTGAGCATCATGCAGATTGCGCGACCAGGCGCCCCGCGCATCAAGAAATTCGTATGCGGCGCGGATTTTTATCGATGATGCAGGTACTTTGGCGATGTATGCCGGCACGCGTCCACCGGAGGCCGGGCCGTGGCCGATAAGGTAGAGCGAATCGCCAATCCGTATAACAGAATCGCCAAAGACCGGGTCGCCGCCGCTGAAAAGCTTCACGGTCCTCCTGAAGCCTACCGGGTCGCCCGCCTTCCATGAGGGCGGCTTGCGCCATTCCGCGAGTCCGACCCCCATGACGCGTATGGGCATAAGGTTCCCCTCGCTTCCGGTGATATTTTTGTTGATGTAGACAATGATATAATATACGTATACCGTGGAGTCGAGCTGAATGCCGTCAATGGCCCAGAAACGCCAGACCTGAGGATCTTCTCCGGGAAAAGGCTTGATGAATTGGGCAACCCTTTCTTTTTCTTTATAGAAAGTGAACTCGAGCGATGCCACGGTCTGATCGTCCGGGACGGGCGAGAAGGCGAGGGAATTGCTGATCATGCCCTTCATAACGGCGGTATCTTCAAATGTCGAGTTGACAGAAAGGTCTCCCTTCCATGAGCCGAGGATCGTGTCGCCGAAGGTCCACATCATGGTGTCGCCGAGGGATATCGGGGTGCAGCCATCCTGTCCCAGGACACTCATCTTTCTGCTTTCGCCGAATATTCCCATATTGCGGATCTTTTCCGGCCGATCGCAGGAGAGGAATATACTAATCAGGATTAATAGAATAAGGGATTGCGCTGCAAGATATGTTGAAGGGTTTCGTTCTTTCATGACCAATGTCAACGCCATAACGCAGTAGTTATTATTCATGATCTTGCAGAACGGTCAAGAATATTATGAGTGCAGTATAAATCAATCTTGACAAAAACCGCGGATGACATGTATCCCGAAAAGCCAGTGGTATTGACTCTGCGAGATGGATGAGACGTGCACGATATGAAAAAAAAGGTCGTCGTAACCGGAATTAATATTATATCCTCCCTCGGATTGAATATGGAGGAGAACTGGATCAATCTTAAGGCCGGGAAAAGCGGTGTCAGGACAATTGACCTGTTCGATCCTTCGGATTGCGAAACACGCATAGCAGCTCAGGTCCCTTCCGGATTCGATGCGTACGCGTCACGTTTAATTAAGAAGCGCCTGTCAGGCCAGATGACCAGGGTTACACGCATGGCATACGTATGCGCTGTTGAGGCGATTGATAGATCGCGTTGTCTGGATTTTTCACGGAATGATCGCAGCCGGTGCGCTGTCATCATAGGGGCAGTGTCAGCGGGAAATTCAAGTGTTGAAACCGGAACGACAGAAAAAAATCGTATAATTAAAAACATGAGCAATGCAATTCCGGCATGGATATCGCTCCGCTACGGATTGGAAGGACCCAATTTCACGGTAAATACGGCGTGCGCCTCATCATCATACGCCGTAACGATTGGATACGAGATGATCCGGAACGGCACCGCTGATCTCGTGATCACCGGCGGCGTCGATTCGACGATAAATCCCGAAGAGATCAAAGGCTTCAACGAGCTCTATGCACTGAGTGTTAGAAATCATGAGCCGGAACGGGCGAGCAGGCCGTTTACCCGTGACCGTGACGGCTTTGTTATCGGCGAAGGAGCGGGAATTATTATTCTTGAATCCGAGAAGACAGCGCGGGCGAGGGGAGCCGCCATCCTTGCTGAAGTCGCCGGTTATGCCATCACCAGCGAGGCGTATAATATCATGGCGCCCAAAAAGGATGGAGAGGGGATGGCGGTCACCATGAGGCAGGCGCTCGAAAAATCGGGAATTGCCCCGGAGCGCGTGGATTACATCAATGCTCACGGGACCGGGACCCCGCTGAATGACCTGTATGAGACCATGGCCATCAAGAGTGTTTTTGGCGCCGGCGCACCCTCCATACCGGTTTCTTCGTCGAAATCGATGATCGGGCACACCATCGCGGCGGCAGGCGCCATTGAAGCCGCTATCACCGTCATGAGCATCAGGGAACAGGTTATCACCCCGACGGTGAACCAGGATCTCCCTGACCCGTGCCTTGACCTGGATTTCGTGCCTAATTATTCGAGACCCCACAAAATAAATGTTGCAATATCGAATTCTTTTGCTTTTGGTGGACACAATGCATGCATCGTATTTAAAAAATATTGACAGGGCCGCGGTGTCCGGTATGAACGTTTCCGGACGATTACCGTACTAATGCAGGGAGCGTGTTATGGCGAAAATTGAGAGCGGCACCAGAGAAGAGGTGCGCAGGCTGGTTTACGAATTTTTTTCAGAGGAGTGCGAGGTGCCCGTCGATCAGCTGAATGACGGGACCAATGTGATCAGGGACCTGGAAGGGGACTCGCTCATGTTTCTCGAGCTCCTCGAAGTTTTCAAGAAAAAATACGGACTGAATGTAGAGCTTAAGACCGTGGGAAAATATGTCGTGAAGCACCCGGCGGAAACAATTGGCGCTATCATCGCCATGACAATGCTTATTATCGAGCACGAGAACAGGATAGCGGAGCTCGACTGACCGGGACCGGGGGCTTATTTTGGAAAGAAAAAAAACAGCGGCGATTTTTCCTGCTTTCGGATGCAGATACCTTGGCTCAGAAAAAGAGATTCTGAATTCGATGTCGGGCGACCTTCGAGAATTGCTGTCGCGCGCCGAGGCGGCCGTTGACTTCGACAGGGTTGAGTTCGAGCGGCGGGATAGTGGAGATTTTGAGGACGAGTTGCAGTCCCAGTACGCGGCCTACATAATAAGCTGCGCACTGTCAAATATCCTGAAACGAAGCGGTATACGCATCGATTACGCGGCCGGCTACAGCATGGGACTGTATGCGGCGCTGTTTCATGCCGAATCCGTTGCGTTCGAGCAGGGACTCGACCTGATAACTGTCGCATATGAAATGATACGCAGTGCGGCAACCGGCATCGATTTCGGCACCGGAGTAATCTCCGGACTCGACAATGGCGACATCCGTTCGATAGTGTCCCGGCGAAAAGACCTGGAGATAATTAATGTCAACAATCGGCACAGCTTCCTCATCGCCGGTTTTTCTTCATCTGTGACCCGGGCGCTGAAGACCGCGAAAAAAATGGGCGCGCTCAATACAAAATTCCTGGACCTCAAACTGCCGTATCACTCCACTGCAATGCGGGATGTTTCGCGGGAGTTTTACGGCTATTGTTCCGGCATGCGTATATATGATCCGTCATGCTGCATTATTTCCACCGTGGATGCCCGTGAGATAACCTCATGGGAGGATGTCCTCGGCGATCTTGCCGACAATATCTATCGCAATATCAACTGGCTCGCGGCGATGGAGCGTATGGTTTCAGCCGGGGTGGATGCCTTTGTCGAATGCGGGCCCGGGAAAAGCCTCTACCGAATTTCTCAGTTCATCGAAGGCGGCTTTTCCGTGTACCATCTCGCCATGCTTCAGGATCTCCTCGCTTCGGACCGGGTCTGCAGCCACGAGGACGCCCTGGACCTGCGGCGCGCATGAAAATCCTTCTTGTTAACCCGCCCCGGTCACCCCACAATGGAATACTCGATTTCGCGCCGGAAGAGGCGAGGCCTTTTATTCATAAAAAGCTGATCGGACCGCCCCTCGGGCTTCTTACCATTGCCTCCGCGGCGCGCGATCACGATGTCCTTCTTCTTGACATGAAGGGCGAGTATGACCTTGATCCAGACGCGGCAGATCCGGAAACTCTTGTCGGAACATATCTGAAATCGTTTAACCCGGACATGGTGGGAGTGACCTTCATAGCTTCCGAGTTCAGCCAGGGTATCGAGATCTTCAGGTGGGCAAAGCGTCATGATCCACGCATCCTGACCGTCGCGGGCGGCCTGCATGCCACGGCATGTCCGGCTGATTTTAATGACGGTTCAGTTGATCTCGTGATACCCGGCCAGTGCGCCGATATATTCATGAATGCCGTCAGGGCGCATGAAGAGGGAAAAAATCCCGGGTCAGCGCCGGGTGTTTATGCAAAATCCGAGGGCGGCCTGGTTTTTTCCGGCAGGGCGGATCGCAGATGGGAGGCGGCCGGCAAGGACTTCATCATGCCGGACCGGTCGCATCTCAGGCGATGGATATCGGCTTATCGCGCCGGAGGATCGCCTGATCCGAGCACCTATATTTTCACCTCGCTCGGGTGCCCGTACCGCTGCACATTCTGCTCCATCTGGCCGCTCTTCGATGGACGCTACCACCAGCGGGACATCGAGAGCGTGATCGAAGAGCTGAAATCAATGGATGAATACCCGGTGGTTCGGTTTGCGGACGCGAACACGATAGTGAACGAGGACTTTATCAATGCGCTCTTCGACCGGATTGCGGAGGAGGGAATCAGGAAATTCTTCATCATGGATATCCGGTTCGACACAGCGGTCAAGTATCCGGGACTTATCGAAAAGCTGGCCAGAAACGGGCTCAGGGTCGTGATCTGCGGCTTTGAGTCCTACCGCGAGGAGGAACTGCGCAGGTACCGGAAGGAAGCGCCGGCAAGGCTCATCGAAGAGGCCATATCGATCTTTCACGCGAACGGCATCATGGTGCGGGGAAACTACGTGATCCCCGCCGATTACACCCGGGACGACTTCAGCGCCATGGCTGACTATGCGGGGTCACACCGGGTGGTGTATGCCGGGTATACGATCCTGACGCCCATGCCGGGAACGAGTTTTTACGAAAGCGTCCGGGAGCGGATCGTCGACCATGACCTTTCCCGATACAATTTCTTCAACTGCGTGTTCCGTACGGTCCTTCCACTTGAGAAGTTCTATGAGAGCGTGGGCAGGCTCTGGCTTATCAAGGAAGGGACGGACGTTATCTGAGGCATCCGGTCAAGCGTGATAGCGCATGGCGTACCCGGCCTGCATGAATTTGCTCACCTCCGTGACGAAGCTCAGGATGAGGTCTTTGTCGTTCAGTGTTTCTTCCCTGAGAATCGTATCAAGGCAGATAAGGGCCATGGGAGGGCCGGGATAGCCGGTAGAAGACATTTTCGTATAGACCGTTTCAGCCGGGATCCCGAGAGCCAGGCACTCCTCTAGAACCAGATCGGCAATGTGTTTCGACGGGAGGTTAACCTGGAAAAACCTGAGTCCGGACAGATCGATTGCCTCCGTGTCGATCATTCGTTTCAGTCCCTTGAAGAAAACCGTTCCGTCAGGATCATGAAAGTGCGTCCTGAGCTGCTCCTGGAACATCTGCGCCAGATGGTGATAGCCCTTCTCAAACTCATCGCGGGGGTTCATCCAGTAAGCGGGACGACGGTTGTACATGGGCGACGGCTTTTTTCCCCCGACGGATTCCATGTAGGCATGCTCGAGGAAAAGACCGGCTTCAGGCGCGTCTCGTCCCTCAAGCAGGAGCGCGCCGGCGCCGTCGCAGAGGAACCAACGGAGGAACACGTCCTCCTTTTTTATAAGGGGCTGGTTGTAATACTCGGCGCGGAGCTCCGAAGAGGAGACGCTCGAAGAGAGTACGAGGGCGTTCCGGTATCTTCCATTACGTATGAGATCGCCGGCCAGAAGGAGGGCCTTGTACGCCGAGGTGCAGTTCGCGTGTATGGAAAGCTCGGCGCACCGTTCGATGCCAAGCGCCTCCTGAATTCGTACGGTAGGTGTCGGCATCTGGTCCATGTGTGCGCTACCGTACACGATAAGCTCGATATCGCCTGCGTCCATCCCCGCAGATTCAAGAGCCAGCCGCGCCGCGTGTACAGCCATGGTGACGTTGTCATCGATGAACTCCCGGGTAAGCGGATCTATCGCATAGTGGTAATGGGTGATATCGAGCATCTCCTTCATGAGCGGCTTGATGCGGCGCATCCATTTCATGACCGGAGCGGGCGCGTCAGTTATTTCGCCCAGGTAGCGGTCTATATCGTCAAAGGATACAGGCGCGCCCGGCAGGTACGTGCCGGAGCCGGTTACCCGTATATGGCGTTTATCCTTCATCTGTCTCATGCCTCCCGGAAGACTGTATGCCGGCAGAACCGGCGGTGATGCGTTCTATCATCTCAACTGCCCCGGCTATGACGTGTTTTCTGGGCGTCACAACATCAACGAGGTTCCATGCGAGCGCCTCTTCAGCGGTGAAGGTGGCACCAGAAAGCACTAGCTCCAGCGTGCGCGCCCTGCCGGCGAGCGAAAGCATCCTGGTTATGCCGCCGCAGCCAGGCATCAGCCCGAAGGTCGACTCAGGCAGTCCGAGCACCGATCCCGCGCCGCACACGCGCGCGTGGCAGGCAAGGGCAAGCTCGAAAGCGGATCCGAGGCAGACCCCCTGAATCGCGGCTACCACGGGTACGCCGCAGTTTTCGAAAAAACCGAATGCCGAAAGATTGTTGCGCAGAAGGGCCGGAGCCCGGGCACCGCGATCGGAAACAGCGTTCCTGAGATCATCGAGGTCCGCGCCCGAGGAGAAATGCCTGCCCGCGCCGCGGATAACGATGCCTCTCACGCCGGAAGCGGATATCACTCCGTCAGTGAGGCGCTTCAGTTCAGAAAAAAAAAGCGGTCCATGCTGTTGGCAGGCGGGTCGTTAAGGACAAGGTGCCCTATTGAACCGCGCACAATGTAGCTCGGGTTATTCATCCGCTGCTGCCGCCAGTCTGCAAAACATTATCGTCTCCTCTTCAATGGCTTCGTGCGGTGACATGACGCGCGCGTTGTTGATGGCCCGGACTATCGAATTAATGGCGGTAAGCGGCCTGTCAGCAACCATTTTTTTTATAAGTGATACGGAAAAATCGACGGCCGCGCGGGCCGGAACAAGATGGTCCACAAGCTTCAGCTCCAGCGCGCGTGAGGCGTCGATGATATCGCCGGAGAGGAGGATCTGCAGCGCCGTGCTCCGGCCCAACGCGGCCGCAATGCGTGACGCTCCGCCAAGGCCGGGTACGAGCCCGTGGTTTATTTCCGGGAACGCGAATATGGCGTTTTCGCAGCAGACCCGGATATGACAGGCGAGGGCAATCTCGAGGCCGGCTCCGAAGCAGGCGCCGCGTATGGCGGCTATAACGGGAAGCTCGATCGCATCAAGATGTCCAAGAATGCGCAATCCCTTTTCCATCTCTGACAGGAGAGACGACTCACTGGCAGCCAGATCCCTGATGCGGGAGAGATCGCCGCCTGCTGAAAAATGGCGCCCCGCGCCGGTGATGATTATTCCGCGGAGGGACGATTCTGACGTCCATTCGCGGAGACGGTCGATTTCGACGAAAGCGGGATCGGTTATGTAATTCTGGGGCGGATTGTCGAGGGTCAGGATCCCGATGCCGTCATCGACCTCCCATGTCGTCATAATTGATCGCTCCATCATGCCCCCGGGAAGAAGGCTGGGATGTCGTGGGGAATACGGTCCCGGTCTACGAGGAGCGTTTTAATGCTACCGCGCGCTATCAGCTCCCCCGTACGAGCGGTTCTGATGGCATGGCTGAATACCAGGTAGGGCGGATCGCGCGATATATCAGTGCCGCAGACGAGTTCGTCAAAGACTTTTGCCTCGCGCGAATAACGGATGGACGCTTCGGCAACAACCAGGATAAGCCCATTCTGGGAGAAATAGCCGAAGAGGTCCGCTGACCTGAGGATCTCCCATCGGGCCTGCTCAAGGTAGTTGAGATATACCGCGTTGTTTACGTGACCGAAGGAATCGATCTCGTATCCACGCACCATGAACCTGAATTCGTATTGCATGGGAAGCTTGTCCATGACATACACTTTTTCATAAGGATTCAGATCCTGTCAATCAGGATGTGAATCTTTTTTTTATTGCAATATTTTAAAGGCAAAAATGATACTGATATCTAAATCATGTCGGAAAAACGACCTTACAGCATTGGCATTATCGGAAGCGGACGCATGGGTCTGGATATTTTCGAGTACCTGTCTGATTTCATGTTCCCGCTGACTTTGATATGCATCTCGGATCAGGAACGGCTGGCTGCGCAAAAGTCCATCGCGCGAAGGATGGAACGGCGCCGCCGGAACGGTCTTATAGGAGAGGAGCAGTTCGACTTCAGAAAAATGAACTGCGTTATATCCTCATCACTGAAAGATTGCAGCGGGTGCGATATCATTATCGAGGCGATATACGAGGATGAGGAGGCAAAACGGACGCTGTACCGGAACCTCGAAGCGATCGTGCGGGAAGACGCGGTCATCGTTTCAAACTCTTCATCCATTTCCCCGTCTCGTATCGCTGACAGCGGCATCAGCAGGGGTCGCTGTGCAGGACTCCACTTTTTCTTCCCCGTAAGGTACAAGAATGTCGCGGAGCTGATACGCATGGATCATACCGATGACGCCGTCATGCGTAGACTCAGGGAATTTCTTGCGGAGATCAACAGGTTTTATCTCGAAATGGGGGAGGATGATGCGTTTATCCTCAATCGCATTGTTCTTGACTGCCAGGCTCAGGCATGCCGTTTTTTAACCGAGGACCGCTATACTGCCAGGGAGATTGACCGCATCATGCAACGAAGGCTCTTTACTCATGGCATTTTTGAGTTTTTCGACAGCGTGGGCATAGATGTGGCCGCTCGCGCGGTAGACAACTACGCCACCTTGCGCGGGGATATTGAATTCTACCGGCCCCTGCTGATGTCGCTGAGAAAATTGATGTCGGAAAACAGGCTGGGGAAGAAAACCGGGGCGGGATTCCATGACTATGCCCGGCAGGGAGAGGCGGAGATCGCCGGCGCGATCAAGGGAGCCGAGCGGGTCGAGCTGGTGCTCACGGCGCTCTATATCAACTCGGCATTCAAGGCATGCGAGCGCGGGAAATGGTCACCGGAGGACCTGGAATACGCGCTCACAGAATATACGGGTTGCCCTGAGGGACCATTTGCACTCGCGCAGGAAATCGGGACGTCGGAGTTGCGTGATCTGCTTTCAGAGCATCACATGACGACAGGCTTTGAGGCATTCAGGCCGTCGCGGCTTCTCGATAGGGCAGGCAACGACTCTCAGCATGAAAGGGGTGACGGCGAAGAGGTTTTATAACCGTATGATGAAAAAAGTCCTTCTCGTAAACACGAACATGGAGATGCGGCCGTACCCGGTGCCGCCGCTGGGACTCTGTCTTGTCGCGTCCTCGCTCGGGAGCGAATACGATGTATGCATATATGATCCCGCGGATGACCGCGGTGCGGCACTTCCCGGCGTCGTGGAGGCCTTCCGCCCGGATTACGTGGGGGTGTCGGTCAGGAACATAGACGACATGAACTTCGTAAATCCGACAAGCTATAAAGAGACGATACGCGATTTGTTCATAACGCCTATACGCGATATCACGCGCGCTCCGATGATCCTCGGCGGAAGCGGATTCAGCATTTTCCCCGAATACTTTCTCGATTACTACGGCGCTGACTTTGGGATCTTCGGCGAGGGAGAAGCGGCCTTGGCACAGCTTCTGCAATGTCTTGACAATCGAGGGGACCCTCGCTCAGTGCCGGGGATCGTCATGCCGGGCGCCGGACGCGCCAAACGTCCCGACGGTTACTTAAACCTTTCAGACCTGCCTTTTTCTGAAATCGATTTAAGGATCGATTATAAACCGTATCGCGCTCGGGGATCGTATCCGGTGCAGACAAAGCGGGGATGCGCTCACAGCTGTATATACTGCACCTATAACTGCATCGAAGGTTACCGGTATCGGGTCAGGCCCCCGGAGCAGGTCGCTGATGAGATAGAGCAGGCCGCGGCGCGGCTCGGCAATGTCACCTTCGAGTTCGTAGACTCCACCTTCAACGATCCCCCGGGCCACGCGGAGGGCATCTGCGCCGAAATCGTCCGGCGCGGTCTCGGGGTACGGCTCAGAACCATGGGCATCAATCCCGTCAACGTCAACCGGCACCTCTTCGACCTGATGCTCGAAGCCGGGTTTGCGCAGATCGACTGCACGCCTGACAGCGCGTCTCCGCGCATGCTCGCAAGCCTTGGAAAGAATTTCACCATTGATGATCTTGAGAGAACCGCGCGTATCGTGCGCGATGCAGATATCCCCACCATGTGGTTTTTTCTTTTCGGCGGCCCGGGAGAGACCGAAGAGACGATGCGCGAGACTTTCGATTTCATTGACCGCTCGATCAGCGGCAGGGACATGGTCCACATGACCTGCGGGCTTCGCATCTATCCCGGAACCGGCCTGTTCAGGCGCGCCCTCGAGGACGGGACGCTGTCCCCGGGTGATCCCGCCACTGAAGCACGCTTTTACATCTCAAAGGACCTCGGGAAAGAGCGGCTCTTCGAGTTGGTCCACGAGGCATCGCGCGCGCGCCCCAACTGCGTGCCGGTCATGGAAACCGAGCCGTCACCCGAAATGATGCGTGAGGCGCTGGAGTTGCGCCGCGCGCGCGGCCTTACCGAGCCGATGTTCAGGACGCTTTTGCGTGTCAGATACCGGATGCTCGGCTGCGAGATGCGTGGATAAGAACGATATAAAAAGATTTTGACAAAAATACGATGCTTCCGGTATGGTTTAACGAATATGCTTTGCATGAAGGGTAACAGATTGAACGGAATCCGCCAGATCATTGTAACTGTACTTGCGCTGTTTGTTGCGCTGCCGTGCGCCGGCGCTGAATCACGGCTTGACGTGAGCCGGGCGACGGTCAAGATAATTCGCACCGCCATACAGCCGGACTACAATCTTCCGTGGAAGATGAAGGAGCCGGAAACATCGGTCGGATCGGGCGCCATCATTGCAGGTAAAAAGATCCTCACCAACGCGCATGTCGTTTCCGACGCGACCTATATTCAGGTCAAAAAGGAGAGCGACCCGGAATTATACGACGCCACTATTCTCTTCATAGCGCATGATTGCGATCTTGCCCTGCTCGACGTCTCCGATCCGAATTTTTACCGGGATACGGTTCAGCTCGCGCTGGGCGGACTCCCGGAGCTGCGCTCGAAAGTGACCACGTACGGCTACCCGATGGGGGGGAGCCGCATATCGATAACCGAAGGCGTGACCTCGCGGATCGAAATCGGCGAGTACGCCCACAGCGGAAGCATGTCGTTTCTCCTGATTCAGACGGACGCCGCGATAAATCCGGGAAACAGCGGCGGACCTGTCATGCAGGGCGACGCCATTGCAGGGATCGCCTTCCAGGCCAATATACACTCCGACAACATCGGCTACCTGATTCCGACCCCAATCATCAGGCATTTCCTTGACGATGTCCGCGACGGCAGGTATGACGGATTTCCCATGCTCGGCGCTTTTACCGATTCCCTTGAAAACATCAGCTTCAGGAGATATCTCGGCATGAAGGACGGACAGAGCGGCGTCATCGTAACCGTTGTAGTTCCCGGAGGCGGCGCAGAGGGACACCTCCGGCCGGGAGATGTTATAACCGGCATCGATTCCGTTCCGATCGCCAGTGACGGCACCATTCGCTTCAAACAGGGAAGAATATACTACTCGTATGTAATCGACACGAAACAGGTTGGCGAACCGGTCACCCTTGACGTCCTGAGAAAAGGAAAGTCATTCACCGTCAGGTATCCCATGCGTTCATATCCCTTCAGAATATCATGGTTCAATGAATACGAGACGATGCCGCGCTATTGCATCTTCGGGGGCCTGGTATTCCAGCCGCTTTCGAAGGAATATCTCATGACATGGGACAAGTGGTGGCATAACGCCGACCGGCGCCTTCTCTATTATTATCAATACCATATAAGCGACGCGCTGTTTCCAGAGCGGAAGGAATTCGTCGTGCTGAACCGCGTGCTGCCGGACCAGGCCAATACCTACCTCACGGACCTTCACGACAAGGCGGTGGATGAGATAAACGGCGTGAAGATAATGCGTCTTGAGGATGTGCCGGAGGCCTTTAAAAAACCGAGGAACGGATACCATGTCATACGCCTGGACGGCACGACATTTCCCCTGGTGCTGAAAGCTTCGGAAATGGATGCGGCCAATCGGAGAATATGCGAAAAATACAGCATCCCGTCGCTGATACGGTTGCAGTGATGACCGCGGCCGGATGAAGGGAAGAGTGATCAGGATGGCACGAGTGAGAAATATTATAATACTGCTGGCGGCCTGGTCCGGCCTGTGCGCGTCGTTATCCCCGGCCGCGCACGCCATGGACGACCGCGTGGTTTATCTGCTCGTCACATCGCAGAAATACGATTACGCCTCGCCCTGGCAGATGGGTGATATCTCGCGTTCGAACGCAACCGGATGCGTCATTGACGGCAATATGATACTGACATCCGCGTATGCGATAACCGATCATTCAGGCATTGAAGTGATGAAGAAGGGCGAAAGCCGCAAGTATCAGGCGGAAGTATATATCAAGGACTATCATTGCGGTCTCGCGCTCCTCAGGGTGAAAGACAGGAGCTTTTTCAAAGGGCTCAAGCCGGTTGAATTCGGACCGTCCGGCAAAATTCCGGGCAGGGCGGCCGTCGTGTACCGCTGGGACTCGCTCAGCAGCCTGAAGGAATATTCAGCCAACCTGACGAAAGCATCAATCCGTTTTTACGAACCGGGATGCTCTGCCCTCATGTACCAGTTCTCAACCAGCATGAACGAAGGCGGAAACGGCGAGCCGGTCTTCATCGACGGCAGGCTCGCAGGCGTCGCGGCGGCGCTCAGCGGCGAATCGAAGACGCTCTACGTTCTGGGGATAGACGTGGTGCTGCGCATGCTGAAAGACGCGGGCGACGGCGACTATCGCGGCGTTCCATTTTTCTGGATCGACGGGGTGGAGCTCAGGAGCGACGTTAATCTCCGCGACTACTTCGGCGTCGCGGCGGGTGACGGCGGCGTACTCGTTACCGGTGTCCCCGCCATAAGCAGCGGGGGAGAATCCCTCAGGATAAACGATATCATACAATCAATCGACGGACATCGCATCGATGACAGCGGCATGTACGATTCGCCCTATGGCAAATTGTACTATTACGGCCTGGTTCAGCTCGATCATCAGGTAGGGGATTCGATCTCCATGGTGGTCCTGCGCGACAGGCGGCAGACGACCCTGCGGTTCACGCTCAAGCCGGTTCCGGACGAGTGCTGCGCGATTCCGCTTATATCGCACGACCGGGGACCCCGCTACTGCGTTGTCGGCGGCCTGGTTTTCCAGGAGCTCAGCGCCGGATACCTCGAGCTCTACGGGAGAGACTGGAAGAAGAAAGCTGACAAGCGGCTGGTCTATTATTATGATTCAGTCAAGTCGCTTGTAGAGAAGGGGCCGGAGGTCAGGGTGGTCGTTCTCACGCGGGTCCTTCCCGACACCGTGAATAAGGGCTACCAGCAGTACCACAGCCTGGTTCTAAACAGCGTGAACGGCGTAAGCGTGAAAAACCTTACACAGATGAAAAAACTGGTCGATAGAGCAGCGGGCGATTACCTCGTGTTTTCGTTTGTGGGTGAGACAACTGTGGTGCTCGATAAAAATGAGGCATCACGCGGAGAAAGCGAATTGATGCAGAAATACAACGTGACCGCGCCGCATAATATACCAGACGTCAATTAAGAGCGGTGGCTAAACGCGCTCTATGCGCGTCATAAGCCTTTTTCAACAGGTTTATCACGCGATGAAAAATCAAACGGTCCTCTGCCGCTCAGTTTATTATTCTATGCTTCATTGGCCTAACGGAACAGAGTGTGATTATTAATAGTTTATGGAGTCCATGATGATCGTTCGTACCGTCGTATGTGTATGCCTGATTCTCATGCCTGTGGTGCTCGGCGCGCAGGAAAAACGTGAGATGAGATCTGACGTTCTGGCACAGGCAGCGGTCCCGGCGACACGAAATATAAAAGCGCCTGAAGCCGACGTGATGAAGAATGACGGAGATGCGTCTGCCCGGAAAAAGGAAGGGATCGCCATAATGAAAAAATCGATCCGGTATTCCATTCTCGCGGCCCTTCCCATAAACACCTATGTCGTTTCCCTCCTGACGTGGGACTGGGGCAAAACAACGAAATTCAGGGTGGGGCATGAAGGGTGGTTCGGGCATAACACCTATACCGGCGGCTCGGACAAGGTCGCGCACATGTTCTCATTTTACACGCTGATGAGGATACTCTATAACGTATATGACTACACCGAGGACGGCGCGGACTCGAAATGGGCCTTTTCGGCAGGCCTTGCCACATTCATGGCGCTCGGCATCGAGATCGGGGACGGGTTCTGCAAAAACCAGAACGGGTTCGGGTATGCCGACCTTACCATGGGGCTGATCGGCATAGGGATAGCCTCGCTGCTTGAAGCGTTCCCGGCGGTCGATGCCTTCGTCAGCCTGAGCGCCCAGTACATCCCTACGAAATATTTCAGGAAGCATCCGCAGCGTCTGAAATGGTTCATGGACGACTACAGCGGATGGCGCTTTATGGCTAACATCAAGCTCGCCGGTTTCCGCTACCTCGGCATCAACATCCCGGAATTTCTCCGGTACGTGCAGTTCGATATCGGCTATTACACGACCGGGTATACCACATACGATTATGCCTGGGGCGAGCTCGAACGCACCTTCAACATAAAGGGTAAGGAGCGGAACGTGTTTATCGGGATATCGGTCAACCTGACGGAATTCATCAAGGACTTCTTTGACGACAAGGAGAGCCTTGCCTGCAGGGCGCTGCAGCAGCCGTTCAAGTATTACCATGTTCCGCTCGGCGTCGATCATCGATTCAGGCTATAGGGGGCGTCATTATGAAGGAAAAAGACGTACGGGTCGATTACCGGAAGCACCAGGTTGTCCTCTACGCTGAAAAAAGGGACGGATCGTACGGACCGGTGCGGACCGGCTCTTATATCACGAAGAATTATCTCGATGACTACTGGCTCAAGAGAAACAATCTCGAGCGTGAGTATCTCGAAAAGGTTCGCGGGGGAGAAATAAGTCCCATCGCCTATTACATGGTCCTCGAGGAGCTGACGCCGTCAGAGCTGGCGTCACGCGTGAAGCTGTCGACCCGGAAAGTGAAGCGACACATGACGCCTGAGCACTTCGGCGAGGCAACGGTGGAGCAGCTGCGTCGCTACTGCGAGGTATTCAACGTGCCGATTGCAGGCATGTTCCAGGCGGTTGTCACCAGGAAGAAGGGCGTCAGGGTTGAGGAATTGAAAACAGATAATCCTTATTTCAGCATATATACCATCGCGACGGAGAAAAAATGACGTTCAAGCATACCATGGCGGCGCACTGCGAGTCCGGCACGGTCGCCGCTCTGTTGAAGCACGAGGGAATGGACATCTCCGAGCCGCTTGTGTTCGGCATGTCCGCCGGCATATTCTTCGGCTATTTCGAATCAAGGAAATTCCCTTTCCCGACATTCGTGGTGAGGAACCGTCCCGGACAGATCAGGACCGGCATGGCGAGCCGCATCGGGGTGAAATTCAGGGAACAGAAGTTCCGTGATCCGGGAGCGGGGGAAAGGGCTCTTGACGATCTTCTTGCCCGGGAGATCCCTGTCGCGTGCCAGACTGATTTTTTCTACATGAACTACCTGCCCGGCCATGTGCGGGTGCATATCAATGTCCATTTTATCATCGCGGTTGAAAAGAAAGACGGCGTCTACCTGGTGAGCGACTGCTATTCGCCCGATATCGCTCCGCTCGACAGGGATTCGATGATGAAGGCCCGCTTCGCCGGGGGCAGCTTCGCGCCGCGCGGCTTCATGTTTTATCCGGTATCGGTGCCGGAGCGAATCGATTACCGGACAGCGATATGGAAGGGAATCCGCAGCGCGGCCTTCAACATGGTCAGGCTGCCCATGCCGTTCCTGGGGGTCAGGGGGATACGGCTCTTTGCGAAAAAAGTCGTTGACTGGCCGCGTCTCGCCCGCGACACCGAGCACCTGTCTCACGAAATCATGAAGATAAACATCCTGCTCGAAGACCAGGGCACCGGCGGGGCCGGATTCAGGTTCATGTACGCGACCTTCCTGCGCGAAGCGGCCGAGCGTCTCAAAGACCCGGATCTCCACGATATGTCGAAGCGTATCATGGAGATAGGAGACAGATGGCGCGAGATATCCCTTTTTGCCGCCCGCATCGGAAAGCGGCGCGATCTCGGACAGGACCGTCTCAGGGAGCTGAGCTCCCTGATATATGAACGCGCTGACGCGGAAGAGTCATTTTTCAGGGATCTGCTGGCTATGAGTAAAAAAAAGATATGAAGACATGGTGAGGCTATGACGGCAAACATTCCAGATGCGTTAAAAAACGAGATCAAGCTCCTGATCATTGACGCGCTCAATATCGATGATGTGGGCCCGGAAGAGGTGGGGGATGATGATGCCCTGTTCGGCGACGGGAACGTGCTCGGACTGGATTCGATTGATGCGCTTGAGATTGTCATGGCGCTCCAGGAGAAATACGGAGTGCGGATCGACGACAAGAACCAGGCGCGTTTCATTCTCAAATCAATAACCACGATCGCAGAATATATCGAGGCAAACAGGACGAGATAAGCCGGAAGGCAAATGCGTGTATCGGCCTTCTTCGGTCATGCGCCGGTATAGAATTCGTCCTTTGACACGTCAATGGCCCCGCGCAGTTTCGACTGGAGCACGAGTGAGAATATTGTCCTGTGTATCCGTTCGTTGGGAAATCTGGGCAGGTGATAGAGGGTTCGCCTTACGATTTCCCTGAAGGAATATCCCCGATCGCCTATTCGCTTGAGCGCATCGAATATATCCGCGTCTCTGATGGTCGGGTGCACAAAATTAACCAGCTTGCTGTCGTCAAGTTTTCCCTCCCGCTCCAGGCGTTCGTACAGCCGCGTCCCGGGGAGCGCCTTTATGGGAAATATAACCGGGATGATGCTCGTTTCCCGGCAGAATTCAAGGGTGCGGAAATAGGTGTCGATATCGTCATCCTCGTAGCCGATAACGAACCATCCCGATACAAGTATGCCCTGGTCCTGTATGAACCGGATATGCTCCTTCATGACGGCGATCACGTCGCCTCCCTTCCGGGCGCCCATTTTGTTAATGGCTCCGGATCCGGCAAGGGTCTTCGGGTTGACCGACTCCATGCCGATCGCCGCGTATATGAGACCGGCCTCCGCCGCTTTTTTTATGACAGCCCTCCCTTTTTGATCTGCCGCAGCATCGAGATTGGCCTGTCCCGTCCAGAAGCGCCTTTTCTTCAGATTTGAGATCGCCCCGTACAGATCGAGGTAGTAGTCATAGGACGCCTTCTTCCCGAACACGGAGTCATCGAGCAGGTAATAGTAATTACTGAACGAATTGATCTCAGCAACGACGTCCGAAACGGACCTGGTCCTGAAGCCGGGGCCAAACAGCTCCGTCACAGTGCAGAAATCGCAGTTGATCGGACAGCCGCGCACTGCATAGACCGTGTCAAAAACATATTTTTTCCTGTAGGGGCGCCTCAACGGCAGCGGCACGTGATTCAGGTCGGGATAGCGGTTGATCTGGTGAAGGGTACGTCCCCGCGGATCAAAGGGCTTCGGCGAGCAAACGTAAAAGTCTTTCAGTGAATTATGCTCTGCATCGCGGACAATTACAGGCCAGAGCTCCTCCGCCTCTCCAATCGCCACCGCATCAGCGTGCATGATCGCGCGAAAGGGCACCACTGACGGCTGGGGCCCACCCATGACGACAGTGACGCCCCGCCTGCGGAACTGATCCGCGATCTCGTATGCTCTGTTTTCCGCGGTATAGCGCACGCTTATCCCCACGAGGTCCACGGGCTCGTCGAAGCGTTCATCGTCCTCCCAGAGGAGGTCGATGAACTGGTAGTCGTGCCCGGGAGCGCTTCCAGCCAGGATCGGCAAAGAGAGCGGCATGAACGGGTCATTCTTGCGAAGCGGGTCACGAAGGGAAGCCGCGAGTATCAGTTTTATTCTCATGGTGTCATAGTACGGGTTACCGGGTGTTTACCGCAATAATTATATCATTTGCAGCTGTTGCAATCCATCAATATTCACGGCTTGGTGGCCGTAATGATGCCAAGACCAGGGGAATGATTGATGGCGTGGTAGCGCGTGCGGCTGAATCCGGACTGATCCAGAAAGTCGGCTATCTCGGCATGTGTGTATATCCTTCCTTCAGTCGAGTTGAATAGTTCAAGGAGGACAAAGTAGGCGTTGGCCTTCATGAACCGGGAAGGGGATGCCTTTCCGATATGATCCATGATGACAAGCAGACCGCCGTGATTGAGTGAGCGGCATATCTTGACGAGGATTGTTTTTAAAATGACCGGATCAAATATACGGATGGTATTGAACATGAGAATGATATCCTGGCCGTCAGGAAGCTCGTCTTTCAGAAAATCTCCTGCCATAAACGATATCCGTCCAGAAAGTCCGGTTGACAATATGTTCTCCATGGCAATTCGTGAGGCCGAAGGCCAGTCATACACCACGCCGGTTAACCGCGGATAGCGTTTGCAAAATTCGATTGAGTACTGGCCATGGCTGCCGCCCAGGTCAAGGAGGTGTTCTGCGGTCCGGGGGATTCGAATTCTCTTTAGGATTTCCGGCGATAACATCATGGCCGCGCTTTTAAGACCTGCATGGTACGCGTCCCATCTCTTCTGGTCCTGATCGAGCCATTCGTAGCCAAGACGAGGCGGTCGTCCGTGTCGCATGGATTCGTCCAGATATTCCCAGCGGGCCGATATGTCGTTGAATTGATCGAACATGGCCGAAATATTTGATGGAGAATCGTGCAGGAGCCAATTCTGCGTCATGAACGTATTTCTGATTTTATTTCGCCTGATGCGCACGTATCCAAGGCTTTCAAGGGCGCCTATAAGAAGACCGAGGCCGGCGCGGTCAGTCCCGGTTGCCGAGGTGATCTGATCGATAGTTTTTGCATCGCGGCCTATTGCGTCGAACAAGCCGAGCCGGAGGGCCGTCATGACCGCTTTGAAAGCCAGCACGCCCATGAGGTCTGCCATCGGACCGGGTCCCTTCCCCAGGCGCAGGAGGGCTATGCGCTCAAACAGGTTTAGCTGAACCGGCATTCGCACTTCTCCGGGGATTCATGCATCCTTATCCCAGTATTGCATCGCGTCATGCTGATACCCTCGCCATGGCTTTCCGTTTATTCAAAGCGATAGTACACGTGCTGTTGCGCGAGGCCGGCAAAACCGTACGCGGCGGCTTTTTTTTCGAACTGCTCCCAATTGTCCCCGTAATGCGCCAGGTAGGTTTTCTTCTTTATATCACCGGGGAGTTCTTTCAGCTCATCAATGCCGGCATGCACGCCGCCCGTGAAAAACTGACAGTCATGGAATATCGTTTCAAAGTTGAATTCCCTGTCGTACACGGTCACCAGGTCTTCGTCGTACCTGGTGTCGCTTGTGAACAGAACCCGGTCGTCAATAATGGCCCCGCAGCTCCAGAAAGAACTCTGCCAGTCCGGCGCCGAATCGGGGATGTGCTTGGTCCGCACCATTTTTATGTCGATTGATCCCACTTTTGCATGGAGCGTCTCGCGACGGTATTCGGGAAGTCTGCTGGGACGAAGAACATCAAAATAATCTTCAAAAGTCAGGACGGTATGTGCGGTTTTTTCATTATGCCCGCATCCGCCGCGGAGTGACATTTCCCATAAAAAATGCTGGTAGGTAGCATTGATGACCATGCGCGGCTTTCGCTTTGACACATACCTTCCGTTGATAGCGATCTCTTCAAGACCGCCGATATGGTCCGAATGTGAATGCGTTATGAGGAGATTCTGTATTTCAGTGACCGGTATGCCGAGTTCGCTGAGCGCCTGCGGGCATCGGGTGCCGCAATCAATGAGTAGATGATCGTTACCTTTTATGACGAGTAGATTTGTCTGATAGTGCCTTCGGGAAAACGCGCTTCCGACACCGATAAAAAAAAGCTCAAGCTTTCCGCTGTTTGACAGCACGACCTTTTTTTTCTTCAATGCATTGATCTTCATTAAGGACTCCGTCAGTTTGAACAGAATGAAGTGGCATCTGATTATACGGGCATGAGGATAAAAAAGTCAAGTGTAATAGTGGAAAATCTTTGCATTGAAACATGGAGATCCATCTGCTGCCGGCGCAGCATCCTATTATTATTGACAGCGCGGGATATTAATACAATAGTGCGCCATCACGAGCGCAGGATGGTTCAGATGGGGGCATACAGGCCGGTCACAGTTTTGGATTCATTAAAAACCGTAGTTTTCATTCTTCTCGTGCTCTGGATGATGCTTGTCCTCGGATACATCCTGCCGCTTGCCGATTTTGGAATACAACCGCGCACCGCGCCGGGTCTCATCGGAATACTGTGCGCGCCTTTTATACATGCCGGACCGGACCACCTGGTGACAAATTCAATAAGCCTCCTCATCCTGGGACCGATTTTCATGGTGATGGAACGCCGGCTTTCATTTGAGATCATCCTGTATATTATACTGCTTTCAGGCCTCGGGACATGGCTGATCGGACGCGCCGAATTCACCCACATTGGCGCAAGCGGCGTGGTGTACGGCCTGCTGGGGTATCTTCTTGCCGCAGGCATTTTCAAGAGAAACATAAAGGAAATCCTTGTGTCGATCCTCGTGTTTGTTTTATACGGAGGGGCAATCTGGGGAATTTTCCCGACAACCGGCTTTGTTTCCTGGGAAAGCCACCTTTCCGGTTTTCTCTCCGGTATTGCCGTGGCAAAAATATATTCGGATCGCTGCCGGTAGTGTAACGCCTCAGAAGCTGTTAAAGTCTATCTCAATAGGTTTCTCACGCGCCGGAAAAAAGAACTGTCTGAGTTTTCAATGTTTTTGTCCGAGTTCCGCAGGCCGCGAGGCTTTTTTCCGGCGCTTCATCGGCCTATCGTGACAGGCTCTTTGTGTGGAGCTTTTACGTCTCCTGCCGGAATAATTGTCACGTGGTAGCACTTCTGTCGCTTTTCAAGGATTGCGTAGAGAAGGCCTTCCTCCTGCAGCCTGACAAGAGTTTCTGCCAGTACCGAACGGAATTGGCTTCGAAGCGAGTCGCCGAGCATAAACCCGATCCTTGTGCGCATCATTTCGATTATGGCCGCAGACAGGGTATTCACGTTCTCGGGGTAGGGCAACACCACGTAATAATCGTCATAGAAAACATCAAAACTGACGCTGTAGCTGTGCGTGGTGATCGGCACGGCGTTCTCATTTAAATCCCTGAGGACGGACTGGTACGAGGCGGGCCTGAGGGCCGAAGAGATGGCGATCTTCACTGGCGGAAGATCGCCACGGGACATGATGGAATCCTGAAAGCGATGCGCGAGCCTGTCGAGGCCGCGGGCCGTATCCAGGTCCAGGGCGCGATAGAGTTTCCTGACATTGTAAAAGTAATACGGCGCGTCTGCGCCAGATTCGAGGCTGACCAGCCTGCCGCTCTCAAGTGCGGGCTCAATATCTTCATCACGCTCAAGCGGTTTGTTGCCAGAGCCGAGAGCAATTCGCATGTGGTCCTGGAAGAGCCTTGTCCTCAATTGTTTTTCTATAATTGTGGTAGCGTAATCTTCATAGAGAGGGATCAGCTCTATATAGCGATGCTCCATCTTCTGTATTGTTTCCAGATATGAGTAAACGTCTCGAACCGTCCGTGAGAGGATATACCGGTAAGAGAGGAATATCGATACTGCGGATGCGATTATGACCGCAACCATGATTGTTAGAATATGGGCTCGTTTGTTTGACGGAATATCGGTTTTCATTGCTACATCCGGATCAATGCGAAATACAGCGCCTTAAAAAATGTGTCAATAGATAATTTATCACCAAAATTTTTAAGCCGTTTTATTATGCGACGGTATTGAAAGATCACAATAAATTTAGTATATTAAAATATACTTAACAGATTCCTGAAAAACTCCATCCTTGGAGTTTTTCAGGGACGGTGTTGCTAAGTAAATTAGTAACACCTTGCATTTTTCTCGGCTACGTACCTCGAAAAATGGCGATATGTCCATGTATCGCTGACAGTTTGCTGTTTTTCAACAAACTGTTAAAGTTAGATTGTTTATTTATCCTGGATCATGAGTGGACATATGGGGTTTATACGAATTAACGGGCTTGAGGCAAAAATCTTTATTCCGGAAGACCCTGAGATGAATGCCAAAAAGCACAATTGCCGGGACTGTTTTGCATGCCAGATGTGCAGTGATGAGCGTTGTGAACAATGCCTGAAAAGGGCCCGAACAGGAGGAAGGAAAGCAGAGTTGCAAAACAGTGATTCTGAATAGAATATCTCTTCACGTTATCATTAAATTGATCGATAATTTAGATGAAGCACTCTGCCCATAGGCAACAATAATCCAGGAGGCCGGACTTTTATGGCGAAGAGCATAGTTTATTTTCAAAATGGCGAGAAAATAATCGAAGCCGGCAAGGTGGAGACGCGCATGTATATCATCCTGGATGGGAAGGTGCAGATATCCCTGTCTGATAAGATAGAAAAGGTTATAGTCGCCCAGCTGGAAAAGGGGGATTTTTTCGGTGAAATATCGCTCTTTAACAAGATTCCGCGAAGCGCTACCGCAACTGCTATTGGCAATGTCAAGCTGGCATATATCGACAGTGTTGAAATGCTCAGGCAATTTCTTATCAAAAACCCTGTTTTTGCTGCAAAGATGGTTCATACACTGGCACAGAGGCTTGCAAAAACAGATGAGATTCTAGTAGGCAAGATTAGCGAATTAAACCGGATAAAGATAACGCGTGATATATAAGTTGCATGCGAAAAAAAATTTTATTATTATTTTGAAAAAGCTGTAACTTTCTGTAAATTGAGTCAACATATAAACCAAGTAAAGTAAATTTTCATAAAACCCTCCACAAATTTTTTTAAGACAAAAGACCCTTTTAAAAAAAGGGTCTTTTGTCTTTTTTTACTATTTGCCACTTTTAAAGGATTCAACCCCGTACTCCTTATAAACTTCCGGCTGTAACCCGATAATTAATAAAAGCGTTATCTGTCGCTTGTAATGTCCATGGCCGTTCCGCACAGGGATTGCCGCAGTGGGGAGAAAAGACGTGAAAAATTGCGGGCTTACTCTTCTAGTCATTCTCACAATGGCTGGTTATGCAGCGCCGGGGCACGGAAGCGAGCAGCCGGGAGATGATCTGATAACAGAAATCGTCTATCATGATGGATCAAAATATATCGGTGCCATGATGAACGGCCGGAAACATGGCGCGGGCAGGTTCATCGGCGCCAATGGATCAGAATACAAAGGCGAATTCTCGAATGATGTGCCGCACGGCACCGGGACGTATACCCATGCGGACGGGGAAAGGAAGCGTGTTGTTTTCAAAGATGGCCGTCTGATATCATCATCCCTCATGCCGCATCTGGTTACCTCCGATGGCTGCCGATTCGGTGTTTTCGAAAGCATCGGCAGGTATAAGGGCTGGTTCAAGGGAAACCGGATCAAGGGATTTATTCCTCACGGAAGGGGAATAATGCGCTACGTAAACGGTTCGGTGTATACCGGTCAGTGGGATAATGGAACCATGCACGGGAATGGAACAATCGAATGGAGCGAGGGGTCAGTGTATACCGGTCAGTGGGTGAGGGGAAAGAGAACCGGCTTCGGCACCTACACCTGGGCGAACGGGGACCGATACATCGGCCAGTGGAAAGACAACCAGATATGCGGCACCGGTATTTTCTATCACAGAGATGGCAGAATCGAGCGGGGGTCGTGGAAGGAAAAAACAATATTCGCTAATGAATAGAGAAGCCGGCAAATGCGCTGCCGCCGGCTTATCCGGAGGACTAACTGCACGATATAATGGTTTTTACTACTTTCTCCACCCTGTTGCTGAAATCATGTCCGTGATACTTTCTCGTCTCTGACATCAGATCATCAAGACTTACGCCGAGTTGGACGGCAGAGCATACCATTTCAGAATAATGCATGACACTCATCCCTGAAAAACGTTTCTGATGCATGGGGCTTCCTCTCATCTGTATTGTTGTTATTACTATCGGAAATCTTGAGATACTGGTTGAATGAATTTTAGTAACGGGCAATCTCAGCCCGTTAATACTTCGCAATTGGATATATGTAGACCAGCAACAAATTTGATACCCGTTATAAATATAGCAAACATTTGTTGACATATTATTTATATCGTGTATGCTATGACCGTAATGGTCATTTTCATATGCCGGCGAATACCTGAACCAGAGGTCAGACAACATGGAGCGTATTAAAAGATTCATCGAATCCAGTTTCACCAGGGACGTCCGGGCTAATTTTACTGTAAACGGTACTCCGGGCTCTTATGTCGATTTTCCTGATAACGTGAATTCCGAGATACGGGATATTCTGGCCGAACAGGGCATTACCCGCCTCTATGAACACCAGGCTGAGGCGTTTCGATCCATTGAGAGCGATATCCATACCCTTATCGTGTCGCGGACAGCGAGCGGTAAGACACTGTCGTTCTTTCTTCCCATAATTAACGAATACATACGATCAGATCAGCCTTTTACCGTGATGCTTCTCTATCCCACCAAGGCCCTTTCGCGCGACCAGGAAAAGACCTTTGGCAAGCTTATGAGCGTGGTGGACAGGAGCGGCAGGCTGGGTACATTTGACGGCGATACGCCGCGGGACGAGCGAGAGCGCATCCAGCGTTCAGCTGATTTCATCGTGACCAACCCTGATATGCTGCACAGCGGAATCCTCCCGAATCATAACAGAAAATGGCGCGGCTTTCTCTCGAGGCTCAGGTATGTGGTTGTCGACGAAGTACACATGTACCGGGGCGCGTTCGGATCGCATGTTTCCAACGTCTTCAGAAGGCTTCAGCGCGTCTGCTCTATTCACGGCAGCGATCCGGTGTTCGTCTGTTCTTCTGCGACAATACGGAATCCGGAGGAGCACGCCCGTCTCCTGTTCCACCGTGATTTCAAGGTAATTGACTATGATTCTTCTCCTCAGCCAGAAAAGTATTTTTACTTTATAAATCCCGCCCTGCAGGAGAGCCACGGCCACGCAGTGTACCGGAAAGGTCCGGCATCGGTCTCAATCCCGCTCATCCGTGAGGCGGTACGCAACAATATCCGAACGATATGCTTCTGCCGTGCGCGCCAGGAGGTGGAGCGGCTGTATCGCGCCGTTGCGGATGATTATCCTGAACTGCGGGAAAAGGTCAAGCCATATCGCGGCGGGCTGCTTCCGAACGAACGACGCCGCATTGAACGCGACCTCGCCGAAGGACGCATTCTCGCCATCATCACGACGAACGCACTTGAGCTGGGGATTGATATCGGCGATCTTGACCTGTGCATCCTGTCAGGTCATCCCGGAACTATCGCCAGCTTCTGGCAGCAGGCGGGCAGGGTTGGAAGAAAGGGAAAGTCGCCGGTCATCGTGTATGCTGCCAAGGACAGGCCGATCGACCAGTTCCTCGTTCATCACCCTGACTTTATCACGAATACGCCCATTGAACAAGCGCTTCTGAACCCGGACAATCCCTATATCATACTCCAACATCTCCCCTGTGCCGCGCAGGAGCATCCCCTGCGAGAAACAGAAGACGGTTTTGATGACACAATCTATAACGAAGCGCTGAACATTCTCAGGAATGAAAAAGTCGTGGTGCCATACCACGACGCGCTGCGATACGCGCTCCAGGATTATCCGGCCCGGGGGGTAAATATACGAGGCATGACCGATTACAATATCGAGATCTTTTGCGGGACGGAGGTGATCGGCGAGCTCGATCCCATCGGCGCCCGCGGCACCCTGTATAAAGACGCCATCTACCAGCACCTCGGACGCAAATACATGTCGATGGACCTTGATCTGGATAAAAAGCTCTGCCGCGTGGAGCCGGTTGAAGTGGATTACTACACCGAGGCGGTATGGGAGGGAAGGGTCGATCTTGTCGAGTCTGAAGGTGTGCACATTTTCAACAATGCGCGGATCGAATTCGGATCTATCAGGGTCAACCGTCAGCCCAAGCTCTATAAAAAGATACGCGAACGCACGTATGAAAATATCGGGTACGGACCAATAACGCTCGCCGCATTTGAATACGACACGACCGGGTTCAACATCGTGGCGCCGCCGGAGTGGAGCGCGTCAATGGACGCTAAAAACAAGCTCATCGGCGGCGCAGCATATTACGGCCTGGGCTATATCCTGCGTCATGCGTCAACGGTCTTTTGCATGTCAGACATCAAGGACATAAATACCGATATCTCGCTCTACGAGGCGGATCCCGGCCTGTGGAAAAGCGCACTGTATCTCTATGATACGATCGAAGGCGGTGTCGGATATGCAGAGCGGGTTTTTGAGCGCATTGAAGAGGTATTACGGTTTTGCAGGGACCTGATGGACAACTGCGAATGCGAATCCGGGTGCCCTTCGTGCGTCCCGCCCCTTCCTCCCGGTGTTGACAGCAGGGAACTGGAGGAGTTTCTGATCGAATCAAACGCGGCGGTGGAATGCACCGCAAGCCTGCTCGCCGCGCTTCTGGAAAAGAGAATCGTTATACCGGATATATTAATCAGCAAAAAGCCGATTGAACATTTTTCTGCCCCGCCCGAAGATATCGAGAAAAAACGGGTTCTCCAGAAGCTTGGACGCGCGGCACGCATTCTCAGGGACAAAAGGGAGCGCCTTCATTGATACATGGTTGTTTTCGCCATTTTACCGGAATCGGGCCCAGGACGGCAGAGGTCCTTAATGGATCCGGGTTCCACACCTGGGAAGACTGCATCTCGCGTCAGGATGATCTTCCCTTCAATGGAAGGAGACGGAAGAGGTTCATGCGCGAGCTCAGGGAAAGCGCGGGCGCGCTCGATTCTCATGATCTGGGGTATTTCACATCATCGTTTCCGGCTGCGGAACAGTGGCGTATTCTTGCTGAATACTTTGACGTCGCTGCGTTCATCGATCTCGAATCGACAGGGCTCTCCCGGTATTCGTGCCATGCCTCGGTCATAGCCGCCTATTGCCGCGGTGAACTCTATTCCTTCGTTTACGGCGAGAATCTGGACGACTTCCTGGTCTATGCCGATGATGCCGAACTCATTGTTACCTTTAATGGCAAGGCATTCGATATTCCCTTTATTGAAAAGACGTTCAATATACCCTCTTTGGATCGCCCTCATCTCGATCTTCGCTGGATTGCCTGGCACCTGGGATACAGGGGAGGGCTCAAATCGATTGAGCGACAGATGGGGATTCGCAGGCCCTCCAATATAGATGGCATTGACGGCTTTGAAGCGGTCGACCTGTTTCACAGATGGCAGTATGGAGACATCAGTGCGAAGGAAACACTCGTGGCCTATTGCAAGGCCGATGTCATTGCAACAGCGCTTGTATCCGATCGACTTCTTGCTGAAACGGCAGGGCGGAAGCAGCGTCTGGATCCTGAAACCGAATTTAAAAAGATTGGATTGCGATGATCGACCGGGGCATTTACAGAAAGATCATACACGTCGACATGGACGCTTTTTTCGCGTCAGTCGAACAGAGGAACAACCCCGGGCTCAAAGGCAGACCGGTCATAGTAGGCGGCGATCCTGACCGCCGAGGCGTGGTTGCTGCATGCTCGTACGAGGCGCGACGGTACGGGATCCATTCAGCAATGGCGTCACGTATCGCCTCACGGCTCTGTCCGCATGCCGTGTTCATTCGCGGGAACTTCGAGGAGTACATGAGGGTATCCGACGAAATCAACGAAATATTTCATGAATATACCGATCTCGTTGAGCCCCTGTCCCTTGACGAGGCCTATCTGGACGTTACGGAAAACAAGAGAGGAATACCTTCAGCGACTCTTATCGCAAAGGAGATACGAAATAAAATTCTTGAGAGAACAATGCTCACGGCCTCGGCCGGAGTCTCATACTGCAAGTTCCTCGCCAAGGTCGCCTCGGATTATAAAAAACCTGACGGTCTGACCGTGATACCTCCTGATCGTGCCGCCGACTTCATTGATGCGCTCCCGATAGGAAAGTTTTTCGGCATAGGAAGGGTAACGGAAAAGAAGATGATCCGGCTCGGGATACAAACAGGCGCCGATCTCAAGCAGGTCCCGCGAGATGACCTTGGCAGAATTTTTGGCAGGGTCGGTCACTACTATTATGACATTGCACACGGACATGACGATCGGCCTGTTGAGCCTGATTCTATAAGAAAATCCATCGGTAAAGAAATTACCCTCGAAACAGACATCGATGAGATTGATCGCATGCGGGATATACTCGCTCATCTTGCCCGACGGGTTGCGGATGCGCTTGAGAGCCATGAAACGAAGGGACGAACCATAACACTCAAGGTAAAATTTGCTGATTTCTCGAGTGTCACCAGGAGCATTACCATCAACGATCCCTGCGACGATGCCGACATCATATCCATGCACGCACGCCATCTGCTTGCCAGAACAGAGGCCGGCATGAAAAGGATACGGCTCCTGGGAATCTCGGTATCGAATCTCGAAATGCAGGAAGACAATCAGCCTGACCGACAGCTCGTACTTCCTTTCAATGACGGGAATTGCCGGGGTAGTGCACGGATTGTTCTCTGATCAATCCGGTTCATAAGATGTAATATAAAATCGGCTAGATGCGATCAGAATTCGAGCGTTTTTACCGCGCGAGGATACGGTATCACGTCCCTGATGTTCTGCATCCCGGTGACAAACTGTATGAGGCGCTCAAAACCGAGGCCGAAGCCAGAATGAGGAACGGTGCCGAATTTCCTCAGGTCAAGGTACCACCAGTAGTCGTCTGGATCGAGGCCGCACTCGAGTATCCTGGCTTTAAGGGTATCGTGGTCAGACTCACGCTCGCTCCCGCCGACAATTTCACCGAGCCGTGGCACCAGGATATCCATTGCCCGGACCGTCTTATTGTCCTCGTTGACCTTCATGTAAAATGCCTTTATCGCCTTCGGATAATCGGTTATTATAACAGGAAGGCGATAAACCTTTTCCGTCAGGAATTTTTCATGCTCGCTCTGAAGATCTATGCCCCATGAGACCGGGAATTCGAACGTCATTCCAGAGGATACAAGCTCGTTTACCGCCTCGGTATAGGTGATCCTCTTGAATTCGCTCGTCACGATGTGCTGCAGGTTGTCGATGATCCCCTTGTTGATCCTCGAATCGAAAAATTCCATATCATCGGGACACTGTTCAAGGATATGCCTGAAAATATACTTGAGGAACTCTTCCGCTACATCCATGTTCCCATGGATATCGCAAAAGGCCATTTCCGGTTCGATCATCCAGAACTCGGCAAGGTGGCGCGACGTGTTTGAATTTTCGGCTCTGAAGGTAGGGCCGAAGGTATATATCTTTTTCAGGGCACAGGCGTACGTTTCGCCCTCAAGCTGTCCACTGACGGTCAGGGAGGCCTTCTTGCCGAAAAAATCCTGGGAATAATCGACCTGTCCGTTAATGAGCGGGGGTTTTTCGATGGGCAGGGTGGTGACCTGAAACATCTCCCCGGCCCCCTCGCAATCGCTGCCGGTAATGATGGGCGTGTGAACGTAGATGAAGCCGCGTTCCTGAAAAAAACTGTGGATCGCGTAACTCATGGCGCTGCGAACGCGGGCGACAGCACCGAAGGAATTGGTTCGCGCCCGTAGGTGGGCAATCTCACGGAGAAATTCGAACGAATGCCTCTTCTTCTGGAGCGCATATCCATCAACTGGCGCCGTCCCTACAACATCCACGCGATCGGCGCTGATTTCAACCGCCTGTCCCTGGCCGGGGGATTGTATCAGCATCCCGCTCACCACCACGCTGCTGCCGGTGGTAAGGTCGCCAGGTGCTTTTATAACGCCAGGTTTATCGTCGTCGATCACCACCTGCAGATTTTTTATTGTAGAGCCGTCATTGATCTCGAGAAAGGTCACGCCCTTGGATTCGCGTTTTGTGCGCACCCATCCCTTGACAGTGATTGCCGTGCCGTCTCCCGGCATTGCCAGTATTTGCTTAATATCGCCGCCCATATCACACCTTAGTAAAGATAAATCGGATGAGAATCAGGATTTTTACCGAAGAACGTTATATCGTCGATTTTTGCGATTCGATCGCCGCGCAGGATGGAATAGAGAGCACGCTCGACGCCTATACCCCCGCCCATGGTTTCAGGGAAGACCTGCTTCCCGTCGGGATTTTTCATGTGAGTAAAATAGAGGAACGGGCCATACCCGCCGAGCTCGTTAATGTTTTCAATATTGCCGTCTCTGATGACCGGGCGTGCCGGGAGGACCTTGTTGTCAATGATACGCTCGATGATCGGCTCAAAGAGCCATTCCCTGATGGCGCCTGAAAGGATCTCGATCGCGGGCGAATGCTTGCCGGTGCGGGCATCGATGCTTTTCGCCAGGATGTCGTAATTGAAGATGTTCGCGGAGGATATATGCTGCAGATCAATCTTCTTTTCATGCGGAAGAAGGTATGGATACACGAGGTCATAATTCTCGCGAAGCAGGCCCGTGATCCAATAAAACTGAGATGAGCTTTCTTCACCGGTTTTTTCTTCGTAATGGCGCGCGCCATGCTTCTTGACGCATGCGTCCTTCGGATAGGCAGGGAAGGGCGACGATGGCACCTCCAGGACAACGCCGAGTCGCTTGAGGCTGTCCGCATTCTTTTTGTTGATTTCTTCGCAGGCCGCGATTATCATACGCTCGAAAAAGCCCATTATTATTTTCATGTCTTCGTTGAGAATTTCAATGACTTTCTCGCGGTTATAATAGTAATCGTCAAGGGTGAGATTGCGATTTCTCCTCAATTCCACGTCTATCTGTGAAAAGTCGGCAAGGTAGCGCCCCCGCTGGATGCGCATGGGACTCTCAATTTCAAGCCTGATATTTGGTGAATCGACGAAGATGCCTCGTATCTCCGGGTTCGCGCAGGCAAGGAACTTGCTGTAGATCATGCTGTGCGTTGTCAGGTACGTGTGCCCCTTGTATTGAATGGACGGTGTATGCTCGATATCGTGTGCCAGCGGATCGGTGATGATGCTCAGCATTACCCGCTCGAGGTTGAAGAGACCTTCCTGTATCAGGAAATTGGTCGCTGCATTCACGAAGGTCGTCCTGATGGCGGAAACGTGATACATGTCCTCCGAGAGCCACTTGTTAAGATAGTGCTCCCTGATGTAATCTTCCATTGAGGATCCGTTTTCATTTATCGCAGACTGGAACCGATACAGACTTTCGCCGATTTTTTTTATGTTGTCTTCCATGGTTTATTTAGTCCCGCTAAACAGTATTGTGGTTTCCAGGAGGTTTTGTATAGCACTAATAAAAAAGCATGCAGATAACACAATCTCCCGGTTAATGCAAACTCCGATTATTTAAACACATTGTCAAATATATTTTTCGGATACCGGTAGTCTTATTTTACCATGCCGTAACACGATGAGCAGGAATTTCGTTTACACTATTCATGAAAAATCGTATGTAAGTTATGCGTGATAAAATGTGATCTATATCATGGAGTTTGCGGCTATGAGCAGCAGGCTTTTTATCGAGAACCTGGATCATATGGCCACGGAAGAAAACCTCGAAAGTATCTTCTCAACGTACGGTGATGTAGACAGGGTCATGGTGAGAAGGGATAGAGGGTATGTGGACATGATGTCGGCTCCCGAGGCGAAGCGGGCCCGGGAGATTCTGGACGGTTCGACCCTGTGGGGCAGGTCGATGAAGATACACGCGATGGATGACACGCTCCGCTACCGGTTGATGTATCTGTTCAGCAGGCTGTTCAAGTAGCTGAAGGCCCGGTTTACGGGGCAGGACAGGGATACTATCGCCATCAATTTATCAGGTTATCAATCCTATCTTTTCATAGATCGCCGGGATATTCTTCAGAAAACGTTTTAAATCGAATACGGAATCGATTTCTTGTCGAGAGAGCGTCTTCTTCACAACCGGATCAGCAATACAGAGCTCATGCAGTGTTCCCTCGCGGGCCCAGACGCGCATGGCCAGGTCCTGGACCAGGCGGTACGATTCTTCACGCGAAATTCCTTTTTCAACAAGGGCGAGAAGCAGTGTTTGGGAATAAAAAAGCCCCCCGGTCCTGCTTATGTTCTCCATCATGGCCTGCGGATACACATTGAGGTTTTCAATAATAAAGATCATCCGGTGAATAAGGTAATCAAGGGCTATTGTTGAGTCGGGGAAAATGATTCTTTCAGCCGAAGAATGGGAAATATCCCGCTCGTGCCACAGAGTCATGTTGTCGAGCGCGACATTCATGTTGGCCTTGATAACGCGTGATATTCCGGTGACCCGCTCGCACAGAATCGGATTGCGCTTGTGCGGCATGGCCGATGAGCCTTTCTGCCCCTTCTGGAAGGGCTCTTCAGCTTCCCTGACCTCGGTCCGCTGGAGGTGGCGTATTTCGGTGGCGAGCTGGTCAAGGCTTCCCGCGCAGATCGCGAGAGCGGACATGAATTCCGCATGACGGTCGCGCTGTATCACCTGTGTTGAGATGGGGTCCGGCTCAAGCCCCAGGCGCCTGCATACCCGTTTTTCGAGTTCGGGCGATATATTGCTGAAGGTCCCCACTGCTCCGGAAAATTTTCCGAACGAGACTGATTGTATGGCCCTGGCGAGTCGTTCATGGTTCCGCCTGAATTCCTGATAGTAAAGAGCCATCTTTACCCCGAAGGTGGTCGGCTCGGCATGCACACCATGGGAACGTCCCATGCACGGGGTGTCTTTGTATTTTAGCGCCTTGTCTTTAAGTGAGACGATAAGACGGTCAAGGCCCTTGATGATGATCTCTCCCGCCTGCCGGAGCTGTATAGAAAGGGCGGTGTCGACGATATCGCTCGATGTGAGCCCGTAATGGATATATCGGCTCGAGGGGCCGACCCTTTCGCCCACGGCGGTGAGGAAGGCTATGACATCATGATGGACCTCGTTCTCGATCTCGAGAATGCGTTCAACATCAAACGATGCTTTTTCCTTGATATTTTGCAGGTCTCCTGAAGGGATAAGACCATCTTCCGCCTGGACCTCGCATACGGCCAGCTCTATTTCGAGCCAAATCCGGAATTTGTTTTCAAGTTCCCAGATCTCCGCTATCTCTTTTCTCGAATACCTCTCGATCATAGAACCTCGCACATAATTATTAAATTTGTTGCCATACTCTATTTTTTAAGGGGGTTTTAGGGACGAAGCCCCTAAAAAAGTGCTCACCATGACTTCCCGGCGAGCGAGAGACGCAGTTTCGCAATAAATCTATTGTTACATTGTTTTCTATACAGAAATCAGCAAATATGTCAAATAATAATGTTCTCATAATGGAAATTATGGCAGAATATCCTCAGGAGGCATATAGAGCCTCCGGCATCTGGCGCAAAGCGAGTTAGCAACCCTGTTCGAATCAAATTCCTCGCGCAGAAGCTTCATTGGAAGGCCATTCCATATTTCAGATAGTGATGATTTTCTCATATTACCCAGGATATACTTTTTGTCATAATCAAAGCAGCAGGGCACGACATCTCCGTCCCAGGTAATCGTCATTTGTTCCCAGGGGAAGGTGCACCGAACACGCGAGCGGTCAATTCGCGTAGCTGAACGTTCGCTGTCCAGCGCATTCACGTCCGGCGCGTTTCCGTCCCAGGTGGTAAAGCTCTTGGGTAAAAATTGATCTATACCAGGCATTGACTCCCAGTAGCTGCGTAAAATTTCGATGCTCTGCCGGTTCAGATCAAAATCTATCATTGACAGGATTGTGGTGATAGTGCTCGATGCCGTTTTCTTCCTGGCGAGAAAATCCAGGAGACGGCGCCTGGACGGCTCATAAGCCATTTCAATGCCGCGAATTTTTTGAAAGGATTCATCGTCATGCCCATCCAGGGAGAGATAGAGTATCTTCAGTCCAGCTGAGAGCAGCTCATCGATAACGGATTCCCTGAGCATAATCGGATTTACCGACAGCCCGGTGCGTATGTTTTTGGACGAGGCATACCGTATGAAGGAGCCGAATTCCGGGTGGAGCAGGCTTTCGCCGAAATGATGGAGCCAGAGCACCTGATTTGCTCCGAAATCGGGGTTGCACGATGACAACTCATCGATTGCTGCACGGTACAGATCGAACTCCATGAAACCGAGTGGCCGGCTCATGTTGTTTGTCCTGGGGCACATGACGCATCTCATGACGCAGTGATTGGTAAGCTCTATATTGAAAAGGGAAAAGGGCCTGTTCATAGAGTCATCATCAGGACAATGCGGATGAAATTCAAGATGTTTTGGGAACCCTCGCACTAAAAAATACCAGCGTCAATGATAAATGTATTGCATAAATTTTCAGGTTGAAGTTTCTATTGTCAATTGCCGTCATTACGCTATAGTACGGCCGCATTCCTGATCATGAAATTTACGCTTGTAACAACCATAATAGGAGGCATCGGTCTGTTCATCCTAGGGATGATACTTATGACCGAGGGCCTCAAATCCCTTGCCGGAGACAGGCTCCGACGCATCCTCAGCCGCTTTACCGGCGGAACATTCTCATCTATTCTTTCAGGCGCTGGCATCACGGCCATCGTCCAGTCGTCGCATGCCACCATTCTTACAACAATTGGATTTGTAAGCGCCGGTCTGATCACGTTCCAGCAGTCGCTCGGCATAATACTCGGCGCGCATCTCGGGACCACCAGCACCGGCTGGCTGGTGTCATTGCTCGGAATGAAGCTGAAAATCGGCGCATTTGCCCTGCCGATCGCAGGCCTGGGAGCGTTCCTGCGCCTGCTCGGCAGGGACCGGCTGGCAAGTGCCGGGATCGTTATCGCCGGGTTTGGCCTGATCTTTTTCGGCATTGACATCATGCAACTGGCCATGAAGGACCTTTCGGGTCTAATCGTACTCAAGCAGTTTGTCGGAACCGGGATTCTCAACCGTCTTCTCCTGATCGGGCTTGGTGTCGCGATGACCATCATCACCCAGTCTTCGAGCGCTGCGGTAGCCATAACCATGACCGCGCTGAACACAGGGAACATTGATCTGTGCCAGGCCTCGGCCCTTGTTATTGGACAGAACATCGGCACAACGCTCACAGCCGGGATCGCGGCAGTTGGAGCGACATCAGCGGCCCGGCGTACCGCAGCGGCTCATATTCTTTTTAATCTCATAACTGGCACGGTCGCGTTCATAATTTTGCCCTACTTCATCTCCTTTGTGGGATTGATCACCCATATTTTTGGCGTTTCTGATGATACCATCACTCTCGCAGGCTTCCACAGTGCGTTCAATATTCTCGGGATAATAATCCTTGTCCCTTTTCTTGATCCGCTTTCAAAATTCCTTACCCGGATCATTCCAGAGCGAGGCCTCTATCTCATCAGGCACCTCGACAGCTCGCTTATTAACATCCCGTCCGTTGCGCTGGAAACGATCCGTCGCACCATCATTGATATAACCATAGCCTCTATCGATATTGTTCGCGAGATGATAACGTCTCAGTACCTGTCAATTTCAATGAAGACGAGGCTCGATGAAGCGGGTCAGGCGCTGAACGAGACGCGGCGCTTTCTTGGAAAGATACGAACTGTCAAGGGGGCATCGCAAAACTTCACAGAGCGCTTCATTTCGATCATGCATGCCGTTGACCATGTGGACCAGCTTATCATAGCGTGCTGGGAATTCAGGAAGCTGATAACCATGCGCAATTACACCGGGTTGAACCATCTTGCGCTCATGCTCGCTGAAAACGTCGAGCCGGTGCTGATCCGGCTGGAAAGCCTCAAGAAGATGGAATCGCTCACGGCGATGGAAAGCACATCGCAGTACATGAAGGAATTAAGGGATCGCTACCGGGAAGAAATACTCAAGAACACCGCGATCGGGACCATCGACGCAGACACGGCGATGCGCCAGATCGAGGCGATTCGCTGGCTTGACAGAGTAACCTACCGCATATTCCGGGCATTTTATTATCTTGGCTATCATGCGGAAAACAACGGCGGCGATGGTCATGATGGTACTATTGATTCCAAGCATGACGGCGAAGTGGCGCATGTTACATGAATTTATCGGGATTGAGTGAGACAATCGCGGCAAACCTTCATTCACGCCTCTCATGACCGCTTGAATAAATTTCTACGGAGAAACAGATGAACCAGGACCAGATAAAGGATCTGCTGCTAAAAATTGAGCCAGAGGCCGAAGATTTTACCGTCATCCTTTCGGGTAAAACGAGTAAAAAGGTGGATGGGTTATACTATCCTGACCGGAGGGAAATAATCATACACAACAAGAATTTCAATGATGACAATCAGCTTATATATACGGCCATCCACGAGTTCGCACACCATATACACCATACCCGGTCAAGCATACCTGTCTCCAGCAGGGCTCATACGATAGCTTTCTGGGACATCTTTCACAAGCTATTGTTTCAGGCGGAAAAGAAAGGGCTTTACGCCAACATCTTCAAAACTGACCGTCGATTCATTGACCTTACCGCAAAGATCAGGAACAATTATCTTACTGCAAACGGACAGCTCATGAAAGAGCTCGGCACACTCCTGGGAGAAGCGGCGTCACTCTGTAATGAGCTTAATGTCAGCTTCGATGATTATGTGGACCGGGAGCTTCTTCTGCATCGCGGCGCTGCAAAAATGCTGGTAAAGATACGATCGATGGATATCGATCCCCGTATCGGTTATGAGAACATGAAGACCGTAGCCGGGATACGCGATGAAGCGGCGCGTGCGCTCGCTGCAGATGCGTTTGCCGAAGGAAAGAGCCCCGACATGGTGCGTGCCGAGTTCACGGCTCGCAAGAAGCCCGGAGGAACTCTTGCCATTCTCATGGAGGAGAGGGATAAAATTGAGCGGTCTATAGACACCCTTACCAGAAAGCTCGCCAAAATTGAACGACGCATCAATGATTTAAAATACGAAGAGCCGTCTCGGGCAGGCAAGTGACGTACCGAACCATCATCTCATCGATACCGTGCGGACAGTATAAAGGATTTCGACTTCAGTTCCCAGTGGAAATAATTCTCCATGAATAGAGAATACGTAAATATAAGATTCAGCACGTCCTCCTCCTGATAGCGGCCAAGATCGATCATGCTGAACTTTTTTACATTGCATTCATTGACATAGACGATCATGTCCCGTGAGAGGAGGGCGCTACCCTGCACTGGCCCGCCACGATCATCAGCCAGGCATATTCCGCATACCGGCCTCAGATCGATGAGATCGAGGGTGAACTGGGATGAGATTTTCTTCCCGCAGATTTTGCAAGTGGCGAGATCGGGAAGGATTCCATGTCCTTTCAGAAGGCGCAGCGTGAAAAACGCCGTGAGGTGTGCCGGATAATTCGTTTTCGAGAGGACCTCTATCGCGGCGATAAGAAGCCTGAAAAGCGACTCGTCCCGCGCCTCATAACCGGTGGTCTTTTCTACGCATTCGAGTATAAAATACAGATGGAAGATCTTTTTAAGGTCGGCGCTGAATGAAGAATAATATTTTTCTATGCTGACATCGTTGACGATAAAGGATCCCCGGTCCTCCCGGTGATAATAGACGATGTTGGCCACGGTGCCAGGTTCAGTCGCGGAAAGCGAACGCTTTCTGCTCTTGCGGAGCCCCTTGAAGACAAATTTGCGCTTTCCGGAATCTATGGTGTAATAATTACAGATTATATCAGCTTCGCCTGAAACATGCGAGGAAAGGGCTATGCCGGTCGTTTTGAGAATTTCCATGCCGCGCTATTTGTGGTTTGACAGTGTCACGGTAATACGATTGATAATGGTGCCGCTGATGTCCTTAATCGCGAATTGAATGCGGCCCTCTTTGATCGTCTCTCCCTTCTTCGGGATCTTCCCGAACAGGTCAAGCACATATCCTCCGATGGTGTCAAATTCATCCTGAGAAAGGTCGAGGCCAAGGGTTTCATTGAAGTCGGCGATAGTCATGCGGGAATCTACTTCGTAGGTATTCTTTGACAGCTTCTCAATTTCGGGAAGTTCGACGGTGTCATACTCATCGCGTATATCGCCGACGATTTCCTCGAGGATATCCTCGAGCGTAACGAGCCCGCTGATGCCGCCATATTCATCGACCACAACGGCAAGGTGCAGGTTGCGCTTCTTGAATTCCAGAAGAAGTTCATCCAGCGTCATTGTTTCCGGCACGAAGTATGTCTCGTGCAATATTTTTTTAAGTTGAAATTTCCTTCTTGATGGATCAATCAGGAGCTTGAGCAAATCCTTTACGTAAAGAATCCCGACAATGTTGTCAATAGTGTCTTTGTAAACGGGAACCCGCGAATGGCCCGCTTTGCACATGGTCTTGACAAGGGGCTTTAATTCAGTCTCCGAATCAACGGCAAAGACGTCCACCCGGGGAATCATAATGTCACGCGCATTGAGTTCGGGAAGTTTTATAATCCCGCGAATCATATCCTTGCGGATGACGTCCAGCTTCTCGTAATCGCATGATTCGAGCGGGTCTTTTCTTTTTCTGGTAAACTTTTTTTTCAAGCTGTTAAATAGTGTAGTTTTTTTTTCTGGTCGATCGCCTGAAGCGGAATTATCTGATATCATTCTGATGTGGATATTACCTTCCTGTACATTGCTGATATTAAACAGTATCATCACCCGTAATTTGTCAACAGTATTTTTTATGCGGGTAATCGCCGTCCAATGAGCATTCGTTGCGTATAATAAAATTTATGATAGTACACGGAAAGCCCGGATGGGCCTATTAATCTTCGTTTTTTATAAACATTAACAATTTGTCTGTAAAAAAAGGAAAAAATGTAGTTTACAGCTAATATCCTATCTGTGATTTGATTTTATCATATGGATACTAAAGCCGCTAGCAAGGATAGAGTGAATGAAGCAATTTTTTGAAAACGAGCCGGTTATTTTTTCAACTGGAGGGGGGACACCGGGCCGTTTACAGGACACAATCCAGAACATGAACCAAGCCATCTCGCTTGGCGCAGACGTGCTCCGTTCGAACGTGGCAATGACGGCTGATAAAAAAATCATCCTGTATTCAGATGACGTTTTCAAAAACCAGCAGATGTTAAAATCCGGATTCGTTTCTCTGTCCTTAACCGCTCTGAGGGGAATGCATAAGCAATTCATGAGTGAAAACGCCGATGATGATGAATGTGAAGATGCTGACGGAATATTCCCCGAGCTTGCGGATGTTCTCTCCGCCTATCCTGGTCAAAGGTTCAACCTGAATTTCCCCGATCCGTCGGCTGAAACGGTTGAAACTGCCGCTGTAATTATCTCAGAACTCAATGCGGATCAGCTGATACTGGCATCATCGATGCATGGCAGGTTGATAAAAAAGATTCGGAGTCTGCTGCCGGAAACACCAACGACATTTTCGTTCCCGGGAATCGTTGGCTTCTACGCCCTGTATCGTTCAGGATTTTTGTATTTCTTCAAAAAGTTCGCTGCCGATGCCCTTGTCATACATGAGATGATTGGCGCATCGTTCATTGGAAGCCAGGGTTTGATTGGCGAAGCAAAAAAACGTGGAATGCGTGTATATATGCTCAATGTGAACGCAGAGGATCAGACACGACGCTTTCAGGATGCAGGTGCGGACGGCTATGTTACCGGCTCTATAGAAATGGTTTTACAGGCGCTGGGCCAATCCCGTTTCGAAAGCCGGGGCTGATTCAATCGTTATTTCATTCTTCAATCAAGGAGAATATCTTCAATGCAAAAAATCCTTTTAATAAATCCTCCTTACCCGATGGAGGAATCACCTTCTCCTCCATTCGGACTCATGTCTCTTGCGGCATATCTTATTGAAAATAATTTTGATGTGATCATTGAAGATTATATTGTAAATCCGTATTCGCCTCAGAGGATAAAAAAGGTAATAAAGGATTTTAAACCTGGCATAATAGGCGCGACAGGCGTCACCATGAACATCAACAGGGCGCTTGAGATCCTTGGAGAATGCAGGCGTGAATCCCCGGAATCGGCTATTGTCATGGGAGGACCGCATGTTACCTTCGATGCCCAGAACATCCTTGCGGAGAATGAGTTCGTTGACTTTGTCGTGCGGGGCGAGGGTGAAATAACATCGGTGGAGTTGTTCTCGAACCTTGGCGAGCCCGGGGTCTATCGCGGAATCGACGGAATATCGTACCGTGAGAATGGATCGGTAACTCATAATCCGATGAGAGACTTTATCCCCGATATCAATATCCTTCCGTATCCCGCCCGCCATCTCGTGCAGCTGAGCAAATACCGCGCTCTCAATTTTCCGCTGAATATGGTAACCTCGCGCGGATGTCCATTCGAGTGCATCTTTTGCGTCGGTTCGAAGATGGTGGGACGGCGCGTAAGATATTTTGATGTGAGGCGCGTCGTGGACGAATTCGAAATGCTGTCAACAATCGGCACCCGGCAGATTAACATCGTGGACGATCTTTTCACCTCTCATAAAAAACGCTGCACCGCTATCTGCGAGGAGATAATCGGGCGCGGATTGAAGCAGGACTGGACCGCGTTTGCCCGTGTTGACACGGTGTCTACCGATCTGCTTGAAATTATGAAATCCGCCGGCTGCACAACGCTCTGCTTTGGAATAGAAAGCGGCAACCAGGAGATTCTGGACCGTGTAAAGAAAAAGATCACCCTGGACAAAATCGAGAATGCAATTGAAATGTGCAAACGAGCCGGTATCATGCCCATGGCGTCCTACATAATGGGGCTTCCCGGAGAAACGCCTGAAACCGTTCAACAAACAATGGATTTTGCGAAGAAGCTCTGCAGCAGTTACGGATATCACATTCTTGCTCCCTTCCCGGGTACGGAAGTGAGGGAAAAGTCTGATGAATACGGAATGCGCATACTGACAAACAACTGGGACAAATACGACGCCAATCAGTCGGTCTGTGAATCAATATTCCTGGCGCACGAAGAAGTCGATCGTATCGTAAATGATTTCAACGGGGGAATTAACCGAATGATCATGGGCGAGCTCAAAAAATACGAACGCGGGGAGAGCCTTTCGCCCGGAAGTCTCTCCATGGTTAAAAATATCATTTCATTCGATTTCAACATGAAATTGATAAACGATGAGCTCGTTGAGCGCTATGAGCAACATGAAGGGGAGGGAAAATTTTTCGAAACTTTCGTTGAATTTGTCGCTTCAAATCTTGGCATAGAAAAGGAAGCGGTAACAACCGAAGTGAGGCGGCTCATCGAAATGGGATGTCTCACCAGCGGTGAAGGAAGCCGCGGGCGGCTTTCATGGTCTTCCATCCAGGGCCCCATACCGGAACAAAAGCCGGCATGATCATATTCGCACCCCCAGCATCGCATAATAACGCAGGCTTTGAAAAAACTGATCGCGATAAAATATGATGTAATAATCAACCCCGATGTCAAGGCTGAGCGCGAATAGAAAATTCAACTCTATCGCGACACCGGCCCTGGCGTATGGATCGAGCGTCAGTATTTGACCATCTATCGGCAACTTGAATTTCAGCTTCGTATATTCCTGCTTTGAATATGATACACCGCCACCAAATCTGAAATAGAAATTCAGGGGGATATTCAATTGTGTCTTGATAAACAGCGCCGGTCCTGCGAGGATATTTGTGAGTTTTGACCTGAAGTCAATCGAGTTGTTGCCGGCATAATTGCAATAACTGCCTTCAAGCTCTATGCCCATGAAACGAAGAAAATTTTTCGGGGAGATGTACCTGGAGTTGCCGAAATGAAACCCTATTGAACCCATATAATTGAGGTGCGTCAGATCAAACGACGTGTTTTTGTACTGGGTGCTCCATGGCGGCAGCAGCATGTTGTATGATGCGCCCGCTCTTATCTTCAACCCGACCCCGGCCGCATAATCATTCGTGAAAAACCTGGATTTGACGGATTTGCGTATCTCGAAAACGTCCCACTCGGTCCAGAAGCTTATTTTTTGAAACTTGTTGATAGCGCCGATGCGTATCCTGTATTTTCCCGGGGGCAGAAGAAAATCGATAAAGCTGGTTTCAACCGTCCTGTCAACGAGCAGGGTATCAGCTTCATCCTTTATCTGCACGTTGAATTTGACAATCCCTTCAATTGTCGCCCATTTGATGCGCAACGATTTTTCTTTTTTATCATTCTCCTGCGCATGGGCAATAGTACCCGACCATGAGAACAATGCAAAGATAATAACTGCCGCATTAATTGTGCTACATATCTTCATCATGGCTACTCTGTGTGCATAATGTTAGGGGTATTGAGGTTTATGTCCCCCTTAATATCAAGGTTAATGTTAAATCCCATTTTTATCTCTTCACTCGATCTTCTGACACGATTGGTTGCTGGATCGATATCGACCGCCTGAAGCGTCCAGAGAAATTTGCCGACATCAAGTTTTGACAGGTCGCTGAAAACATAATAATTATTCCTTGTCTCAAGATTGGCTATCGAGTACTGCATCAGGCCCTTGACCTGATAAATGCCAATGCGGTAATATTTCGCGCCTTTAACGGGCTTCCAGTAGAAATTGAGGGTCTCTTTCTTTAGCATCTCCACAGAAGAGCCCGCGAGTGGCGATATGGGCACGGGTTTTTCCAGTACATTCATTATCTCGAATGAATGAGTGGGGCTGGAGACAAGAACCTCCTTACGGTCATCAAGAAGGGCAACACGCCAAAAATAACGTCCTTCCCTGATATCCGGAATTTCAGCAGAAAGATCGGGAACTGATGTCTCTTTGAGTATCTTGCCGAATGATTTTTCAGTTGAGAGCTGGAGACGGTATGTTCCCTCAAGTTCCGTTTTTGACCATGAAAAATCAACACGCGATAGCCTTTCGACATTTTTATTTATGATGACTTCCCTGTCCTGCGGCTCTATGAGGCTAATTGTTCCTGTCCTGACAACCTTGAATCGACGTATGCTTGAATAATCTGTCATTGAACCGTCCTTCATAACGCCCCTCAGGCCCCAGTAGTAATCACCTTCGGCAAGTCTGCCATTGTAAGTAACATTGTTCATACCGACTTTATTGGTAAATATAATGTTTTTCAGATCACTGTCTTTTGCAAGGAATATTTCTGTTTCCTTGACCAGGGGAGCGTTGATCCAGTTGAACGTGAGTCCTTTCTGCACGATTATCATTGGATGGACAGTTTTGGATTCAGGCGGGTATACCGGAACAGGAGGCTCAATCTTTTCGGTCCTTGTCACAATGAAGCTGAAAACAGAAGATTCGGCCGTGCCTGTTATCCGTTCGGCATCGTTCATGTTGGCTACTTTCCAGAAATATTTACCCTGTCCCAGGTTGTTTAAAGCAATTCTGTTGCCTTCTACGACGGTATTGACGAGGGGAGCGGACATATCTGCCGATGCGGAAACAAGGAGCTTGTAACGCGATATTGATTCATTTTTTGACCAGAGAAAGTCTATCATCGGGTTTTCATCGCGGAAACGTATCTCATCTTTATTGGCTGGCGATATGAGCACAACCGGCCTGTTATTGAAGATTGTCACCCTGCGTATTTCGCTCGATTCAATCTTGCCCGTGTCTTTGTTAACGGCATTGACGCGCCAGAAGTAGACGCCGTCGGCAAGGGGTATTCTTTTCTTTGATCCCCTGACTTTATCTGCTATAATCGGTTCTGTTACAGCAGGATTGTTCGCGATCTCGAGAGAAGTATCGTATTTGCCATCCAGCGGTTCCCATGAAAAATCCACTGCGGTTTGCCTGCCCCCGGAATCCACGTACGCGTCGCTCTCGGGAGAGATTAGCCTGATGGTAAGATCGAACAGGCGCACACTCTCCTTTTCCGCGATTATATTCTGGTTTTCGTTGATTAGCTTTTCTTCTTTTCCGGTATTGAGAACCGCGGTACCGCGGTTAACCGTCATCTGGAGGCGATCGCCCCAATCCTGGGAAATGCTCACGTCGCCGTTTTTCAGTGACACGCTGGAATCGCCAGATTCAATGATGACCTTTCTTGCGGTGTCAGACACCGAAGTGCTCTGCTTCGCGTTCATGGTGCCCTGGATAAACTTTATATCTACTTCGTCCTCGGTAAGCGCAAGAAGGATCATGCTATTTTCGTTGAGGGTTATTTCCGTGCCGTCATCCAGGCGGATGGTGGTCTCCGATTGATCGGCGGTACGAACGGTGTCATAATTGTAGAGTACGGAATCCTTGTAGACTTCTCCCCAGACGACACGGCTGGAATACTTTCGCTCTGTTGTGTTTCTCGCCGCCGTTATCTTTCCGATTTTTTTCGTGTTGCCTGGACCGGAGGCAGCCGTTATATCGGCATAGAGAAGATACCCGAGACCGGCAATAAGGGACAGACCGAGTATGATGATAAAAAAATCACTTTTCGATAATCTCATACTTTTCTTCGCCGCGATTAATCATTTCGTCAAGCGCCTCTTCAGATATATCCTTAACTTCGATCCCGATGAGGGCCTGGAGTTCAGGCAGGGTTTTCGGCCGTGAAGGGTCGTCCATGCGGCCGAGCACCGCGTATATCTGCTGCGGTTCAATCTTTCCCTTAACGCGGATCTGTTTCATCTTCTCAACTGCAAAAATATTTCTTATCAGTTTATATGTGTCTTCGCTTATGAGGATATCGGTCCCGAACGGCTTGTTGAGGGCTTCAATGCGCGAAGCGAGATTGACCGGGTCGCCTATCACGGTATACTCCATGCGGTCTTCAGATCCGATCTGCCCGGCCAGGACCTCGCCAGTGTTGATGCCACAGCCGATACGAATATACGGCTTTCGCGGACCGCCCCGTTCGCGGTTGAATTCTATCAGTTCCTTCCGCATCATGAGAGCGCCATTGATCGCGTTTTCCGTGTCGTTGCCCTTTGATATCGGCGTTCCCCATACCGCCATTATCGCGTCACCGATGAACTTGTCTACCACGCCTCCGGATTTTTCAACGCACGCGACCATTTTTGTCATATACGCATTCAGGAACTCGACAACCTCCTCCGGCTCGAGTTTTTCCGATATCGCGGTAAAGGCTCGTATATCGGAAAAGAGAATGGTAACGGTCTTCCGCTCGCCGCCGAGACGAAGCTCGCCGTGCAGCGCTGCTTCAGCAATCTCCTTGTTGACAAATTTACCAAATGCGGACTTGATCTTTTCCCTTTCTTCAAGACCCTTTCCCATCTCAATAAAGGTGCTGGTAAGCTCGCCGATCTCGTCTTTCGAGGTGGGCGCTATATCAACCCTGTACTGGCCCTCGATGATTTTCTTGGTCGCGCCGACAAGGCGGATTATCGGATTGGTTATAGTCTTTCCAAAAAAGAATATAATCATTATCGCCGCGATCAGGATCATGGCGGTTATAAGGATGTTCCGAAACTGAATATCGTAAACGGCCTGGAATGCCTTGCTTTCCTCTGCTGCGGCGATTATTCCAAACCCGCCGGTATCGATTTTTTTGAAAGAGCCGAGGTAATAGATGCCGCTTTCATCGCGATACCGCGTCTGTCCGTTGTCTGCTTTACTCTTCATCATCATGGCACAGATGGGAACCGAGGCCATATTCGTTGATGACTTGACAAGATTCTTATCCGGGTGGGCGATCACATCACCCTTGTAGTTCACCATGTATATAGTAGTAATTCCTTTAACGGTAAAGGTTTTAAGAATATTATCAAGCCGCACGTAGCTGACCATGACTGAATTGACTGTTCCGTCCAGACCCTTTTCATGGGGATATGAAATTACAAAGACCGGGCTGTTGAGAAGCTGAGACGCATTGTTTATTGCCGTCACGCCGGAAAATGACTGATCGTATATTTCCCGATATGACTCATGAGAGGCGGCGAGGTCATTGCGGGACACGATGTACTTGTTCATCAGAGGCGCATTGTAAAAGGTCCGTATGAATTGCGATTGCCCGGTTTTCCGGTCTTTGACCAGTATGCCGGAGAAAAACAATTCCTGACTGCCGCTTGTAATCAGGTTCTCATATCCGGTGAGGCTTTGATCCTTCTCTTTGAGCATGACAGAGCCGATGAGCTGGTATTTCTCAATCTCGGATTTTATCTTCAGAGCGATGACTTCGGATATCTGCAAATTGCTTTCCTGGATCCGCACCAGGTTGTCATTCTTAAAAAAATAGCTGGCAAGGAAAATCATTCCCGTCAGAGAAGCCATAATAATTATCGATATGATCGATATTAATTTAAACCGGATGGACCGGTAGAAGGGGCCCTTGCCGATAACCGGAATAACGTTCTTATATTCCCCTTTATCGGATTTTTGCGCGGCAGCTTCGGCAGTGTCAACGCGTGATTTTTTCTCTGAATCAATATGTTTGCGTTCGTTCTGTTTCGCTTTCAGTGCGGGAAGCGGTGTAACAGAAATATCAGTCGCTATTGCGGCGCCTGATCCGCCAGGGACGGCTTTTTCATATACGGAGGGATTAGCTATTTTTATAGCGTTACGTATCTGCGCGTTTTTGGCGACAGGGAGGGTGTGGCGCGCAGCAAAACGCTCCAGCACCTGCAGGTACAGGTTCATTTCCGAAGAATCCCTCTTTATATTCCGTACTGATGCAACGGCTTCAGGAACGGATTTGCCTTTATAAATATGATAGCATGCCAAAAACGGGAGAGTAAACTTAGTACGGTATGATATAAGAAGGCATGCGCCGCTGTTAAGGGCGTTGTCAAAGTCAACAATGGCGCCTTTCAATATGTCAATATGCTGTAGATCATCAGGATTAAAATACAGGCTGAGGACCCTGATCCCGGCCCTGCTGAAATTATTAATAATTGATAGATATGCCTGTGAATCAACCGGCTCAGAAGAAATTATGATCGTTGTTTTAATTTTGTTTTGTTTGAAGAGTTTTATCTTTTCTTTAGAAAAGTAATCGAATAATTGTTTCTGTGAGATGTTGTCAGACAGAAATTCTATGAAGATCTTGTTATTAGTCATGTTCTTTTTCATTCCAATAATTAAAATACTAATTTTAGCTGAATTTAAAGCACTTTTTATGAATAATAAAGTAAAAAATTAAAATTAATAAATATTTATTAAATAATGAATAGTAAAAAATACTGGGTTATTGTGTATTATATTAAATACAATATTGTTATGTCTTCTTATAATATAATCGGCATATCACATATATTCCTTTTACAATATTGGCAGTTATAAATATTAATTTGAATATATAGGCGCCCAGGGAAATCGGCGAGGGATGACTCGCTAAAAGATTATGAGCGAGGTGGCCAGGAGAATAGACTGGTAATAGTATTGACACCAGCTCGAGTAATATGCTATATATCTGTGGCAAAGTACAGTCTTGAGCTGTTGCGTTAACCCAGAGGTTGTCAGGATCGTATTCGATATTAGAAAATCAGTTGCTCGTGCAAAACATGATCTGCCATGACATTGGATGAAGCGATAAATCAGAAAAAAAAGATACGGATCCTTGCCTATTCTGTCAGCGATTATGTCGAACATCGCATGAAGGAGGTTCTTGCTCTTATATTCAACAAGTATAACAGGCCAGACCTGGTGCCTCCGGTATACACCTGCCTCAAGGAGCTTCTTATAAATGCCGTCAAGGCAAATTTTAAAAATATTTATTTTGAGGGATACACCCCGAAAAATGATTCTGAAAGCATCATCGATTACGAGCTTGCACTGAAATTATTCAAGCTTGAACTGAGCAGGGAAAATGCGCAGCATCTTGAACGACTTGCACGAAAGCTGGACATGAGGGCGGAAGTGGTCATACAGCACGGGGACCAGTGTCTTCACATCAGCGTCACAAATCCTGTCGGCATGACGGAGCGAGAAAAAAACAACGTGGATTACAAGCTTGCATGTGCGAGCAGATATAACGATATTTCGGAATATTTCGCTGAAAACGAAGAAGATGTAAATACAGATGTTGATGAGGGCGCCGGACTGGGAATAATACTGATATCCATGATGCTGAAAAACATGGGCGCTACGGCCCAGGATTTCGTGATAACTTCCGAGAATAAAAGGACAACTGCAACGCTCAAGGTTCCTATCATGCCCCGGTAATGGCAGGAGTGATTAAATATCGTTTTTTTTAAAAAAATTCTTGTCATTTTTGTTCTTGTATTAATTTATATTGTCATTCTAACTTTACAAGAAGGTCGTGCATGGTACCAAACAAATTATTTTTGACCAAGGGCGTCGGAGTACATAAAAATAAGCTTTCTTCTTTTGAGCTTGCATTGAGAAATGCCGGCATTGAAAAATGCAATCTCGTGTATGTATCAAGCATTCTTCCTCCTAAATGTAAAATTGTATCAAAACAGGAAGGGACTAAAATGCTTCGTCCGGGTCAGATCACGTACTGCGTCATGGCCCGCAATGAAACCAACGAACCGAATCGCCTCATTTCTGCGGCAATAGGCATAGCCATGCCGCGCGACCAGGAAAATTACGGATACCTTTCAGAGCATCATTCATTCGGAGAGGTTGCGAAATTATCGGGTGATTTCGCAGAGGACCTTGCAGCAACCATGCTCGCATCGACACTGGGTATTCCCTTCGACTCCGACCAGGCATGGGACGAGCGGAAGCAGGTTTATCGCGCGAGCGGTCATATATTTAAAACCAGGAATATTTGCCAGTCTGCGGAGGGAAACAAAAACGGTCTGTGGACTACAGTGATTGCCGCAGCGGTGCTGCTGATTGAAGAATGTTAGCGTCTTCAGCTTCTTGATGAATGAATAAGAGTATTCAGCCTGTAAATCAGAACATAGAACCGACCGCATTTTTACCTTTGTCTTTTATGTAAAACATGGCGCGATCTGCGGCAGAGAGGAGGCGCGTAATGTTGGTCGCGTCTTCCGGATATGCGGCCACACCAAAACTCGCACTCAGGTTTGCATAAATACCTTTGTTGGAAAGGTATTTTGTTTTACTCATCAGAGAGCGTATCTCTTCAGCCTTTAGTATGCCCTGATTCTTATTGCATCCTGGAAGGACGATAACGAATTCATCGCCGCCATAACTGACACCGAACGCCTTCCCTGAAAGTGAATCCCGTATTGTTGTCGCGACTTCCTGAATGGCCTGACTGCCGTTCAGGTGACCATATGTATCCACGATTTTCTTGAAATTGTCAAGATCCATAAAGACGAGAGCAAAAGGCGAACCCGAAATCTTGCCTGTCTCAAACAGCTCCGCAAGGGCATGATAGAGATATCGTGTATTGAAAAGGCCGGTGAGGTCATCTTTATTGGCCAGGGACTGTATATGCTGATAGCGGCGGGTGTTTTCAACAGCGATTGCCGCATAATCCGCGAAGAACATGAAGAGAGAGAGTGTCTTTTTGCTTGTCCTGCTGGGATTGATAGCCTCGATGACTCCTAGTGTCTGGTTCCCAAAAACCAGGGGGACGCATATGAGCGATCTTGTAATCTTTCCTGAAATCAGGTCAATCTGGTCATTGAAGTATTGGCAGTCTCTGACGTCTTCAACCACCATCGGCTCCTGAATGGCGGCAACCCGCCCGGCTATACCCTGTCCGGATTTTATTCTGATGTCCTTTATCTCTTCAATATTGAGATCAACGCTCAATTTGAAGCGGAGTTCCCTGGCGTCCGGGTCATACAGAAGCAATGACCAGGTCTCAGCCTGGATGATTTCCGACAGCTTTCTAAGGATTGTGCCGTAGAGCCTGTTGGGATCAAGCTCCGAGGTCAGAGCTTTTCCCAGGTCCATTAGCGACCTCAGTTCGCGGCGTGACAGATGCATTTCGCCATACATTCTTGCCATCTCACATTTATGATTAAAATTCTCGTTTAGTTCAGAAATACACGAAAAATTTTACAAGAATTATTTTTTAATTGCGGGTTAAAATGCTAAAAGATTCGATCTTTTTTAACATGGGCCTACCTGGGGTCACGGAGGCGGATGCAAGGCAGGGCCAGAAAGCCCAGCATGCACCCGAAAAGGAACCCGAGTCCATGGGCAAGATAGCTTACCTGCGCCTCAAAGGTGGTCGGTATCAGCATGATCAATGAAAAGCCGATAGCCCTGAATATACGAACAGGGATGGAGTGGTCTGTATCATGACGTATGTAAAAGACAAGCCATAATCCCACCATCCCGTATGCCATACCTGACGCGCCGACCAGCCGTATGTCAGGGCTGTAGAGCAACACTGTCAGGATGTTGGTCACAATGCCTATACCGAAGGAGAGGCCGGGGAAGGCGAGCATGCCGAAATAGGATTTCAACATCCATCCAAAAACAAGAAAAATCAGCGCGTTGGATATGAGGTGATGCAGGTCGGCATGGGTCAGAAGAGCGGTTACAACCCTCCAGTATTCATGACGATGGAAAAAGGCTTCGCCGCTGAGCCAGAGATAGTCGCCTTCCGGATATTTCATATAAGCAACAGTTGCCAGGTAAAAAATAAAAAAAGCGATTAGTGCCGGAATGGCATGGTGAAACGATGGAAATTTAGCGAGCGGGCCCGGCGGACGCCTAGGCTCATCTCGGAAGTCCTCCGGATCCGGTTCTTGCACGTGTTCAGGATCATCCATTCGGTCTTCGTAAAAGCGATTATCTTGATCTTCTCCGCCTTGCTTCATATTGCTCTTTCCCGCTTACGAATGGGTCGCGATGTAGTCTTCGCGAATGGGATTCCATGCATCCACGGCAATGGTGAATACATCAAGCACTCTCCCGCTGTGAACAACATTTGACGGCACGATTGCCACATCTCCCTTTTCCATGATCCGGGTGTTCCCGCCAATCGTCAGCTCGAGCTTGCCCTGCACAACAAGACTTATCTGTTCATGGGCGTGGCTGTGCTCCGGGAGGACCGATCCAGGCTCCATCTCCACCCAGGTTACCATCACATTGGACAGATGTGCTTCTTTGAACAGAAAGCCCGGCAGGCGCGTGACGCCATTTTTCGTCTTAAATGAGTCAAAATATTCCATCGATGGGCTCCTTCCGGTTGTTTCAAGTTTTTTCATGATAAAATGGGCAGGATTATTTGACAAATAAAAAATATAATAAATAGTGTCATCATGGAAACGAATGAAAGCCGCCTCCTGGGTATGGCGGAGGAAGTGGAGCGGTGCGACAAGTGCAGGCTGTGCACGACCCGCACCCGGACCGTATTTGGCGAAGGAAATCCCGACGCGGAAGTGCTGTTCATCGGCGAGGGCCCCGGGAAGCAGGAAGACATTACAGGCAGGCCCTTTGTCGGGCGTGCGGGCGAGCTCCTCACGCGCATAATAGAGTTCGGGATGGGGGTGCCTCGCTCGGAGGTATATATCGCCAATCTGGTCAAGTGCAGACCGACCGTTGACATGAACCTGATGCGCGATCGCCCGCCAGATCCTGATGAGCTGCAGGCATGCGTCCCGTATCTGATGGCGCAGATTGATATAATTAGACCCAGAGTAATTGTCGCGCTGGGCAGCCCTTCATCTAAATTCCTGCTGGCAACGACGTCCGGGATAACCAGAATCCGGGGCAGGTGGGGAGAATATCGGGGCATTCCGGTTATGCCCACCTACCACCCGAGCTACCTGCTCAGAAACGGCGGAGACTCAAGCCCCCTCAAGCGCGAGGTGTGGCATGATATAAAAATCGTCATGGAACGGCTGGGTTGGCCGCTTCCGCGAATCAAGAGAGGAGAAAAAGGATGAAAGTGTGTGACGGCATCTATGCCTATGTGTGGAAGGGATATTTTGTTAATAACGCTAACATGTTCTATTTCGGGGATCCATTGAATATATTATTTGACCCCGGCCTGAAGGATTACCTTGACGTTCGCTTCGAAGAGATGAAAAAAGACGGCCTGGATCCTTCATCGATACAATATGTGATAAACACCCATTCGCATCCGGATCACTTCGAGGGTTCGTTGCCGTTTGCCGAAAAAAAGATCCCGATAGGAATGCATGAGGATGAGATTTCCTTTTACAATAAAATCGGTCCCGCGTTCTTTCAGATGTTCGGCATGCCGTTCCCCGAGATAGATTTTAATATTGTGCTGCGCGAAGGAGTATGGGACGTCGCGGGGACAGGCCTGCAGATATACCTTACACCCGGTCATTCTCCCGGATCGATATGCCTGTACTGGAAAGAAAAAAAGGCGCTCATATGCGGAGATCTTATATTCGAGCAGAGCGTTGGCAGGGTTGATTTCCCCGGTGGAGACGGGAAACAGCTTATTGAAAGCATAAAACGAATGTCAGAGCTTGATATAGAATATCTCCTTCCGGGGCATATGAATATAATCACCGGGGCGCGCAACATTAAAAACAATTTTGACATGATAGAAAAATATTATTTTTCAATGATGGAGTAATCCGCCATCCGGTTCCGGCTGTCATAGCAGGAAGGGCTGCATCGTCGACACCAATATTCCCAGGTCTTGAAAAATATTTATTTTTTTTTGAACCCTGGACCCTCTTTTCGGGTCAAACAGATGTAAAAATCAAATGAGTACATGCCGTATATTTTCCGTGCGGCATGGAGGAAATTGAAACTGACGTGTCAGTTTATTGCTTGACATTTAGAGGAGCATAATTTTGTATTCTTTTTAATATTAAGTAGCAATGGGCCTGTATGATCGGTGCCCGCTCACGTGATAATCAATCGGACCGCAAATTGATGATTATCAAAAAATAAATAATTCCTGGGGAGGTTTATATGTTTAAGAGGGTCTCTTGTCTAATCGCTGTTATCATGGCATCCGTTGCCTTTACAGGCAGCAACATCAATGCAGCCGGAAAGTATCAATGGAAGGCAGAAGGAATCAAGGATGGCTCAATGGTTTACACAAGCCCGGTAGCAGGCAAAGAATATATCGCCGCACGGGCAGTTAGAGTCATTCCCGCGAGGATGGAAGTCATCGGGATGGTGCTGCGGGACGTTGAAAATTATAACAAGTGGATGAAAGACTGTACGCAAACAAAAATCCTGAAAGTTGTAGATGATAAGAACGACACGTTTATAGTCTGGTTCCATCAGCACGTCATGCTTCTGACAGACCGCGACATGGTTCTCAAATCTTTTGTCAAGCTTGACTACCCGAATGGAAAGAGCGAGATAACAGCTGTATCCACAAAAGAGATGGATTACGATTCCGGGAAAAAGCTGGTCAGGATGCCTACTTTTTACTCGCACTTCCTTCTCGAGTGGATTGACCGCGAACACACGCGCGTGACTTTTACCATAGATCCGGACCTGGACAAGGGCGTGCCTATCGGTATTGCGAACTCAACAATCAAGGGTATCCCGGGCAAGTCACTTGAGGGCCTTGCGAAAATGGTTAAGAAGAAGGATTATATCGAGAGCGCAAAAATATCCAAGTACAATAAAATGATAAACGACAATATCAAAAAAGGATATCTCAAAGAAAATTAAGCGTTGCTGACAGACGTTTATTGAAAGTCCAGCCCACGCGTGTCCCTTAACCGGCAGCGTGGGCTTTTTATTCCATCCTGCGGGATCTGTGGCGGTACAGCACTAAGAAGCTATCCCGATAGGCCGGTAAAGCTTCGGGAAAAAGTGTTGAGCGAGCGAAAACTATCAGGGTTTTCAACGTTTTTTCCCGAATCCGCATGCCGAAAAGCTTTTTTCCAACGCGTGACAAACCTGTTGGGAAAATCTCTAAGGCTGATATCTTTTGACCATTGTTCTGATCTTACCCGAAAGAAGAGCTTCGTAGAATTCTTCTCCCATATGCCTGCCGGCCTCGATCGATTTCTTCCAGTATGTCAAACGTTCCGCGTCGTGTCCGGAGAATTTCATGAAGTCATTCCGGTCTGGTATTTTCCCATACGGCAGGTTGTCGACGAAATGCCTTGACGGAGACACGATAAGGACGTTCCGCATATTTGATTTTTTCGCCTTTCGCCAGGGAAGGTGTTTGTCAAGCCATCCGGGGATGACAGATTCGCTGTAGTGAGGAAAGAGCACAATGCGGTCAGGATCGGGGTCGAGAGGGATATCAAGCTGATAATCAATCATGCCGCCGTCTCGATACACGCCCTCCGGCGCGCCGGGAATGCCGGAGACGCCGTCCATCACCATAGGAATAGAGCCCGATGCCATTATGGCAGGCTTGAGGTTGCTCCTGTCGAGCGGAACCCGGCGCAGAGAAAAGCCCTTCATGTCATAAAACGGTGGCGCTTCGCGCCGGTCATAGAAAAGGGTCCGACTGAAGAAAAGCCCCATCATGTGCCGCGAAATGATATTGCACACGCTTGCCAGAACCATCCCTATTGCGAGAGGAGGACGGGACGCCGCCTTGAAAATGTGCCGGGAACTGACGGCCAGCATATTGAGCCGGAGGTACGGATGCTTCAGGATCATTTGCACGGCATCATCATGGACGTATCGGTCAAGTATGACCCGGCTCGCGCCTGAAACCTCTTCAGCCGTTGGAAATTTCGAATAATGCTGATCGAGATATGCTTCCTCGAAAAGATCGATTGACTTTACCGGATCAGCCTGGCAAATCGCTGCAAAACGCCAGGAGCCGATTGATGATCCCAGCAGGAATAACGGTTCTTTCCTCTCTGAAAAGATCGTGCCAAAGAGGATTCGGTCGATGCCGCCGAGCACCAGCCACTTGGGGCCGCCGGCCGCTCCCGGGATGACACGCACCCGGTCAGGATTCAGGCCCTCGTCCCTGATAATTTCCAGTGCGCGGTCACCGGCGATGAAAGAGATATTTTTAAGCATGGCGATCAAGTACGAATAAAAATCGGCGGAGACAAGAATGTCAATTAATAAATATTCCAAAGACATTGAAATGCTGATCCAATTCAGATTCTATTGACTTTTTTTTCATGATGATTATTATTGCACAGTATGATAAACGACACGCTTAACACGACAGTCGCACCATATATGACGAGGACCACGCATGCTGATGCTCTATAACACCATGACTCGCCGGAAAGAGGCTTTCGTGCCTCGGGATCCTTCCGCGGCAACGATTTTTACCTGCGGTCCATCCATATACCAGCGGCCGCACATCGGCAATTACCGTACTTTCATGTATGAGGATATTCTCCAGAAATATCTTGAATACAGGGGCTATAAAGTCGATCGCGCCATGCCCCTCACCGACATAGAGGACAAGACGATACTTGAGGCGGTCAAGAAAGGCGAACACATTGACATAATCACCGGCAGCGTGGAGAAGATATTTTTGGAGGAGGCGAAAAAGCTCAAAATACGTCTCCCTAAAAAAACAGCACGCTCTTCTGCATGCGTCGATTCCGCAGTCCGTCTGATTGAACGGCTCATTGATACCGGTCATGCGTATTGGCATAATGGTGATGTTTTTTTCGATCCTCTCACTCACAAAGGATTTGGCAGGCTTTATGGACTCGACATGAAACAATGGCCACGCAGAAAAGCCAGGTTTCGCCGCGACACCTACCGGGGAAACCGTTGGAACCGGGGAGACTTCATACTCTGGCACGGGTACAGGGAGGGCGACATCTCGACCTGGGGGACTCGCATCGGCAAGGGAAGACCATCGTGGAATATACAGGACCCATCCATCATTATCAGACATCTGGGCGGTGAAATCGATATTAATTGCGGCGGAATTGACAATATCTACCGCCATCATGATTACAACATCGCGATCATGGAATCGTATACGGGAAGGGCCTTTGCGAATTACTACATGCACGGCGAGCATCTTATAGTTAATGGAAAGCCAATGTCGAAAAGCAGGGGTAATATCGTTTATCCCGAGGATATATTTCGCCGGAAATTCGCCGCGCCAGAGCTGCGATTTTACCTTTTTTACACGCACTACCGTTCGCGCCTCAATTATACCCCTGACCGGTTTAAAAAGTCATCTGCTCTGATCGCAGATTTCAGATCTATTGCACACGAACTGACCGGTTACCCGGGAAAGGGTAAAAGTCGGAACCCTGAAATTGCTTCACATATCACGGCGCTGCGGCGAGAATTCGATGACGCCATGGATGATGATCTTGACGCCGGAACGGCTTTTGACGCAATGTATCGCATATTGAAAAAGTTAATTGGTCTCAAAAATGGATTTACTGCCGCTGACACAAAGTCGCTCTCATCAACTCTCAAAAATATTGATGAGGTTTTTGGAGTTATATTTTAGCGCTCATACCAGGCCGCCGCAGGTCTATATATGTCACGTATAACATGAAAAAGCCGGAGGAGAGGCCCATGCACATTACATTTCGCAATATGATTATCCTCCTTGCTCTTGGCATTGCCGCGGACATTGCCATATGGCCGGATCAGGCTGATGGTAATTCAGATCTATTCAATGCATGTACCGCTCAGTGCGCTCCCCTTGAAGGAGAGGCGAGGGCGCGCTGCATAAACACCTGCATGAGGACGAAAAAGAAAAACCGACCGGTAGGCGAGAATGCCGTTAAACAAAAGATGAAGGCTTGCGAAGACCGGTGCGCTTCATACCAGGGGCTGGAGAGGGTCCGCTGCATCAGGATCTGCCTTGATATTAAAAGCGAACAGGGAAACTCTACTCCCCATAAGATAGATGCCGCCAGCGTCCAGGAGAAAGACATCTGCGAAAGCAGGTGCGCGGGTCTTTCAGGGGTCATAAAAGAAAAATGCGTGGTCAGATGCAAAAGGAAAACAAAATTTGATGGCGGAACGTCGGCTGAAACCGATTAAAAAATCGTTCCGGATCAAATTTTTGTATAGATTTTTTAGCTTGCCTGTAATACATTAATACATGCGTCAGGCAGGGTTATCATGAGACGAATTATCGCTGCAATCATAATGGTCCTCGCATCACTTGGATTTCTCACCTGTGAAAGGGTTGATATGCATACCCTTGCAACACTGGGCCTCGCCCCGAAAACGGTTATTTACATTTACCCGATTGAAAATTTCAATGGCGATCTCGGGGGAAGGGATAGCGTAGACGATTATTGCAACAACCAGGGTCTGGCGTATCAGGCCGCCCTGAAGGTCTCCACCGTCAGAGGTTTTATAAGCATGTCCCAATTGGACGAGCTCAGATTTACTCTGCCAGTCGAATTCTGGTATTATCCCGTTGTCGGCGTCTCCCCGACAATGCAGCTGTCCGTGATCGCCAATTCGTGGCTGGGTATGCTTGACGGGGATATCGTCACCGGCATCGATACAGCGGTGGGCATAGGCGGCATGGTATGGTGGTCGGGAAGCAATGCCGATGGCAGTTTTAATGCTGACTACAACTGCCAGAACTGGAGCAGCATGGATCCCGCTCAACTTGGACAGGTCGGCGCCAATGGCTTTGCTTCAACCACCGCAACCTGCGATTCAACCGCCTACCTGCTCTGCATAGCGTACTGACGCAGCATTATTCGCCTGCAGCATCATCTCCGCACACGCCAGACAAACCAGCGTATAATTCATGAAATTTTGCTTGATATATATCATATTGATTTAGTATATAGTTGACTGATTTTATTGTGACAGATGAATTCACTGTCGCACCAAGGAGAGGAATTATGACAATTATAACTGATGTCCATGCACGGGAGATTCTCGATTCACGGGGAAACCCGACCGTAGAAGTTGACGTTGAGCTCTCGTCAGGCTTTATCGGAAGGGCAGCCGTACCGTCGGGCGCTTCCACCGGCGAGCACGAGGCCGTTGAATTGCGCGACGGAGACAAGAAGCGATACCTCGGCAAGGGCGTTTTAAAGGCCGTTGATAATGTCAATAAAATAATTTCGGGCGCGGTTATTGAGATGGACGCGGCAAACCAGGTGGAGATCGATACCGTGATGATCGAGCTGGACGGGACCCCAACCAAGTCCAAACTCGGCGCCAATGCTATTCTGGGCGTATCACTGGCGTGCGCCCGGGCGGTTGCGGAAAGCATGGGACTACCGCTCTATCGCTATATCGGGGGCGTCAATGCTACCGAACTGCCGGTGCCCATGATGAATATTCTTAACGGCGGCTCTCATGCCGACTCCAATGTAGACCTTCAGGAATTCATGGTCATGCCGGTGGGAGCGAAGAATTTCGCCGAGGCGCTTCGCATGGGCGTGGAAACATTCCACTCGCTTAAGGCCGTACTGAAATCAAAGGGCTACTCGACGAGCGTCGGAGACGAAGGCGGTTTCGCCCCCTCTCTCAAGTCGAACGAGGAGCCGCTCGAGCATATCATGACGGCGATTGAAAAAGCGGGGTTCAAGCCCGGCAACGATATCATGATAGCACTCGATCCCGCTTCAAGCGAGTTCTATGACACCACCAAGAAAAAATATGTTTTCTCGAAAAGCGATAAAAGCGAGCGTGACAGCGCACAGATGGTGGATTTCTATGAAAACTGGGTTAAAAATTACCCGATCATATCCATTGAAGACGGCCTCGCCGAAAATGACTGGGAAGGCTGGAAAATCATGACTGACCGGCTCGGGAAAAAAATCCAGATTGTCGGTGACGACCTTTTTGTAACCAATACTGAACGGCTCAAACAGGGAATTGAAAAAGGTGTTGCCAATTCCATCCTGATCAAGGTAAACCAGATAGGAACGCTTACCGAGACCATACGGGCTATCGAAATGGCGAAACGCGCAGGGTATACAGCCGTCGTGTCGCACCGTTCTGGCGAAACTGAAGATTCTACGATAGCAGACCTGGTGGTCGCGATGTGCACGGGACAGATCAAGACAGGATCCGGTTCACGCACCGACAGGCTGGCAAAATACAACCAGTTGCTCCGCATAGAGGAGGAGTTGGGAATAATGGCAAAATTCTCGGGGAAAGAGGTGTTTTACAGCATTGGGTAAACAGCGTTACAGATGGCTCCTTTTGTCCGTGGCCATCATCCTTTCGTCGGCCTACTTTTTTATATTCAGTAAAAGCGGGCTTCTCGAGAGGATGAAGCTTGACAATGAAAAGAAGTCCATCATTACCCGTGCAGAATCATTGAAAGCTGGAAACGCCAGGCTCCGGAAGATCCTCGATAACTATCGCGCCGGAGTATATCCTGATTCCGACATGGTAACGTCCGGTTATACGGGACCGAATGAAAAAATAATAGTCTTTCGCGGGTTCGATACGCGAACCCGCGAAAGCTCCAATAAAAAAAATGATGAAACATTTTACATTTTCGATCTCGGAACATTGAGAATAATCTGGATTGTTATATCTTTACTGGTCATGGGAACCATGCTGTTGTGCGGGATACGTATCAAGGAGCAACAGTCTCCGTAAAACGTCTTGCGGCCTGATGCGATGATTCCGGTTCGTGATGATTGAAGCATGATGAAAACTGAAATTATCATAATAAAAAAGCTGAAAAAAGACGGAACCATCGATTCATCAATATCAAACCGTCTCGCAGCAGACATCCAGAACGGCAATACCGTTCTCATGCCGGTTGACATGATTTACGGTCTTGTTGCCCTGGACTCGCCTGAATGCCGGGAATCCATAAGCCGCATCATCGGGTACGACGAGGATAAATTCGTTCGAATGATATCATCCTTCAAGATGCTCGACGAGGTCGCTACAATTGACAAGCTTGCGTTCGATTTTCTCCACAGGATCTGGCCGGGAGAGCTGGTCGTCTATGTTGAAAACCATCGGAAAAAAGGCGTGCCGGTATCGGTGAGGATGCCAAAGAGCAGATACCAGCAGGAGATTATTGATAACGTGGGAAGGCCCCTTATCAATGCATCATGCCAGCTACCCGGCAAGCACCCGATCTACCTCAAGAAGGACCTTATCAAGGCATACGAGGGGAAAATCAACACCATTTTTATCATCGAGGAATTCTGCAAGGAGCATACGCTCCCTTCCGTTGTCGATATAAGCCGAGGAACTCTTGATGTCATTCATGAGGGAAAGGTGTCGGCGGAAGAGATAAAGTCGCTCTATTTTCTCGGCAAGGACGACCAGGTTCTTTGAATCTGCGACTTACGTCCATACTTATATTCCTTCTCCTGATTCCAGGCGCATCAGCTCATCCATCTCTAAAAAGCGATGTCAATTACTGGCCTGCCACCTGGATGACATTGTCCACCGTGCATTTTGAAATACATTACCAGGCCGGAAGGGAAGACCTCGCGCTCCGCACAGCGAGTATAGCAGAGAACGAATATCATCGGCTTGCAAACATCCTCCGTCATGAACCGGCATATACAATCCCGCTCATCATAGATCCCGCTTTAAATGCCATAAAAGGATGTCGTTTCGTGAGCGGGCGGCACTCTGCGCCTCATTCTTGTGAGAAAGCGTATCCTTACAATTCTATTGCGGTGCCATTCTCGGGTTCCTACCCGGAATATCGCCGGCGGTTGAATCACGCCCTGGCGCACTCGTTTCAGCAATCTATCATTGCGCAAAACAAAAAAATCGTTCCCACGCTGTCAACACTTCGTATGCCGCTCTGGCTCGCAGAAGGGATGGCCGAATATCTCGCAGCCGGCTTTGATCATCGTGCCGGGGCCCTGGTCCATGAGCTGTTGGCGCAGGGGCGTGTCACTGGCATCCTGGATATTTCCGCCAACCTCTCGATAGATGCCGCTCGTGCCCGTCTTCTCGGCCAGGCCTTTTTTTATTTTATCGAAAAACGCTATGGCCTCGATGCCTTCGGAGAAATGATACGTGATTTTCGCGACCTCGGTTTCATTGACCAGGTTATGAAGGTTGCGACAGGGAAGCACCTCAAAGAGCTGGATGATGAATGGAAGGCCTTTCTCCTTGAAAAGCTGCGTGACTGTTGCGGCGCTGAAGAACCGGTTGACGCTTCCACTCGTATTCTCAGCGAGGATCGCTCCCGGGACTACCTGATCCCAGCCGTGTCGCCGGACGGAAGCAGAATTGCCTACGTATTTACCAGAGAGGGGATCCCGATATTAAAAATAACCAGCCTGATAACAGACGGACATAGATTCATCACAAGGACATTTTCACCGAGGGATACTGCAGCGTGTAATGACATCGGAAGGATTATATCCTGCGCAACCAAAGTGTCATGGTCAAGGGATGGAAAACGCTTTCTCATCGCAGGAGGTATGCGCGGCCGGCAGATGCTTGTCTTCGCCGATACGTCAACCGGGCGCATCGTATCCTCGCGGCCCCTTCCATTCATGGCGATACGGAATGCCTCTCTGTCGCATGACGCCGGATTCGCAGTCTTTACCGGGTTCGCCGGAGGCGCCGAAGACATTTATACGTATACATTCGCTGACGGCTCCCTCAGACGGTTGACCGACGATGCCTTTTCTGATACAAGCCCGAGCGTCATGCCGGACGGCACCGGCGTGATTTTTTCATCGAACTGGAACGGCTCCGGCAACATCTATTCTGACAAATATTCACTTTTCCGAGTCGATCTTAAAAGCGGCGCAAGGATCCCTGTTGCGGGTATTGGCGGGAACTCCATCCAGCCGGACATTTCTCCGGACGGCAGGAAATTGCTCTATGTGAGCGATGCGGACGGCTTCCCGGCGGTATGGCTGTACGATTTTGCCACCAGGGAAAAACGCCGGCTGACAAACAACCGGACAGGAGCCTTCCATCCATGCTGGCATCCTGATGGCAAGCGATTCGTCTGTTCAATAAACAGGGATAATACATATGAGCTGCGCGAATATACAATCGAACAGAGTGGAACCGGAAATACTGCGGCACGCGGCTGTACCTGTGACAGCGGTTTACGTGAGTCGTATGAGAACACGTATCGATACATATTCAGCACCTATCGAACGCGGATCATGCCGAATCATGGCAAGATCCGGGCAGATGTATCCGATGCCGGATCAACCGTTGCCCTAAAGCTGGAGATGGCGGACGTCCTCTCTCTCCACCGTTTTGTTTATACCGGTCAATACATGCGTGAATGCACGGAAAATGACCTTAGCGCTGACCTGTCGTATTATTATTCCATCCAGGGCTGGCACCTGGGAGTAAGCCTTTTCAGGCAGGCGTCTCCTGTGAGTGCAGCCTCGCTCGCAGCCGGCAATCTCCTGGCAGGCGGCATCACACCGGGTGTACGCGCTTATGGCAGCGCATACTACGGCGGTGCTGCATCGGTGACGTTTCATTGTGGCCCCTTCTGGAAGTCTGCACTCAGAATAGAAGCGGGTGGATATCAAAATAGATTCAGGCAAATGGAATTACGTGACAATTACACTGCCGGCATGGGCAAGATCTCATTATCGGCTGAATATGACTCTTGCGTTCGGGGCGCAATGCTCCCTGTGAGGGGAACAACGGGACGCCTTCTTCTCGAACAGGGGCTCGGTTTCAACCGCAGCCGTACATGGACCGCTATCACCGGTGATCTTCGCTACCATGCCAATCCGGCCAGACAGGTGATTTTGACCTTCAGTGGCAGCGGCGGCACGATACTCGGCTTCCCGCCCGACGAAATCAGCTACCATATTGGCGGAAGTACGAGCCTCAGGGGCTTTAATCTGCTCGGTATATCAGGCAGGAACATGTTTTTCTTTAACGTCGAGCTCTGGCTGACGCCGGGCGCCTGGAGGACTTTCGGCATGCCGCAATCTGGCGCTGCCGGCAGTATCGGATTTGTCCTGTTTGCCGATGCCGGAGCCGCCTGGACAGGCGCTTTTTCGTTCATTGACAAAAGAGGAAGATTTGACGACTTCAAGATTGATTTCGGATTAGGGATCAGAGCCGCAATATTCCCTGTTTTATTTTTAAAACTTGACTTTGCCTGGCCCTTTGATAAAAAGTCGCTCAAAGATAACAAAATTATTTTCAGCATTGGAATTGATTACTGATTACACGTGCGGGAACCTCCTGCGCCGCAGGTGAGCCGTCACACACGATACTAAGACTTAATTGCCAGGCGGTTGAATGATGGAGAGAAAGGCTTCAGTCACCAGAAAAACCAAAGAGACTGACATATCTGCTGAAGTAATCTTCGACAGCGTCAAGAAATCCGAGATCAACAGCGGCGTGCCGTTCTTTGACCACATGCTGGAATCGATGTCGAAGCACGGAAGGATCAGCCTGATGCTTCATTGCGCCGGCGATCGGGAGATCGACGATCACCATTCTGTCGAGGATGTGGGTATCGTTCTCGGCCAGGCGATAAAGCAGGCACTCGGCGAAAAATCTGGCATAACAAGGTTCGGGGATGTAACAATTCCCATGGATGACGCACTTACCATGGTAGCGTTAGACCTTTCAGGCAGGCCCTTTTACAAGTATACCGGCCCGAAGCTCGATGGGATTGTGGGCACATACGACGAGGAATTGACTGATGAATTTTTACGGGCCTTCGCGATGAATGCCGGGGTCAATCTGCATGTGATGGTTTTTTATGGACAGAACAAGCACCATGTGCATGAGACTATATTCAAGGCTCTTGGCATCGCCCTGTTCAGAGCGGCGTCCATTGATCCGTCCCTTAAGGGCGCAGTACCGTCGACCAAGGGAACGATATGATCACCATAATAGATTATGGCATGGGCAACCTGCGCTCTGTGGCAAAAGCGGTTGAAAAGTATACTGACAGAATAGCGATTTCCGATGATCCGGCTTCCATAGAAAAATCTGACGCTCTTATCATGCCCGGCGACGGCGCATTCGGGATGGCAATGGATCACCTCACCGCGCGTGGATGGATCGCTCCGATACTGGAATTCATAAATCGGGGAGGGTTTTTTTTCGGTATCTGTCTCGGGTTTCAGCTACTCTTTTCCACCAGCGAAGAGTTCGGTGAGCACCGTGGCCTTGGGATCATACCGGGCAGGGTCGTCAGGTTCAGGCCGGACGGACACAAGGTCCCCCACATGGGATGGAACAATGTCGAGCTTACCCGGGATGCCGCATGTATGGAAGGAGTTCCCTCGGGAAGTTATTTTTATTTCATACATTCATATTATCCGGAAGTGCGCGACAGGAGCTGGATAATTGGAGAAGCGGAATACGGGGATAAATTTCCCTGCATTGTGGGTCGTGACAACGTTATCGCGACGCAGTTTCATCCGGAAAAAAGCCATACGATAGGACTCAGGATAATAGAAAATTTTGTGAGATTGGCATGTTCATAATCCCGGCCATAGATATTCGCGGCGGAAAGTGCGTGCGCCTGGTCCAGGGTGATCCCGACCGCCAGACTGTGTATTCTGACAACCCGGTCGACATGGCAAAGCGCTTCCAGGATGCCGGCGCGAAATTGATCCACGTGGTCGATCTCGACGGCGCATTTACCGGGATGCCGGTAAATCATGCGACCGTTGCATCCATTGCCCGCTCGGTCTCTGTTCCGATAGAAGTTGGCGGCGGCATCAGGACCGAGGCCAGTATACGCATGTATGCCGATAGCGGCATAAGGCGCATAATCGCGGGCACTGTACTGCTTGACGATTCCTTCAGAAAGCTTGTTGAGCAGTATGCGTGCGTATTGATCGCGGGCGTGGATGCGAAAAACTCCCTGGTGGCAACGCATGGATGGAAAAACGTATCGAGCATCCGGGCAATTGATATGATGCGCGGCTGCCTTGAACAGGGAATCCGGGAATTCATCTATACCGATATAGCCACCGACGGGATGCTGACCGGTCCGAACCTGGAAGCTATTTCCGGCGTGTTAGCCGAACTGCCTGGCATTGAGTTGATTGCTTCCGGCGGCATATCGTCCCTGGAAGATCTCGAGCGCCTTGCCGGGCTTGGTGACCCCGGGGTAAAGGGCTGCATAACAGGCAAAGCCATATATGACGGAAAAATTGACTTGAGGGAGGCCATTGCCCGTTTTGGATAAGGTTCAATTATGAAGAGCAGATTGGACAATGATTTCAACGTCTCTTTCCCCGCGGAAATAGAGCAGTACGAGCGTAAGATTTACGATCTCAGGCAGCTTATTGAAATAAGCAAAGGTCTCAACTCGACCCTTGAGTACAATATTCTCATTGATTCGATCCTGCTCACCTGCATGGGACAGATGCAGCTACTCATGGCCGGCATCTTTCTTAAAAAGGGCATCGGCAACGAAAATTACGCCCTGCACAGAAATTACAAGGGCTTTGATGTTGATCATTCCATCGAATATGAATTTGAACCTGATTCGCCGCTCGTGAAATTCATGGAAATGGATTTCAAGTGCTACACTCCCGACGAACTTGAGCAGGGAGTTGGAAACGACCGTTCCCTGAACATACTGAAGCTTTTAAATCCTTCCCTTGTCGTCCCGCTGATGAGCAAGGGGATGTTAAATGGTATTATCATTCTGGGCGATCGCATCAACTCCAAAAATTTTTCCGAAAGCGAAAAGGAATATCTCATGGACATCGCGTCCCTGGCGGGCATCGCCATTCATAACGCATCACTTTATGAAATGGCCACTACCGACATGATGACGCGCCTGAAAATTCACCATTATTTCCATACGCTCATAGTGGACGAGATCGACCGCGCACGGCGCCTGTCGAGGCCGCTCTGCGTCATCATGGCGGATATCGACCACTTCAAGATTGTCAATGATACTAACGGTCACCAGGCAGGCGACATGGTTCTCATCAATGTCGCCAGAATAATCCGCGAAAGTGTCCGCCATATCGATGTGGCATCACGCTACGGAGGAGAGGAGTTCGCCATCATACTTCCCGGCACGGAAATACACGAGGCCCTCGTTGTCGCTGAACGTATACGCCAGAATATCGAAAAATCCCAGGTTGTTTACGACGGCAGGGAGATAAAGGCGACCATATCCATCGGCGTCACCCAGTACGATCCGGAGCTTGATAAAACAAAAAGTACGCTTATAGAACGGGCCGACAAGGCCTTGTATATTTCCAAGAGAAACGGCAGGAATCTGGTCTCTTTTATATAATCCAGTAGAGAAAACACCCATTCCGGGTGTTCAGGGTTTCGTATTCGCGCACTGACAAATATTTTCTTGACATAAATCTACTTGTTATATTTATTGACTTTCTAAACAAGGGCCCATAGCTCAGTAGGTTAGAGCATCTGACTCATAATCAGAGGGTGAAAGGTTCGAATCCTTTTGGGCCCATTTCTCAGAAACTGGCTAAGGATAACAAAACAGTATGTACGCAATAGTGGAAATAGCAGGAAAGCAGTATCGTGTCGAGAAGGACTCGACCATCAATGTTGACAAGCTCGGAAAGAGCGAGAACGATGAACTCGTTATAGACAAGGTCCTGATGGTGGCAAATGGCGACTCGGTTCTCATCGGCCAGCCGTACGTAAAAAACGCCAAAATCACCGCCAAGGTCATCGGCGACGTCAAGGGCGACAAGGTGCGGGGCATCAAGTTCCTCAAGCGTAAGCGCCATGAGCGGACCATTGGGCATCGTCAGGATTATTCGCAGATCAAAATCAGTGAAATGACGGTCAGCTGACAGCTGAATTGATAACAGTAACACATACCAACATACTGTATGATGAAGAGCTTCGCCTGCGTGAATCCGCCGGCGGAATCATACGGGTGAACGTTGAAGGGCATGCGCTGTTCGGCGACGACAGGCCAGGCGGAACGGAAACCGGGAAGGGAGAAAATATCGTCTGTGCGGCCGTTTCCTTTTCGGCCCTGAATCTGGTGAAGTCGATTACAATGATCGCGGGAATACGGCCTGAGTACACGGTCAGAGAAGGATTTCTCGATCTTGGAATAAATATAAAGGAACTTGACGAAGAAAAGAATAAAACCATACGGGTGCTGCTTGAATCATTCATAATCGGCATTCTCGATATGCAGGGGGCGTACCCGGATTTAATAGCCGTACGTTTCAAAACGGAAAATTAGCAGTTTGCTGACAACAGCAAACTGCTAGAAAGCACACTGAGGAGAATATCATGGCACACAAGAAAGGCGGCGGATCTACCAGAAACGGTCGCGATTCACAACCCAAAATGCTTGGCGTTAAAAGATTTGGCGGCCAGCACATAAAGGGCGGGACCATTATCGTACGCCAGCGCGGGACCAGAATACATCCGGGCAATAATGTCGGCTGCGGCAGGGATTTCACCCTTTTCGCCCTTATCGACGGCATAGTCACCTTTGAGCGTTTCGGCAAGAACAGGAAAAAGGTTTCCGTGTATCCGCCGGCATAAAGCATGGCATCCTGTCCTGTAGTCATGAATCGCGTATTATCAATAATACGCGATTTGTTTTTTGGGGATCGCCCCGATCGAACCTTACTATTAGTCGTGGCAAGTTTATATTCCGGAGAGAGCTGATACCGTGCCCAAGTTCACAGATTCGACAGACATCCGCATCAAGGCAGGAAACGGGGGCAGGGGGGCCGTTTCCTTTCACCGTGAAAAGTTCATCGCGTGGGGCGGTCCTGACGGCGGCGACGGGGGCAAGGGAGGTGATGTGTATATCGAGGCAGACCCTCGCCTCCACAACCTTTCACATCTCTTTAAAGACCGGCTCTATCGTGCCGAAAACGGCCACGCCGGCATGGGAAACAACCGTCATGGCAAGAACGGTGCGGATCTGACCGTCGGGGTGCCTCCGGGGACCCAGGTGCTCGACTGCAATACCGGCGAGATCATCGCCGATATGGTTCAGCAGGGCGCTCGTCTGCTGATTGCCGAAGGCGGAATCGGCGGAAAGGGAAACGCGTTTTTCAAATCAGCGACCCACCAGACGCCCCGGTTTGCCCAGACCGGCATTCCGACGGAAGAACGAAAGATCACCCTTAACCTCAAGCTCATCGCTGACATCGGCCTCGTCGGCCTTCCCAATGCGGGAAAGTCCACGCTCCTTGCCGCGATCACCAACGCCAGGCCAAAGATCGCCGATTACCCCTTTACGACCCTGATCCCGAATCTTGGCGTGATAGAGCGCTCTGACGGATCGGTGTATAAAATTGCCGACATCCCCGGGATCATAGAGGGGGCGCACCGGGGACAGGGGCTCGGCCTCTCGTTTCTGCAGCATATCGAGCGTGTCAGGGCGATACTTTTCATTCTTGATATAACCGGCGATGATCTCGAATACACCCTGAATCTGCTCAGGTCAGAACTCGATTCCTACAATACCGAATTGACATCAAAGCCGAGCCATATACTGCTTAACAAAATCGACCTGCTCGGTGAAGAGGAGGTCTGGGAGAGGAGAAAGCTCCTCGCAGAAGAAAATGTGCTTCCCATTTCAGCCGCGCGGGGCGACAATATACTTGAGCTTCTTGAAATTCTAGATTCGCTCATGGAGTGATTACGGTGCCCAGAAAAAGCCTGGTCAAAAATGTTAAACGGATTGTCGTAAAGATCGGCTCATCCTCTCTTACGAAAAACGGCGTCATTTCAGGATACAAGATATCCGCTATCGTCAATGATGTCGCCGGTCTTATCCGACGCGGCTACCAGGTCGTGCTGGTTTCATCCGGCGCGATATCTACCGGCGCCGGATCGATCGGGAAAAGGGTCAAGAACCTTACCATCCCCGAAAAGCAGGCGTGCGCTGCGGTCGGGCAGACCCTTCTCATGAATGAGTACCGGAACCGTTTCAAAAAGCTTGGCCTGCATGTCGGCCAGATTCTTCTTACCGAGGACGACGTCAAGCACCGCACCAGATTTATCAACGCGCGACATACCCTTGAAACGCTCCTCCACCTGGGCATTATACCGATTGTCAATGAAAACGATACGGTCGCCGTGAACGAGATAAAATTCGGCGACAACGACATGCTTTCCGCTCACGTGGCGAGCCTTATCAATGCCGAGCTGCTCATACTACTTTCTGATATCGACGGCTTTTACATGCACCTGGAAGACCCCGAGCCGATTGAAGAGCTGTACATGATCAACGACCAGATAATAGAGTGCGCGGGGGGCGCCGGCTCAGCTTACGGCACCGGGGGCATGATGTCAAAGATCCGCGCGGCAGAGATCATTATCAGCTTCGGGGAAAAGATGGTCATCGCCAATGCATCGAAGAAAAACGTGCTGAACCGTATCCTCGACGGAGAGAAGATCGGCACCATTTTCGTCGGAAAAAACAGGCTGTTGACCGGAAAGAAGCGTTGGCTTGCGCTCAGAAAACCCGCTGGTACGCTTGTGCTGGACGATGGCGCGGTGAAGGCCATCAGTATCGGGAAAAAATCCCTGCTCGCCTCCGGAATAACCGCATCAAGCGGCGGTTTCATCATGGGCGACATCGTCGAATTATCCAGCCATGACAGGAAAAAGATCGGCAAGGGTATCGTCAATTACAGCTGTGAAGAGCTCAACAAGATCATGGGTAAAAAAACGGCTGAAATAAAAAAAATCCTCGGCGACAATGTTTTCGATGAAGTTATCAACAGGGACGATCTTATCGTATACTGATTATCACACCCTGCCGTAATAGGAAACTATCGCATTCACCAGGCCCTCAATAGTATGCCTTTCTGCGGAGATCTTCACGTCATAACCGAGCTCACGGGCCCTGTCCGCGGTAATGGGGCCTATTGCCGCACAGGGTACAGAACCCTTCCCGGGCATGCGGAGCTTCTCTGCCAGCCGGTCGAAATTCTGAACCGTGGACGAGCTGGTGAAGGTCACCAGGTCGAACCGCGCGTTTTTAATCATCTCCGCAACTGCGGGTTCTGCTGCGTCTTCTGCTTCGACCGTTCGATACACGGATATGTCATCAACAGAAGCGGCGCCGTTTTTAACGAGTCCGTCTGTCAGCTCGCGGGAGGCGATATCGGCACGCGGCAGGAGAAACGATTTCCCCCGTATCTGACCGTCATCGGAAAGAGCGCGCACTATCTCGGAGCTCACGAATCGTTCAGGTACCATGTCCGGACGAATGCCAAACCTGCCGAGGCGCTCGCCTGTTGCGGGCCCGATGGCGCATATTTTTGCAGAGGCTAGGCAGCGCGCGTCCCTGCCCATGTCCATCAGGTATTTGAAAAAGTAATCGACGCCGTTCACAGAGGTGAATACGATCCAGTCGTACGTGCCTGACCGGGCGATGGTTTCACTCACCTGACGCGTATTATCAGGCGGGACTATTTTTATGACCGGCGTCTCGACGACCGAAGCGCCCAGTTCCGTCAGACGTGCAGTCATCTCCGATGCCTGTTCCCGGGATCTGGTGACAACAATCGTTTTCCCGAACAGCGGGCGTTTTTCGAACCAGTTGATTTTTTCGCGGAGCGATACCACTTCCCCGACCACGATGATCGACGGTGGTCGTATACCGGCGCTCTTGACCCTGTCCGCTATGTCGTCAAGGGTGCCTGAGACAGTACGCTGCCGTGAAAGGCAGCCGTTTTCGATCACGGCGGCCGGCGTCTCGATGGCAAGACCGTTTTGTACAAGCTTTTCAATGATAAAGGGCAGGTTCTTTACTCCCATCAAAAAAACGAGCGTCTGCACGCCGGTGGCGAGTTTGTCCCAGCGGATGTCGCTCTCCAGCTTCGTGGGGTCTTCGTGACCGGTAATAAAGGCGACCGATGCGCTGTATCCGCGGCTGGTGACCGGGACCCCGGCGCAATTCGGCACCGCATAGGCTGAAGATATACCGTTTACCACTTCGAACTCAATGCTGTTATCAGCGCAGGAAAGCGCTTCCTCGCCGCCGCGTCCGAAGATGTACGGATCACCCCCTTTCAGCCTGACAACCATCTTTCCCGATTTCGCTTTTTCGACAATCAGCCTGTTAATATCATCCTGCTCCATGGTGTGAGCGGCGCCGCTCTTGCCGACGTAAATTTTCTCGCATGCCGGAGTCGAGAACAGGTGTATGATGCGATCGTTGACCAGATTGTCGTATATCAGTGTATCGCATCGCTCGATGAGCTCTTTGCCTCTCAGGGTCAGGAGTCCCACGTCGCCGGGACCCGCGCCGACCAGGTATACCTTTCCCATGGCGCTCATAACGTTCTCCCGTAAATTTGCTCAAGAATTTCGCGCGCGCCGTCATCCAGCAGTCTGCGCGCAAGACCTTCTGCTATGACCGACGAATTGGAAACCGGGCCGCTCGCGTTAGACCGGTATAGCCTCGTCCCGTCCAGGCTCGCGACCATCCCTTCAAGGGTGACGGAGCCATCGCTGACGCGGGCGCGGCCCGCTATGGGGACCTGGCATCCGCCGCCAAGCGTTGCGAGAAATGATCGTTCGCACGATATGGCGACATTACTGTCGCGGTCGTTCAGGGAATCGACAATCGATTGTACGGCCTGATCGTCGGCGCGTATTTCAATTGCAAGGGAAGCCTGGCCCACTGCAGGAAGCAGGATTTGTTCAGACACCGTCTCTGTCGCGATATCAAGAATCCCCAGCCTCTCAAGGCCGGCACGCGCGAGGATAATACCCTGTATTGAAGGGTCAGCCTGCATCTTCTTCAAACGTGACTGCACATTACCCCGTATATCGACCACCCTGAGGCCGGGAATATGCGCAAGGACCTGAGCGCGGCGCCTCAGGCTGCTCGTCGCGATGGTATCGCCCATTTTTAAATCCCGCAATCGCCTGCCATTACGGGATATGAAAACGTCGCCCGGATCGAGCCGTTTCGTAACCGCTCCTATTGTGAGACCGTCGGGAAGCTCCGTCGGCATGTCTTTCATCGAGTGCACGGCCATGTCAATGGTCCCCGATAACAGCTCCTTTTCGATCTCCTTGGTAAAAAGCCCCTTGTCGCCTATCTTCGACAGGGGGGCATCAAGGATTTTATCTCCGGTTGTTTTTATCGGAATTATCTCGATCTCAATGTCCGGATGCTTCCCGCGCAGGTGATCGCGCACCTGTTCGCTCTGTACGAGCGCAAGCCTGCTGCCCCGGGTGCCAATTCTTATCTTTTTCATACTCACTTGTCTGTAATGCTGCTCATCCATCAAAAAATGTAATGCCATATCATAGATATATCTGTATTTTTGTAAAGTACTCTTCATCGCGCCACTGTAAGTCTGGTAAGACCAATAAATACTGTGATAGGGGAGGAAGATTGCGGAAATAGACCGGGAGATGCGGCAAATTGCCCCGGGCCAGAGAAATAAATTCTTGCCAAATATGGCATGATTATATGAAATTACCAGAACGATCAGGAGACGGGTAAAGCAGATATGCCAATTCATCAACGGCCGCGCAGGAACAGGTCATCCCACCAGGTGCGAGACATGGTCGCGGAAACGGTGGTCGATCGTAAAAAACTGATCATGCCGCACTTCATTCTTGAAGGAGAGCGCCTTCGCGAGCAGATTATGTCCATGCCGGGAATCAGCAGGGTCTCGTCAGATAATCTGCTCCGTGACCTTGAATCGGACTACAAGCTCGGCATCGACAAGATTCTCCTCTTCGGAATACCTGACACCAAGGACGAGGAGGCGAGCGGTGCCTATGACCGGAACGGAGTCGTCCAGCTGGCTCTCAGAGAGATAAAAAAGCACCTGCCCGGAATACTGGTCATCACCGATGTATGCCTCTGTGAATATATGTCTCACGGTCATTGCGGCGTGGTTGATAACGGTGAAATATTGAACGATCCCTCCCTTGAGCTCCTTGCCAGAACGGCCCTGTCCCACGCGGAATCCGGCGCCGACATGGTGGCGCCTTCCGATATGATGGACGGCAGAGTGCGCGCTATTCGCGACAGGCTCGATGCGGGAGGATTTGACGACCTTCCGATTCTCTCGTATTCTGCAAAATATGCGTCCGCTTTCTACGGCCCATTCCGCGAGGCTGCGGGAAGCGCTCCTCAGTTCGGGGACCGAAGCACCTACCAGATGGATTGCCGCAACGCCATTGAAGCGGGGAAAGAGGTATTGCTTGATATCGAGGAGGGTGCGGATATCGTTATGGTGAAACCCGCTCTTTCATATCTTGACGTCATATACCGGATCAGGAATCTTGTCGATGTACCCCTGTGCGCCTATAACGTGAGCGGCGAATACGCCATGGTCAAGGCCATGGCTAAGCTCGGGTACGGAGACGAAGAGCGCCTTGTCAAAGAGATCATGAATTCGATATTCAGGGCCGGAGCGGACATGGTGATATCATACCATACCAGGGATATTTACAGGAACAGCTGGTTCTAGCATGAATATTGAAAAGTCCAGAAAGCTCTTTAAAAAAGCGCAACGTCTGATGCCCGGCGGCGTTAGCTCGCCGGTGCGCGCTTTCAGGGCTGTCGGCGGGGAGCCGCTCTATATAAAAAAGGGGCAGGGGTCCCGCATGCAGGATGAGGACGGTAATGACTTCATCGATTACTGCATGTCATGGGGGCCGCTCATCCTCGGTCATGCCGACCCTGATGTCATAGGCGCGATCAGAAAGGCCGCTCGCTTCGGCACCAGTTTCGGCACCTCGAGCAAACACGAGGTGCAGCTGGCAAAGCTCATCACGGACCGGTTTCCCTCTATCGGGATGGTGCGCTTCGTCAATTCCGGCACCGAGGCGGTCATGAGCGCTATTCGGCTTGCACGAGGCTATGCGGGCAAGGAAAAAATCATAAAGTTTGACGGATGCTATCATGGTCATGGAGACCAGATGCTTGTTGCCGCCGGTTCGGGTCTCGCCACCTTCGGAACGCCCGATTCCGCCGGTGTAACCGCCGGGGCCGTGCGCGATACGATCGTGGCGCCCTTCAATGATATCGCGGCCCTGTCAGAAATTATCGAAAAAGAACACGCTTCTATCGCCGCGGTCATCATGGAACCGATCCCGTGCAATTACGGGCTCATTATGCCGAAGGACGGATTTATCAGGGAAGTACGCGCCCTCTGCGACCGTTACCGGGTGCTTCTTATTATGGACGAAGTCATAACCGGACTGAGGCTTGCGCCCGGAGGCGCGCAGGAATATTTCGGAGTAAAAGCGGACATCACCACGCTCGGTAAAATCATAGGGGGAGGGCTGCCGGTCGGCGCCTACGGTGCTTCGCGGAAGATAATGGAGCGGATCTCCCCGACGGGAAAGGTCTATCAGGCCGGCACGCTATCCGGGAACCCGCTTGCCATGACCGCGGGAATCCACACGCTGAAAAAAATCGAAAAAATCGATGCGTACCAGATCCTGAACGAAAAGGGCAGGCTGTTTGAAACACTTCTCAAGCCGACCCTCGACAGATACCGCGGTCGCGTGCTGTTCTCCCGTCTTGAATCGATATTCGCCTTCAATTTCACAAGCGCGGCATCAATCGATTCTTTGAACGCCATACGGTCATGCGACATGAACGCCTTTGCCGCGTTTCACCGTGGCATGCTCGAACGCGGGATATACCTCTCTCCCTCTGGATACGAAGTAGGCTTTCTTTCAACAGCTCATACTGAAGACGATATCGCGCATACAGCGCGTGCAGCAGCCGACACTCTGGAGCAGATATTTCAATAATTCAAAGGATACCATGAACAGGCGAGACGAAATATCAGAGATCATATTGCTGGGTTTGAGCTATAAGACCGCCCCGCTCGAAATTCGCGAAAAATTCACCTTCGACGGCGATATACTGAAAAAATTCCACGAGAAGGCCAAGACAGGAGGTATGGACGAGATCGTGTATCTCGCCACCTGCAACAGGGTGGAAATCTATTTCACCGCGCGGGAAATCCACCGGTCGAGTGAAAGGCTTACCGATATCCTTGAAGAGTTTACCGGCCTCTCCCGTGAAACATTCTCGCCCTACATATACAAAAAGTATTCTCGCGATGTCGTGCTTCACCTCCTGACAGTGGCGTCATCCCTTGATTCCATGGTCATCGGTGAAAACGAGATCCTGGGACAGCTCAAGCAGGCCTACCGCGATTCAGTGCTGCATAAAAACAGCGGGATACTCCTTAACCGCCTTTTTCACCAGTCATTCAACACGGCAAAAAAGGTCCGATCTGAAACCGGGATATCACAAAATCCGCTCTCGATCGCCTTCATCGCCGTGGAGAAGGCCCGTGAAATGTTCCGCGGAGACCTTGCCAGCAAAACGGCGCTCCTCATAGGTGCCGGTGAGATGGGAGAGCTGATTCTGAAATACCTGACCAAGAACAACATACAGGACATCACGATCGCCAACAGGTCGATCCCAAATGCCGAGACCATTGTCGAGCGCATAAACAAGGAAGCGCATATCGTCCCGCTCGGAGAGATCCCGTCTGTCGCCTCCGGCGTTGATATCATCATCACTTCCGTGACCTGCCATGATTACCTGATCACATTCCCGCTGATAAAGTCCATGATGGAGACGAGACCCGGCCGTCCGCTTTTCATGATAGACATAGCGGTGCCGAGAAATGTCGACCCCGCGGTTTCAGGCATTGAAAATGTCATTCTCTACAATATCGACGACCTCAAGAGCATAGCTGACGAAAACCTGAAAAACAGGCTGCAAGAGGTCGAAGCGGCGATGAAGATCGTGCATGCCGACGCGGATGATATGATCGAATGGTATGAGGGCCTTGAGATGGTCCCGATGATCGTCCATATCCAGGAAGGCTTCGACAAGATTCGTGAACAGGAGCTTTCGAAGTTCAGGAGACGCCAGTTGAAGCACCTCTCCGACGATGAATTCCAGCACATTGACGATCTGACACGCCAGATCATTTCGAAGATACTGCACAATCCCATCATGACCATTAAAAAGAACAAGGCGATGCATATTCAGGGCTATCACGACACCGAGGAGATCAAGGAGAAGATCAAGATTATCGAGGAACTTTTTAAGATATGAAAATGGACCACATCCCGAGGCTCGTTTTCTGGGAACTGACAAAAGAATGCAACCTCAACTGTATCCACTGCCGCGCCGATGCCGAAAGCGCAACCTTCGAGGGAGAGTTAACCCTTGACGACGCGCGTCGGGTAATAACGGACATAGCCTCGCAGTATACACCCATACTGGTCCTCACCGGCGGTGAACCGCTCTATCGCAAGGACGTCTTCGATATCGCTGATGCAGCCAGGAGCGCCGGCCTTCCAACAGCGCTCGCCACGAACGGCACCCTTATAGACAGAGAAATCGCCCTCCGCATCAGGGACTGCGGCATACGGCGTGTGAGCATTTCCCTGGACGGGAGCAATGCCGTCATTCACGACGATTTCCGAGGCATCCCCGGCTCGTTTGACCGTGCGCTCGCGGGAATCGTTCATCTCAGGGACGCGGGTGTCGAATTCCAGATCAACACCACGATTTCAAAAAGAAACGCCGGCGACATCGAAAACACAATGGAACTGGCTGAGGAGATCGGTGCAAAAGCGCTCCACATCTTCATGCTGGTGCCGGTCGGGTGCGGCGTCCAGATCGCCGATTCGGAAATGATCTCCAAGGAAAAATATGAAAGCATCCTGAACTGGTTCTATGACAGGTCGAAAGAGACCCGCCTTGAGCTCAAAGCGACCTGCGCGCCGCACTACTACCGCATAATACGCCAGCGCGCCCGCGCTGAAGGACGGACCATCTCGGTCGAGCGGGACGGCATGGCCGCCATGACGAGGGGATGCCTCGCCGGCAGCGGCGTCTGTTTCATCTCGCACCGCGGCGACGTTCAGCCGTGCGGATACCTGCCGCTGGTAGCCGGCAACGTACTCCGGCAGCCGTTCCATGAGATATGGTCGGATTCCCATCTTTTTCGCACTCTCAGGGATTTCGACGCCATGACCGGGAAATGCGGCTACTGCGAATACCGAACCGTTTGCGGAGGATGCCGCGCCCGCGCCTACTATGAAACCGGCGACTTCCTCTCGGATGAGCCGTACTGCGCCTACCTGCCGCAGAGGATGACCTGCCGATGAATTTCACGCCCGTTGAAACCCGGGTCCTCGACAGGATACAGAAGGACTTTCCCGTCTCCATGACTCCCTTCAGGGACATGGCTGAATCTCTCGGCATCGCCGAGCGGGAATTTCTGGATACGATAAGGAATTTAAAACAAGCTGGGATTCTTCGCTCCATCGCAGGGATCTTCAACGCGGATCGGCTCGGATACGTGTCATGCCTGGTCGCGTTCAGCGTAAACGAGGCAGACCTTGAGTCGGCTGCCGCAGCGATAAATTCCCATCCGGGCGTGAGCCATAACTATCTGAGAGAAAATCCTTTCAATATGTGGTTTACGATCGCTTCCGAATCAAAAAGCAAGCTACTGGCCGCAATAGGCCGCCTTGCTGCAATATGTGAGGCATCGGACCACATGGTGCTCTTCAATGAAAAGATGATCAAGATCGGCCTCATGCTGCCGGTAGGCGATGACGGACCGTCCGGCAAGCCATCCAGTCTCACCGCTGATGCTTCCTCACGAAGCGAAAAGCATAACCTAGAAGACATTCCTGCAGCAAAGTTTACTGATGAGGACAGGGAGGCGATCAGACTATTGCAGATTGATCTTCCTCTTGAAGAGAACGCATTTGCCTCTCTCATTGAATCTTCAGGGAGCGCGATTGACACTAAAACGCTTATTTCATGCATGGCTCGATTTAAAGCGAATAATATTCTCCGTCGTTATTCCGGGGTTCTGCGGCACAGGAAAGCCGGCTACCGGTCTAACGCCATGACCGTATGGAGACCCGAAGATTCGGCGGACATGCGACGCATATCCGATATATTCGCCGGCGAGCGATCAATTTCACACCTTTATCTTCGGACCGTGTATCCGGGTAAATGGGAATATCCCCTTTATGCCATGATTCATGCCCGCAACGAGGATGATCTCAACGCCATCATAGAAAAACTATCACGTGAATCGGGAATTGCTGATTATCGCATACTCCGAACCATCAGGGAATTCAAGAAAGAGCGGGTGATTTACTTTTCTGAAAAATTCAAGGAATGGGAGCTGTCGTCAGGATTATGATCGATATCGGGAAGCTGTATTGCGGAGGAACATCCACCGGGGACTCTCTCCGGTACGGGACCGAGTCGGGACCGGATTGTCATGGCAACCGTCCTCACGAACAGGTGAAACTTGCGGCCGAGCGCAGGCCGATCGTGGTATGGAGCTCTACGCGCACCTGCAATCTAAAATGCGTGCACTGCTACACGGATTCATCAAGCCAGAACTATCAGGGAGAGCTCACGACCGACGAGGCACGCGCCATGATACGCGATTGCGCCGGCTACAAGATCCCTTCGCTTCTTTTTTCCGGCGGCGAGCCTCTTATGCGAAAGGACATCCTGTCTCTCATAGAATACGCCGCGGCCAGGAATATACGTCCCGTGCTCTCAACAAACGGCACCCTCATCGAACGCACGACCGCGCAGAACCTGAAGGATGCCGGAATTGTCTATGTCGGCATCAGTCTCGACGGAATGGAAGAGACGAATGACCTCTTCCGGGGCGTCAAGGGAGCGTTCAAAAAGGCGATGAAAGGATTTGAAAACTGCACCGCGGTCGGCCAGCGGGTCGGGCTCAGGCTCACCCTGACGAAGCGCAACTGTGAGGACCTCGACCGCATATTCGATTTCATAGAACATGAGGGAATAAATCGCGCATGCTTTTACCATCTTGTCTATTCAGGCAGGGGAGGGGAGATGTTCGCTGACGACCTCACGCACCGCGAGTCACGCAGAGCCCTTGATACGATCATTGCGCGGACCGATGATTTCTTCAGGCGCGGCCTCGATATAAACATACTGACGGTTGACAATCACGCCGATGGCGTTTATCTGTACCTGAAGCTCAGGGAACATGATGCGAGAAAGTCTGACGATGTATACCGGCTCCTTTCCTGGAACGGAGGCGGCGCCTATTCATCAGGAGTCGGCATAGCAAATATTGACTTCTTCGGCAATGTCCATCCCGACCAGTTCTGGCAGGACCATACCTTCGGGAACATTCGCGAGCGAAATTTCGGCGATATCTGGATGGATGAAAGCGACCCGCTGATGCACGGACTCAAGCACAAGGCGGAATATATCAGGGGTCGATGCAGACTTTGCCGCTACCGCAGTCTCTGTACCGGATCGATGCGCGTGCGCGCCTTCAGAACGTACAATGACCCCTGGGCGCCGGATCCACAATGCTATCTGTCTGACGATGAAATCGGCCTTGACGATGCAATGCGCAATGAGTTGATTCGATGTGGAGAGGTATATCCGATGCCAGAGGAGCTGAGAAGATAGATGACCCTGTACCCGGCAATGCTTAATATATCTTCACGGAAGGTGGTTGTCATCGGGGGCGGATCAGTCGCGCTCAGAAAAGTCGAGGACCTTGTCCGTTGCGGCGCTCTGGTAACAGTCATTGCGCCTGACCTACATGAAACTATAGCTGCAATGCATGCAGCCGATCCTGACAGGGTTCAGGTTTTTCAGAGGCCGTATCGGCGTGGCGATCTGGAAGGCGCGCATATTGTGTTTGCCGCGTCAGGCGACGAGCGAGTTAATCATGAAGTGTTCCTCGAGGCCAATGAAAAAAAAATATTTATCAATGCCGTTGATGATCCGCAAAATTGCTCATTTTTCGTTCCCTCATGGTTTACCCGCGACGGACTGGTGATCTCGGTATCCACGAGCGGTATATCGCCGTCTCTGGCCGCCAAAATACGGAGGGATATTGAAAAGATCATCCCGGATTCGATAGAGCATATCCTTACGGCTCTGCAAACCGCAAGAATAACTTTACGCGATGAAGAGTTTAAAACGCTTTCTTCAAACGAAAGGGGACATATTCTAAAAAAAATCGTCGATAACGACGACTTGTTATACGAATTGGTCAGGAGTTATAAGACTGATTCAGTATATAAATTTATCAGAAAAATCATTGTCAACGACCCCAAAGAAATCCCTTGAACAAATGCTGTAATGTTGACCGAAAGTCTACAGTAACACTATTCACCGTTTCTCTTGGGGCGCGCAACATTGACCCTGATATTCCGCCCGTCTACATCGGTACCGTTTAGCTTCTGGATTGCGGCCTCTGCTTCATCGTCATTGATCATTTCAACAAACCCGAATCCTTTTGATTTTCCTGAATCAGGATAACGGATTATTTTGACCGAAGAGACGTCTCCGTGCTGCTGGAACAGATTTTTCAGGGCATCATCAGTCATCTGATATGACAGATTCCCGGCGTAAATTTGTTTAGACATACCACACCTCATAAAAAAAATGTATCTTAAACCATTCCGAATAACAGCCCACGGAATGATTTAATTTCCTTTAATTATGATATATATGTGATTAACATTGGCAACATGATCGGGAGGGGAAATCTCTGTTTGGCAACATTCAAACGTTCAGGCGGAGTAATCGTATTTAGCTGGATACAAGGATAAATATGCTCCCCAATGCCCCCATTAAACCCCTGCAATCGCAAAGATTTTCAATAATGTGAAGATACTATTACATATTGTTAAATTCGTCAAGTATCTTTTTCCATGATAGTCTTGATATTTCAATTTTTATTGTCCTGAAATATGCTTGATAACATACGGCATGCGACTATATAATGTAAAAAAATATATACCCAGAGCCGAAATGATCAAAATTCCTGAAGGGAGGAGATACTCCTCCCGACATATCTGGATCGAGATGGATGACGAATTTATCGGCAGGTGCGGCATAACCGAAGAATGCCTTGCTGATTTGGGGTATATCTCTTTCGTAGATTTCCCCGAGGTGAACATGGAGATCAGAGCCGGTGAAAAGGTGGCCCGGCTTGAATCAGACATTGATCTGATAGATCTTCCTGCGCCGGTATCAGGCGTCATAGCTGAAATAAACAGTGAACTTGAGACTTCCCCGACAACTATAAACCGTGACCCATATGGAGATGGCTGGATATACAGGGTGGAAGTCAAGGAGCCTGTAGAATTTCTCGATCTGATGGATCAGAATGAGTACGATGACTTTCTAATATCCGGAGGAGACATATAACCGTTTTATATTTTATTATCATAAAAAAATGCACTTGATTTTTATTTACCGGTATGCAACATATTATAGAGTCGCATGCATAGATTTCAATAAACATGAAGGTGGAGCCGCATATGAAATTTGAGATGTTGATCCAGAACGTATTTGTCCTGTTCGTCATATCAGTGATCATGGAGTCGTGCGTAATGGCCATTTTTTCACTGACAGCGCTCAAGGACACCTATGAGACTCGTCCTGTACAGATCGCTCGTGACACCATCATCGTTCTTCTCGCGGTAGCGCTATGCTACAAGGTGGATATCTTCAGCCTGTTCAAGGGGACCGGCATACACCTCCATAAATATCTTGATACAGCAATCAGCGCGCTGTTGCTGGTCAGACTCACAAACCTGGTAGGAGATTTCTTCAATAAGCTCAGACGCGGATGAGCGCCAACTTCCGATAAGATATATTATGTCTCATAGAGGTTTTTTCAGTAAATGCTGATATAGCTTGTTAGTGTCTGTACCGCAAGAGCGACACCGCATAGCATGCAATTCCTTCCCCCCTGCCGGTAAAACCAAGTCCCTCGGTGGTTTTGCCCTTGATGCCTATTTGTAACGGCTCAATGGAGAGCGCACGTGATATATTGTTTTTCATGTCTTCAATGTGCGGCGCTATTTTCGGCTCCTGGCACACGACAACAGAATCAATATTGATTATTGACAACCCGCGGCCCGATATTCTGGAACGTACATCTTCGAGAAGAACTATGCTTTTGATGTCTTTATACGCAGTGTCTGAGTCTGGAAATAATTGTCCGATATCAGCCATCCCCGCAGCCCCGAGAATAGAATCGATAATGGCGTGGACCAGGACATCCGCATCCGAATGCCCCCCCAGACCGAACCGGTAATCTATTTTTTTGCCGCCAAGGACAAGATCTCGCCCCTGAACAAACGGGTGAACGTCGAAACCGTTTCCTATGCGGATGTTATCCATTGGCGTTTACATCTCGAATACGTCTGAAAGAGAACTCAATTTTAAAACGTTCAGGACTTTAGCGCTGACCCTGGTTATATTCAACGATTTCCCTTTCTTCTTCTGCAGCTTTAAAAGACTGATCAATACTCCAACACCCGAGGAATCAATATAGTCAACTTTTGAAAGATCAATTTCGATGTTCTTCTGCGTGGAATGCCCTATTTCAAAAAGCTTTTCCTTAAAACTCTTTATGGTCATCATTTCGATATCGCCAACGACACTGATACTGACAATTGACGCGTCTTCTTTAATTTCAATATCCATAAAGGTACATCTCCATGTTAGCCTGTGATATCCCGATGAGTGCAGGACTCATCTCCGGCCTGGATACGCATGACATCCCTGTCAGAGCCGGTTGCCCATTATACAATGAATCATGTATCAATACAGTCAGAGCAAATAACTATCATTAAATTATATTCCCGGGAAAACACAAGTCAAACATAAATTTTAATAAATAGTCCAAAAATTATGCAGGTCATGTCATTGGCTTGAGCAGGTAATATCGAGGAGTATCATTCGTGGCGATATGACACCGTTATATCTGTTATTCTCAAGCCGATACACGACATCAATCGGTTTTCCATCCTCAAAATATTTACGCATCATATCTCCCTTGCCCCATCCAATGGCAGCCAGGGGATTCCCTCTCGACACACTGTACTTGCCATGGTCTTTCCCGAATTGCATGAAAGATTCAAATTCAGCCTGCCTGCTTATAAAAATCGGTTCGCTATTCCCGCTTCCAAACGGATCAAGCCGGTAGAGGTCATTAATGAATGCGACATCGATTATACCCAGTTCAAGCTCGCGCTCGTACAATGCAGTTTCGGCACACTCCCCACTATCGCGCATGGCACGATCGACAAGACCGATAATCTCGTCAATGGATTCAGCCTGTGCGGTAAATCCAAAAGCGTTCTCATGGCCCCCTATTCTTTCGAATCGATCGCTGAAGCCGTCTATGAGGCTGAAAAATTTCATGCCGCTGCGTGATCTGCCTGATCCTTTGATTGTTCCGTTTTTGCCGGGATAGGCTGCAACGATAACAGGCTTTCCGGAGGAATCAGAGATCCTGTTGGCGATCAGACCGGCAAAACCATCAGGAATATTCTCTGTCTTGATATAGATCAGGCCCCCTGACGAGTCGAGGTTTCCGGTGCCGATATCATCCATGGCCCTGGCGCAAAAATCATTGATAAAATTGCGCCTGCTTTCGTTGAGGCTTTTTATTTCACCGATAACAGATTCCAGCACAACCTGATCCTTTTCGATGAAGAATTTGACCGTGAGCTCGGTTTTACCCATGCGTCCCGGGGTATTGAGCAAGGGCGCAATGGTCCATCCAACGCTCCTTGTCGTTATGGCATCCTGATTCACCAGGGCCGATATTCTCCTGTGCTTGACTCGGTTAAGCGCGGCAATTCCGTTTTTTACAATAACTCGATTTTCGCCAACAAGCGGGACCACGTCCGCAATCGTACCCAGCGCGACAAGGCCTATGACGGAACCGATAAACTCTTTGATCTTGTCCGAGCCAGCCAGCTGTGTCTCCATAAATATTCTGTTGAGCATGCCAATGCCGGTGCCATGTATTACAATATTGATTCCCAGCAGGTCGCAGATTCCCTGAGTTGATGGCTGGTCGGTCTTCAAGATTCTGTTCACGAAATCGAGGAATCGATAGATTGTTATGCTATTATTATTCCCTCTCAAAGGTTCCATGAGGATTGGGTCATCAACCAGGGCAATGCAGTCTTCAGTTATAGAGGTCAAAGAGTTATCGACCTGATCGCGCGAAAAGCCCCGCTCGATTGACTCGATGATACAGTCACGTATCCTTGATACCGAATAGCCTCCCGATTCTTTGGCTATGAGGATAAATAGCTTTTTAAACGACGGCAAGTAGCTCATGAGGAGAGCATGGCACAGTTTGAACGCGACCCCTACTCCGGCAAGCCCGCTGAATGGGTAGGCACTCGCGGACAGGCGGGGATTTACGACAATAGCATCCGGCAGCTCATTGTCCTGCTCATGGTGATCGGTCACGATAACATCGATGCCGATCGATCGCGCATAGGCAATTTCCGCAACATCCCTGGTACCCGAATCCACCGTAATGACAAGCGAAACCCCGTTTTCTTTGAACTCATCAATCATCTCTCCGGTAAGTCCGTAACTCTCATCATCCTTCAGGTACCTGAGGTATGGGGTGATTTTGAGGCGCTCCAGCAGATGGTACAATACCGCAAGCGATGTAATTCCGTCGAGATCAGAATCTGCGAAGATCCCAATTTTTTCCTTAGCTTCAAGGGCCAACCTGAGGCGGTTAACCGCCTGATACATGCCATCCAACATGTAAGGACTGTGCATATCCGAGAGACGGGGCGATAGGAATGAATCAATGACAGCCGGGGTATTAATGCCCCGCGCATGGAGGATTTCAACGATTACCGGATGCAATCCGAAAAGCGACGAATGGTCTTCTACACTACCTTGAATCCTTTCAAATTTTGAATTAGCGGCATTCATAAGGCTACTGCGTCGCCTTTTTCGCCAGATAATCAGCCTTGTCATTTTGAGCGCGTGGAATATGTTCAATTTTGCAGTCACTGACAGAATGCAGTAGTGAAACCGCCTGTTCGTGAAGTTTTTTCATCTGGTCATTTTTAACCTTGTACTCGCCGTTGAGCTGTTTAACGACAAGCTCGGAGTCGGTCCGTATCTTAACCGCGCTTGCCTTGAAATAGAGCGCGATCTTCAGGGCGCGGATAAGGGCGGTGTATTCGGCAAAGTTGTTGGTCCGTTTCCCGATATACGAAGATATTTTACCGACCTGCCGGCCTTCATGGTCAAGAATCACGATTCCAATTCCAGCGGGGCCAGGATTGCCGCTCGATGCGCCGTCTATATACATGGTGAGCGTGGAATTGAGCGGGACCGATGACAGTTCAGCGCCCTCAAACAGGACCTGTTCGGGCGATCGTTCTGAATAATCGGCTCCTCCGCGTTCATCTTCTGATTCATATGATTTTTTTATAATTACTTTTTTGTGTCCGAGCTGCTTCTCATATCTGTTCAGTATTGTGATGGCTGATTCAATGACCTTCACGACATCATTGACCCCGCAATCCGCCAGCTCTGCTATCTTTTCAAGACTCTTTCCTTCGGCAAGGAGCTTGAGTACCCTGTCAATACTTAAAAGCATATGAAAATCCTCTTTACAGAAATACGGCGCAAGCCGATCCGCAATTAATCTCGATATATAAATTTACCGCAATTGGTGCATGCTACAACTTTATCGTCCTTGCCCGCATCAATAGCCAGATACGAGGGGATCTTGAAATTACAGTACCCGCAGATTTCACCTTCAACCCTGGCGATTGCGGTTCCATCCCTGGATTTGATTATTTTTAGGAACCTGGACCTGTACGGCGTACCCAGGGTTTGCGCGACAGAATTGAATTTTTCTTCGTTTTCAGTAAAAATCGCATGATGCACGCGGTCTTCTTCCTCAAATTTTTGTGCGGCACTCGTAAGGGATTGCTCATTTGCATCGACGGACTCCTGGAGAAGCCGGTGCTGCTTCTCCAGTGCATCCAGCGTGTCAATCATTCCAAGTGTTTTATCCTCCAAGGCGTCGATATCAAGTGAAAGCAGGTCGATCTCCTTTTCAAGGGCCTGGAGCTCTTTTTCCGTCGTAATGATCTTTCTGCGCTCATCAAGCTTCTTCTTTCGATCTGATTTTTCAGCAATGGAGAGCTCGTCCGCCTTTATGCCGCTTTTCAACTCCATTATCTTACGAGTGCTGTCCGCCAGTGCCGCTTTTTCTGCATCGAGACCCCTTCCCTGAGCCCTGAGGGCGGCAGCGTGACGGTCAATCGTATCGCGGGCTGAAAGGACCTTATTCCAGAGTCCCTGCATCTCCAGCATTATTGCAATTTCCTTATTCATCTTCGTGCAGCGGCCATTTGTTTTAATTTTGTATCACATTGTCAGGAACAGTCATAAGCAGTTCCCGTTCATTTGATGCGTATCATGATTATACGATTACAAACCACTGATCGTAAAATATTTTTCGCTGTTTGCGAAAATATATCGTTGTCATCTATTATGGGGTCGGCGCAGTCGTGTCAATATAAAAATTATGTCATATGTTATATAATGAACATTGAGTCGCCATAGGAGAAGAATCGATATTTCATCTCCACCGCTTCGCGATATGCCGACATGATGGTCTCGTAACCGGCAAAAGCCGCCACCAGCATGAGGAGGGTCGATCTGGGCGTGTGAAAATTCGTTATCATGCAATCCACGGAACGTGGTTTCTTCGGCGGATAGATGAAAATATCCGTCTCCCCCGCTCCCGGCGCATTGACGCCGTTGTGGAAAGTGGTCTCCAGTACCCTGAGGGCCGTTGTTCCAACGGCTATAATGCGGTTATTGCTCCTTCTCGTACGATTGATTAATTCCGCGGTTGGTTCACCCAGCATGTATTTTTCACTGTGCATCCGGTGTCGAGTAATGTCCGATTCCCTGACGGGCTGGAACGTGCCCCATGAAACATGAAGCGTGACAAACGCTGTCCGGACACCCATGTCAGTTATGGATTGGAGCAGCCGCCTGCTGAAATGAAGACCGGCGGTCGGCGCCGCGACGGCACCGCTTTCCCGCGCATACACGGTCTGGTACCTTTCACGGTCGGATTCCGAGACGATGCGCTTTATATACGGCGGCAAAGCGATATCTCCTATCCGGTCAAGCAGTGAATCATCAAGCGGGATATTTGTCTCCAGTTCAAACACGTCACCGTCCCTCTTTATTATTTTAAACGCGATCCCGCCATCCTTCACCGGATAGAGCGATTCCCCGGGCCTGCACCGCTTTGCCCTGTTGGTTATCCCTGTCCACCTTCTTTCATCAAGCTTTCTCGTGAGCAGCAATTCGAGAGACGCTCCCGTCTCTTTTGTGCACTGTATGCGGGCGCTGATGACCCGCGCATCGTTGAATACCAGCAGATCATCACTCTTCAAAAAATCAGTAAGTCGGGAAAACGTGCTATGGGAGTGCTCGCCGGTGGCCCGGTTAAGGACAAAGAGCCTGGATTCATCTCTAGAATTTTCCGGATGCTGCGCAATCAGTCCGGGAGGGAGTTCAAAGTTGAAATCATCGAGAGTAAAATGTGTCTGTCGCATGATTCACTGCACGGTGTATGACGCATTTATCTTAGAGGCAAGGTATCCGCTTCTGGTATGCTTTATCTTCACCTGCGTGTAATAGTGGTTTAAAATCTCGCGATAATTAAACCCGCTGCGGGCCATGCCGCGGGCTCCCCACTGGCAGAGGCCAACACCGTGCCCCCATCCGTGTCCATATAATACCAGGCTGCTGCCCGATTTTTTCGAGGTAAAATAGAGGCTGAGAATCTTTTCAGGCGGAAACATGAGCCTGAAATTATTCCCGGAAATTGTTATTGTGCCCCTTGTGTGCTTTATCGAGACATCAGTGACACGGTCGTTTTTTCTGCGGAACGTGACAGTTCGAATGGGTCCCATTCCCGGGTTCTGCACGGATACATGTCGAGCAATTTCATCGATCGACAATACCGTTTCCCAGCTGTATTTAGTCGATTCGCCGCAGTACCCGCATTTCACGCTGTTCAGATATGGCAGCTGGTTATTTTTCCATACCTGTGCGTCATCCGATGTTTTACCGCCGCACGTTGAATGAAAATAGGACAGTATCGGCATGCCGTCATAAAGGAGTATTTCACCCCGTGTGTCCATAACCGCCTCGGTAGTGCTCGGCCTCTCATCGTTGATCCCTCGATATACCTGCGAATTAACCGTCGCGTCAAGATCGTATAGAGAGCCCCTCTTTCGGTTATGTATTATATGGTAGTATGTATAGGTGCGTGCTGCGACGGCCTGGGCCTTCAGGGCGTCAGGCTCCCAGCCTGACGGTATCTCGCAGGGAACAACGCTCGATAGATATTCATCAACACGCACGATATTAATAATATGCATCGCGTTCTGAGCCGGGACAATTTCGAAATAACCCCGATATGGGATTCCATTCAGCATGAGGGGTTTGCCATTCGGCTCAACACGGATAGTGGTCCGTATTTCTTCAGGCAGGAAAACAGCCGACATTTTTTCCGTTACAGAACCGTCACCGGATATTCTTATCACTCTGTTCGAAGACACTGTGAAAGAACTATTAGTGGTAAGCAATAATATACGTACGACAGGGGAATCTGCCCCATCCCAGTGAATATTTCTCGCGATAAACGACGCGCATGATCCTGATGCGAGGATCAGGATCAAAAATAACGCGCCATTTATGAGGTTTTTAACAGAGGTCCGAAAAGACATATCAACTCTTCGGATGGTGCTTTTTATGTATTTCCTGAAGCTTTTTCTTGGCCAGGTGCGTGTACACCTGTGTGGTTGATATATCCATATGCCCCAGTAATTCCTGCACCGATCTGAGATCAGCTCCATTCTCAATAAGATGGGTTGCAAAAGAATGTCTCAGGGTATGCGGCGTAATATTCTTTTTTATTCTCGTCCGCGCGACATAATTCTTTAAAAGGCGCCAGACGCTTTTTCGATTGAGCCGCGACCCTTTCTTGCTGATGAAAAGATATTCGCTCTCACGTTTACCGCATATTTCCGGCCGTGATTCAGCAAGGTATTTCCTCAGGAGTCGCTTTGCTTCGTCTCCAATTGGAGCGAGTCGCTCTTTATTGCCCTTGCCGACTATCCGTATGAGCGAATTATCAAAATCAACATTATCATGTAATATTTCTATCGCTTCGCTGATCCTCATCCCGCATGAATACAGTAGCTCGAAAATTGTTTTATCGCGCAGCTCATAAATATCGTTTTCGGATATGGAAAGAAAGAGCGTGTTCACCTCGCCGATGTTAAGGAAATCAGGAAGTGTCTTTTCCACATGGGGCGATTCAATTTTTGATGTCGGATTATCCACCTCCTCCATCTTGTCCGAGATGAAATTATAGAACTGGCGGATGGCAGCGAGAGATCGTGCAAGAGTCCGGGTCGAATTTTTTTTCTTGTTTTTTTCAAAATTCAGGAATTGCTGAATATCATCCTGAGTTGCTGATAATATGTCTTTGTTGTTGGATGACATAAAGTCGCTGAATTTCTTCAAGTCATAGGTGTATGAATAGATTGAATTTTCCGATAACCCCTTTTCGACCTGTAAAAACCTTTTAAACCGATTGATTGCTTGAACTTCTTTCACGTCTTCTCTCCTGAGTGGTTATTTTTTTTTCCCACTCCTACTTGGTATGAAAAAAATTCACCAGGCATGTTATATTAATTAATGTATTCGTCCCTTCAATATTTACAAATTAATTATCGGTCATATGGTATTATGTCTTTATAAATTC
>JAFGJX010000071.1 GCA_016928865.1 Spirochaetota bacterium
CCCTTGCCGAACTGCTTTTCTATCTGCATGATTGCCGATTCAAGGGCCTGGGTCTTCTGGCCGTTTTCCTTCTGGATCATCTCTTTCTGGTCAGCCATGTGCATTACCTCGTTGTATTGAATGGATTCCATCGCCCATGCCGCCGGAGGATCCCGTATGCGGGGCATCCTCCCCGGCCGGGAACAACCGATCCTCCGCCGCCTGTCCGGCGTGCGCGCACGCGATTAATGGGTATACGAATAAGCCTGATGCAATAGTAAAGCTTATGTCTCATAAATTTGTAAAGAACAAAAAATTTTTCATCCGTATGTATGGAAGGATATGAGACGGGCGTGTTTATGTCAAGTAAAAATACTATATTTTTGTTAAGTATTTATTATTATTGTTTATTCGTCCCGATTTCATCGGGACGAATAAACAATGACCTTTGAGACAACTCTTTGCCTTCTGCTAGAAAATAAAATCAAGCAGGTACGAGGTGACCGGCTCGGGCTGCCCGTTATTCTGCACCGGCGAGGCGGTCAGAACGTCCAGGTGATTGTACCCCGGCACGACCGGCCCGACAATGTCAGTGCCGAGCTGCGGGCCATCGCCGGCGGTTATGTTGATGAGCGGGCGCTTCGAAACGCCGTCCCCGTGCACCACCCAGTCGGTCCCGAGCATGGAGTCAACGATCAGCCGCATCGGGAAGTATTTCTCCACGAAGTCCAGCGGGCACGCCCCGACCGAGCGAGCCAGATCATTGATGTCCGTGACCTCGCTGGCGGTATCGGTATAGGGTTCGCCGTCGGATGCATCGGGAATGGCGATGCCGCCGAGCTCGTTGTAGTTGTACCAGTCGTAGAGCGGGCCCGCGGCATCATCGGTCCCGCTGTCGATCGGGATCGCGAGGTTCTTCCCGAGCGCGCTGGCGAGCATCGAAATCGACGGGATTGACTCTTCGATCTCCTCGATTACCTGCGGCACCGGGAAATTCTTGTCCGCCACCGGCCCCCCCTTGAAGAACCCGACGCTCGCCTGTATGATGGAAATCGGCATGGAGTTGTCATCCATGAACAGGGCCAGGAGCGCGCGATTGGTGTAGCGGAAGTCCTTGATCGTCGGCTTCATGAACAGGTAGTCATACAGGTCGCGCGAATGGTAGAGCCGGTAGCACAGGTTGACATTCAGATTCGCCGGCAGATACGCGACCAGGTCCGATTCCCCGGCCGGGCTCACCTTCGCGGCATAGCCCACGCCGGTCAGGAGGCTCATGATCTCCGGATCGATGGCGCCGGGGATCGAGACAAACCGCTCGAAATATCCGGCAACCATCTCGCCGATCGCGTCCACGGGCAGCTTTTCGAGGACCGCGTTCATGTCCAGTCCCGACATGCCCGCCATCGGGTCCGAGGTTATCACGGAATCGAGCGCGAAGTAGCCGGCGCACTGGTTGTAGCCCGCGTCGTCGGTCGTCAGCGGGTCGCCGTCAAAGTCCGCGGTAGCGTACGCGCCGGTGATGAACCCGCCGAGCGAGTGGCCGCCGATGTAGACCTTTGCCTGGCGAACCGACCGGTCCGGAACGCCCCGTGTTATGACCTCATTCCAGTCGATGAGCGTCTGCTTCATGCCCATTCCCACGAGCCATCTGGCGCCGGTAAACGGGTTGATGTAGCCCTGAAACGTCTTGCCCTGGTACGGCTTGCCGCGGTAGTAGTAGTCGACAAGGTCATGGAGGTCCCCGGTCTCCTGCGCGAGCTTCAGGCCGTTCATGTCCTCGAGGCAGTTGGACCGGCGGTCGATGGCCCAGAACTCAACGAATTTTCCCCTTTCATTATAGGCGCGCGATACGAGATTGGCGCCCACGTTGTAGAAGGCGCCCGCTCCCTCGAGTACGCCCGGCTGTGCGATCAGGACCCGGTCCGCGTCGGACGGGTTCTCCGGGCCCCGCACGTGCCTGATGCGCAGGAAGTGGAGGCAGTCGCATTCCGCAGGGTGCTCCGCGAAGGCTGACGGCAGCGGCGCCGAAACGCCCACATCAGTCGAAACAGTATCCGGGAACCGCGTGTTCTGGTCCGCAGCTTGCTCCGAAAATCCGGCAGGCGGCCAGGTATTCTGGCCCGTGTTTTCATCGTCCCCGGAATCACCAGAATGTGCCGAGCTTTCTGATCCGAACAGCCCGGCCAGCAACTCGGACGGATTGTCTGAGACCTCACATCCAATAAGCATGAATGAGAGCATGCACAAGAGAATTGGCATCCACGGTGAATATGATTTTTTCATATACACCCCCCCCTTTATAATGTAAAATATATAGGTAGCAAGAATAATACAAAAATACCTACCGTCCGGACGGTTGTCAAGAATTAATATATCATTCGTTAATAGTTACTACCATTTTACAATATAATCCCCCAGAATGTATCGCGGGTATGTTTAGAAGATGTATTATCCCTGTCCAGTATAAACAGTTATCATAAGAGCCCTGAACCATCCATCGCTATTTGCACAGTCTCCGCACAACATCCTCATACACCTCGCATCCCCTGGCCAGGGCCCCGACCGATATCCTTTCATCATTGCCGTGGATCGTGCTCAACTCGTCCATGGTGATCACGATCGGGCAGAAGCCGTACACCGGGATCCCCCGCTCCCTGAAGAAACGCGAGTCCGAGAACCCTGACAGCAGGGAGAGGAGGACCAGCGAGCCGGGGAAATGCTCCTGGAGGGCGTCACGTAGCACAATGAAATCGTCGGTGTCGATGGCCGAGGCGCTCGCATCTGCGGCAAGGATCGGCTCAATCATGATTTCATCGTCAGCCAGCGTCTCCTTCACGAAGCTGATGAAGTCGCCGACCTTCTGGCCGGGAATGAGCCTGATGTCGAGTTTCGCCTCAGCGAAATCCGGGATCATGTTGATCTTCGAGCCGGACGCGAGCATGTTCAGGCTGATGGTGTTCCGCACCATCGCGTTCAGGGCGGGAATCCCCAGCAGGCCGCTCTCCCCGAGGAGCCGCGCCAGTGTTTCCGGCCGTCCGTCCTCTGCATAGGGCGCAAGGAACTTCCAGACAGACGCGAGATCCCTGAAGTATGCGGCCGTGGTCGGGGTAATGATGACAGGCAGGTCGGCGGCGAGGAGCCTGCCGAGGGCCCGCGTCATTCTTTCCAGCGCGTTCTGCGCGTGGGGAGCGGAACCGTGACCCGGGACCCCGCGGCGCGTGAGCCTGAGCCAGCAGGGCCCCTTTTCCGCGGGTGCGATTAGCATCGCGACCCTGTCCGGCACCATGCCGGCTATGCCGTAGCCACCCTCGTTCAGGACAACCCCGGCCCTGAAGTCATCAAAATGGTTTTCGAGAAGGAATTCCCCTCCCTTCCCGCCGCCCTCCTCCTCGTCAGCGGTGGCGAGGAAGATCAGGTCGCGGCAGGGCCGCGCGCCGCTTCGCTTCAGGGCCAGGAACGCCATGAACTGCATCACGGCAATCCCCTTCATGTCCAGGGCGCCCCTGCCGCACACATACCCGTCACGCACGTCGCCGCCGAACGGGTCGAAGCTGAAGCCGGCCGGGTCCGCGGGCACGACATCCATGTGGTTGAGCAGTATGAGCGGCTCCTTCGCGCCCGAGCCATGGATGACGGCCCGGATGGACACCCTTCCCGGGTCGGACTCGTAGGTGCGGTACTCGATCCCTTCCCTCTCGAATATATCCGCGAGGAAGCGTGCTCCGGCCGCCTCGTTGCCGGGCGGGTTTGTGGTGTTGATCCGAATATACCGGGAAAGGATGTCAACAGCTTCGTGCATTATGACGGAACCTCCTGGAGCGCGCGGCGTATACGGTCAGTTGCCCGAGCAGACTTTTTTGCCGAACCTGCCCTCGACGCACTTTCCTGAATTGATGCAGTCCGCGTCGTTGTTGCACGGCTTGCCGCTTTTACCGGAGCTGCCGAAATCGAACTCCTTTTTCTTCACGCATGCTCCGTCGCTGCACTGGAGATTAAATTCGCACTCCGAATCGGAAAAGCACTTTTCACCCTGCTTCTTGCTTCCCGCCATGACCGCGAGCGACATGCCCGCGACGGTTACTGCAGTGATCATGATTACAAGCTTTTTCATATTCTCCCCCCTGTAAATGTTTTTTCGCCGAATATGCTACATGATGCCACATAACGCTGTCAAACCATAAATGTCATGAAATATCCCCGATCGGATGGATGCCAGGCTGACCGAGAAACACCGCCGGTCATCGATGGATGAGATATCTGTCCCGGGCAGACACGACTTTCAGCTGTTATCGAGCAGAATGCCCGACAGATACTTTGCCAGCACGACAACGCTCAGGGCCGGCGGCATCCCCGGCGCTTCAGGCATGACGCTGGTGTCGCAGCAATAGAGGCTCTGTATCTCCGTCTCAAGCGTGCTTTTCAGCACCCGCCCCAGGGGAGCGGTCTGGCCGGGATGCCCCAGGGTGAGTTCGGTATGGCAAATTGAATCCGGATCACACCCGGCCCGTATAAGTATCTTTTCATTGATGCTCTGTCCGTAGCGGATGCGCTCCCTGTCCCTGTCGGTAAAGGTTTTTGTGATAGCGCCGTTTTTCAGAATCGATCCCCGATCCTGGTCAGAGACCTTGACAAAAAGGCCGAGGGCCGTTCTATAAGAAAAGATCCTTCCGGGCGACCTGCGAAACAGGCCGCCCAGGACCTGGAATATCCACGCCACCTGGGGCGCCAGCATTGAGCTGAACAGCACGCCGTTATCCCTGTCCTTGTATCCCATCGGCATGTTGTGCTCATGACTGTTCCCCCTTTCGCCGGCGAGAAAGCCGAAAGTAAAGCCGGTGGGATCGCCGGCAAAGGTTGTGCCCGCCCCCTCTATCCCGGCCCCGCGCAGCAACAGGGCAGTCCCGATTCCTCCCGCGCTGCACACGGTAAGGGGCGCGCGTACCTCATACCGCCCGCCAAACATATCTCTCGCGACAGCTCCCCCGCACCTTCCGCCCTCCACCAGCAGGCCCTCAACCCTGCAGCGGTCAAGGATTCGGGCGCCGTGCCGCACAGCCTCTTCAGCGTATTCCAGGCCTGTCCACTTGGCGCCACGGGAACACCCATAGGTGCACCTGTCACAGCCGGGCACGCACCGGTTGAAATCGATATGCCGCTTCAAAGGCTCCCACGGAAACCCGAGCTCCAGAGCAGCGCGCTGCAGCCTTTTAGAGCCGGCCCCGATGAATTCATCAGGCGTTTCAGATACCCTGGTTTCCCTCACCCCCTCGTCGATGATGCTCCGGGGCAGGTCGATCCCCTGCTGCAGCCAGAATTCCCGTTCTGGAAGAAAGGCGGACCCGCAGTAGAGCAGTGTGCCGCCGCCCACCCCGCTGCAGAGGGGGATCGCCGCACCCTCGATCGTTGAGAGAACCGGCATGGAGGAGATCTTCGGCCGCACTTCAAGGCGCGATGCCGCTCCGATCAGGGTGCCGAGCATACGCGTGCCATAGCCCCCCTTTTCAATGAGCACCGCCCGTTTCCCCGCGAGAGAAAAACGGCGCGCAATCTCACATCCGCCTGGCCCGCCTCCCGCGATAACGATGTCAGCCTCGATATATTTCTTTCTCCCCATGATCCTCCCGCCGTACGCTGTTGAAAAACGCAATACCACTTCGCAGCCATGACGTGTGCGACCTCGCGTGACGCCCGACTTCCGCAACAGCATGATATCATCATACGGCTGCATTCATCAATAATTTCAAGATAAAAAATTCGAGAAGATTTCATATTGCATGAACGCGGTTTAAACATGACGTGGAACTTCCCGAATGACACGTGATTGGATTGTTTCATGATGAGTATGGATCGATGCCTGATTGTGTCGACTGTCGGAGCAGGCGCCATAAAAACTCCTTGACCGGAATTCCGCAGTATGATCTGCTATTAGGTCTTCCAGTAACATCAACAAAAGGAGGAAAAAGAATATGAAGCATGCACAGCATACCGCAATCGCACTGTTCGCCTTTGCACTGCTCCTATCTTTCAGCGCGCCAGCCGATGCCAAGCAGGACAAGGTAATACAGAAAGGGAAAAACGCGGTGGAAAAAGAGATGGATCGCGGCCACGGTCCGAAGGACAGGGAGATGGATCGCCGCCATGACCGGAAGGACAAAGAGATGGACCGCCGCCACGATCGGAAAGAGAGAGACATGGACCGCGGCGACAGGGATAAAGAAAAGCAGAAAAAAGAGAAGAAAAACCGCAGGGAGATGCAGCGCGTAAAGGAGATGAACAAGCACAACAAGCGCATGGCAAAGATTGACCGCCTGAAAGAGATCATGGACAAGAAACAGGACAAAGTGGAAAAGGACAAGATCAAGATGCTCCGCGAGAAGGAGATGCGCCGCCACGCCAAGGCCATGGAGCGCATCGAGTCTGAAAAGGAAGATTAGTATACCGTACAGGAGGAAACCATCATGAAAAGATTTTTGATTATACTGTTGGCCGTTTCGGTGATGAGCGTCTTCGGGTGCAAAAAATCAGGCGAAGGCGACGCGGAGATCGAGAAGCTGGTGCCGGTCAAGGAGTACGCTGAAAGCGCGAAAGAACTTATTAATGAAGAGAACGCCAGCAAGACGGCGGACGATCTCCTGAAAGAGGTCGAGAAAGACCTGGAAAGCGAATAACCGGAGTCCCGGGAGAAACCCAGATATTATTTGAGAACAAGGCAGGCGCGAAGGCGCCTGCCTTGTTTGTTTCAGACATGGGTTTCAGAACCGCCGGCGCTCCCTTCCGAAGGCACTATACCTTCCCGTTAACCCCGTTCATGATCTCCCTGCCCCGCTGGCCCGCCATCTTCATGTATTCGAGCTTGTTCAGCGCGTCCACGAAGGAGTGGATGCCGGCAATCGACACGTCGATGTTGGCCGAGCTCCCGAAGGCCTTGAGCTCCTTGCCCTCGTACTCCTCGGCCACTGTGCAGTGTACCTCGGCAACCGCGTCCGAGCCTCCGGTTATGGCCACCAGGTTGAAGGAGGTAATATGCGCCGTGGTGCCGGTTATCTTCTTGACCGCGATAACGCCGGCATCGACACCGCCGTTGCCGTGCGCGACCTCGAACTGTTCTGCACTGCCCTTCTTTCGGTCCTTGATCGTGACCATGGCCATGGGCGGAGAAAACATTCCGGTCGATATCTGGACATTCTCCACCTTGTAGCGCCGCTGGTCCTCGCCTTTAAAGAAGGCCTCGCCTACCAGCACCATCAGGTCCTCGTCGAAGACCTCCTTCTTGCTGTCAGCAAGCGCCTTGAAGAGGCGAAAGAACCGGTCCGTCTCCTCCTTGTCCAGGGTGAAGCCAAGCGAAGCGAGCCGGTCCAGGACCGCGTGGCGGCCCGAGTGCTTGCCGAGCACCAGCGTGGACTTGCTTATACCCACGTCCTCCGGCTTCATGATCTCATAGGTCATGGCGTTCTTCAGCAGGCCGTCCTGGTGGATGCCCGATTCGTGCGCGAAGGCGTTCCCGCCCACGATGGCCTTGTTCGGCTGCACGGACACGCCGGTAATGTTCGACAGGAGCCGGCTCGTGGGCACGATCTGCCTTGTGTTGATATCGGTATGGACATGGAAGAGGTCCTCCCTGGTGCGTATCGCCATCACGATCTCCTCCATGGCGGTGTTCCCCGCCCGCTCGCCGATGCCGTTCACCGTGCACTCGATCTGCCGCGCGCCCGCCTCGATTGCGGCGAGGGAATTGGCCACGGCCAGGCCCAGGTCGTTGTGGCAGTGGACCGATATGATGGCGTCGTTGATGTTGGGAACATGCTCGAACAGATAGCGTATCAGCCTGTTGAAATCGGACGGAATGGCGTAGCCCACCGTGTCCGGGATGTTCACCGTGACCGCGCCCGCCTGGATAACGGCATGAACCATTTCCGCGAGGTAGACCGGGTCGCTGCGGGTTGCGTCCATCGGCGAGAACTCCACATTGTTGGTAAAAGACTTCCCCTGCGTAACCGCGTCAACCGCTATATTCAGCACCTCCTCCCTGGTCTTTTTAAACTGGTGGACGATATGAATGTCCGAGCTCGATATGAAGGTGTGGATGCGCGGGTTCTCCGCCCCCTTGATGGCGTTCCAGGCCACGTCGATGTCCTTCTCATTGGCCCTGGCCAGTCCCGCGATCTGGACGCCCCGGGCGCGGTCCGCGATCATCTTGACCGCCTCAAAATCGCCGTCAGACGCGATCGGGAACCCGGCCTCGATGACATCCACCCCGAGCTTAATGAGCTGATCCGCAAGCATTATCTTTTCTTTAATATTCATCGTAAAACCGGGGGACTGCTCCCCGTCACGGAGGGTTGTATCGAATATTACTACTTTATCTTTATCAGCCATGGTTTTCTCCTTTATATGCTATTCAATATATGCTATTCAATCTAAATGTCCTGATTACGTAAAACCCGGAAAAACCGGATCCAAAGCATTGCACAATGATTTTATTCGCAAAAACCAAGCAACCAGGGGCAAAGGCCCCGAAAACACCATCCTTCTGTCAGACTGTTGCAATATTCCATGCTTCCACCTTCATTATCAATTCCGTATAAAAAAAGCCGTCACATTTGTGACGGCTTTTTACTGGTTTCCCACTAAGAAAAGGCATCACAAACCCGGGCCAGTGCTGGTAAGAGCCAGGCATAACAACAGGGCAAGCAACAGGTTGTTTTTCAGCGATGCCATATATACTCATTCCCCCAAGCGTTGCACGGTATTATTAGATTCGGCAAAACCGCACAATAAATATAACGAACAATATAAATAACGGCAATTATGTCAATCTAAAATCATTTGACTTGTTGTTTTTCTATTTTATTAAACGGGGCGGGGGCGGAGCCCCCGAAAAAAAGCCCCGCAGGGGCTTTTACGACAGCAAAACGGAG
>JAFGJX010000072.1 GCA_016928865.1 Spirochaetota bacterium
GACACGCGACAATGTTATGGAGCCAGTGATGAAAAAGCCCGCGGCGAAGAGATCGACCCTGACGGCGTCAGACGCGAAGCGGATATTGCGCTCCGCCGATCCGGAGCCCTCCGCGCGCCATATACGGAAGGCGACGGTCAAGGGTGACACGAAGAAGAAAAAGAACGCTAGGTCAAAGGTCGTCGCAGTTTCGGGGGACCGGGATGATTATACCAGAACGACCGGCGACGGTGGCTATACGGTCCAGGTCGCATCGCTTGATACGAAACAACGGGCCCTTGCCGAAGTCCGCTCACTGCGCGAAAAGCGCTACGACGCCTATCTCGATTTTACGCAGATAAACGGGAAAAAGTTTTACCGCGTACGCGTGGGGCCGTTCGCTTCAAAAACGAAGGCGCTCGACCTTTTAAGGGAGTTCCAGGAGAAAGAACGGTATCGGGAAAGCTACATGGTGCGCGAATAGCGCTGAATAAAAAAGCAGGCATGAAAGCCTGCTTTTTTTATGCCGCACTGTCCGCGCCAACGCCCCCGAACCCCCCGGAGGGGGGCTTAAATTTTATTTTCGTTCACATGCTTATATCGCAGGGATCTAAAAAGCATACTTCGCGTGTGTTATAATTATACGCCGGGAATTCACATTAATTAATAAATGTTGTCCTTGATGAGCATCTCCTCCAGCTCGTCAGCCTTTGCCGCGATAAACGAGAGGGATTTCATAAACCGCACCGGATCGCAGTCTTTGAGTAAAATGCTGTTGCGCAGAATCAGGGTGTCGTTCAAGAGGGAGATGGACCCGTAATCGAGCGTGGTGTTGAGCTGAAGGCAGTATTTGTACAGCTCGCACAGGTCTTTTTTCAGCTTGCCGATAATGGAATAGTAGTTTATCATCCTGTCGCCCGATTCATCCTTGGCAAGGGTGATGAGTACTTCCTGCGAGCGGTTGTTGTCGAATTCGATATGCGTGGTGTAGTTGCCCTCTTCGTCTTTGTGAAATCGAATCTTGAATTCACTCGCGATGGCAGAGATAAACCCGTCAAAGACTTCCATATATTGAACCTCGTGCTCCCGCTGATATTGTTTTCCCCCGTGACGTATGCCCGTTTTGTGGAATCATGGCGTTGATTCGGTTTATCGTCAGGGTGTGATAAGTATGGCCCAGAAAGCAATTAAGTCAAGAAATAAGTTTGAAAATTTCTTGAAAAATAGACACCATGGCGGTGAAGTGTTACCTAATATTCAAGGATCAGGTTTATATGATTCCGCTAATTTCCGAGCGTTCAAGCCAAAAAAGAAGAGTCATCCGCAACACCAGAGACATCCTCCATTACCTGGCGGTGGATATAGGGGAGCGGACTATACGAAAATACGAAAGCCTCGAGCGTGCCCGGCGGTACATCATAGATTATTTTACCCGTTATGGTGTCGCGCCCCGCGAGGAAACCTATGTCGCCGCGGGCCATAACGTGTCCAATATAATCGCCGAGATCAGGGGGACCGAGTTTCCCGGGCATATCGTTCTCGTGGGCGCGCATTACGACACCATCGAGGACACGCCGGGAGCGGACGACAACGCGTCCGGGATCGCCGCGCTGCTGGAGATGTTCCGTCTTCTGTCCGGGTCACGGTTCAAAAAAACGGTGCGTTTCGTCGCGTTTACGCTGGAAGAGCCGCCCTTTTTCTCCACGGATCTCATGGGGAGTATGGTGCACGCGAAAAACTGCCGCAAGCGGAAGGAGAAAATCGATCTGATGGTCTGCCTTGAGATGATGGGATTCGGTTCGCGGCGGTGCCATCAGGATTATCCCGCCAACCACAAGCGTGACGAGTATCCCGAGTACGGAAGCTACCTGAGCGTGATCTCCCTCCCGTCGAACTCGGCGCCCGTGCACGAGTGGAGCGGGATATACAATGCATACGCCAAGCGTAAAATATACGAATACATAGGGCCAGCGTCAATTCCCGGCATGGACATGTCTGACCACATGTCGTTTATCCGCTCCGGGTACCCTGCCATCATGCTTTCAGACACGGGGTTTTACCGGAACAAGCACTATCATTCCCCGGAAGACACCTTCGAGACCATTAATTTCGATTTTTTAAGCGAATCGATCGTCGACTCGAGCAGGACCCTGAAAGAGCTCCTCGATCATGACGCCTGACGGGCCGGTCAGATGCGCCTGAGGACGCCCAGCAGTTCGACGTGCGGTGTCTGGGGAAACATGTCATACGCCTCGACCGATTCAAGCCGGTAGTTCCGCAGCACGGCAACGTCCTCCCTGAATGTTTTCGGATTGCACGACATGTACACGATTTTTCCGGCGTCCATCCGGTCGATCATCTCCATGACCTTTGCCTGCATCCCGCTCCGCGGCGGATCGAGTACGATGCTGTCGTACCCGCCCGGTTCGGACGAGAGGAAATCCTTCGCGTCCGCGCAGATGAATTCCGCGTTTGCAACGCCGTTGCCGGCTGCGTTGACGCGGGCGGTCTCAACGGCCTCGGCGCTGACCTCGACGCCGGTCACACGCTCCGCCGTTCCCGCGATAAAAAGGGATATGCTCCCAACCCCGGCGCAGAGGTCGAGCACCCGGCCGCGCGCCTCGTCGCGGATCCTCCGGTACATGGCGAGCGCGATTTCGGCGTTGGATTGAAAGAAGGAATTGGGCGTAATTCGGTAGCGGACGCCGTCGAAGCACTCCTCAATGTGCCCTCCCTTCACGGTCTCGAGTATCTCCCCGTAGCTAAGGTCCGCCAGGCCGCCGTTGTGGATAAGCGTTATGGAATCCGCGTCCCCCTTTATTGCGTCCAGGAGATCGCCGAGGCGGTTTTCCCTTTCCGCGACCACGAAATTCACCATGACCTGGCCGGTGAAGCGCGCCTGGCGCAGAACCGCGTACCGGAGATAGCCCTGGTGGCGCAGATAGTCGTATCCCTCAACCGCCTGGACAAGGAGACGCATTTTTTTGAAGAGCTCGTCCGACTTTTCCTGCATGATGCGGCAGCAGCCGAGATCGACCACGACGCGGTAACTGCCGCGGCGGCGCAGGCCGAATTTCCCGAAGGCGGTCACGAGGTCCATTCTGCTTCTGTAGCGGTAGGGGATCGACGGGACAACGCGGTCCACGGAGCCGATCTCGCCCAGGGTATCGTTCACCATCCGTGCTTTCAGAGCGAGCTGGCCCTCATACGGGATGTCCTGGAACAGGCACCCGCCGCACTCGCCGAAATGCGGGCACTCAGGGACAGCCCCGTCGCCGCGGTACTCGTCGGCAAGACGGCGTATGTATGTTTTTTCTTTTTTTTTCATAGAGTGATCATGTTTGTTTTTATCGAGACAGATACCATGCATATGTTATTCTAATACCTTCCTCGAGGCTAATCGAGGGTTTCCATCCAAGGGACTGTATTCTTGAATTATCTACAAGTTTTCGAATCATGCCGTCAGGTTTTGTGTAATCATTGGATATCTCCCCTTCAAAACCGACTATCCCTTTTACTATCGTGGCTATTTCATTAATAGTGAGATCGTTGCCGCTCCCTATATTAATGATCTCGCCGATATCACTCCAGTGATATTTATCCATAATATAAACACAAGCCGATGCAAGTTCATCGACATGAAGAAATTCACGCCGTACTTCCCCGCTGCCCCATAGCATTATTGAAGAGTCGGTTATGCCTAAACCTGACAACACTGACGCGATTGAATCCAGTGAATGAATATCAATTGTATCATCAACACCGAAACCAAGTGGTTCCCTCTCTATGTCTGACCTGAGTCCTGAAACATTCTTTGTCCGGAGAAGTTTGGCCAGATGAAACTTTCGGATTAGAGACGGCAGCACATGAGATGTTTCCAGGTTAAAATGGTCGTTCATGCCATACAGGTTTGTCGGCATCAATGATATGTAATTTGTTCCATGCTGGGCATTGTAATACCGGCACATCTTCAGGGCGGCGATTTTGGCAATCGCGTAGGGTTCATTGGTAGGTTCAAGTTCCCCGCTGAGAAGATATTCTTCTTTGATCGGCTGTGGTGCGGATCGGGGATAGATGCACGATGAACCGAGATTTAAAAGATTTAAAGTGCCACTAAGGTAAGCGGCATGAATGACATTGCAGGATATGGCAATATTCTGATAAATAAATTCGGCGGGGTATCGCATATTGGCGAGGATGCCGCCAACTTTTGCTGCTGCCAGGAAGACATACTCGGGCCTTTCTTTTAAAAAAAAGTGTTCCGTTGGTTCCTGCCGGGTGAGATCTAACTCGTCATGTGTTTTTGTTATGATATTGGCATATCCCAGGCTTCTCAGGCAACGAATTATTGAAGACCCCACTAACCCCTGGTGTCCCGCCACATATATTTTTGCATTTTTCTTCATATCAGATATCAAGCTGCTTTCTTGAAATTCCCGCCTTAATTTGTTATTTGACGTATCGCATCCCTGATCCTGTAGATCCAGACATATACGACATGACGAAACTTATAGGGGAGTACAGCCAGTTCTATCAGGCGCCCGTCAATTTCCCTGCCATGAATACGTTTTCTTATCATTGTTATTTCCCTGATGCCGATATCTTCCGCGGCGATGGTTTTCTGTTCGGCATGGTGTCTGAATGCTGCCAGAAATGCCGGTACCCGCCGAAAAACTGCACCGGCTTCAATGAATCTCAGTATCAGGTCCCAATCCATGGCGAATTGAAACATTTCATCAAGACCCCCTCCAACAGCCTCCCAGATCCTTCTGCGCCAGAACATGGTTTCCTGGGGGATATAGTCCGACCATTGAATTGTCATATCATCATGACGGGGCAGAATCCACCTCCCGATTTCACGGTCCTCCTCGTCGATTATTATCCGGTGACCGTATAGTACGTCTACATGTGGATGCTTTTTGAAATATGCAGCAACATAATTGAGGGCTCCGTCGAGCAGTATATCGTCCGAATTAAGATATGCCATCACATCACCGGATACTACAGAAAAACCACGGTTAATGGCATTGGCCTGACCGCCGTCCTTGCGTGACTCCCAGTGTGAAAGCTGATCATTATACTGCTCTAATATTGCCACTGTTCCATCGGTAGAACCTCCGTCCTGAACCGCATACTGAAGGTTGGGATACTTCTGGGATAATACGCTTAGTATGGTTCTCTTGATAAACCGACCTTGGTTAAGGGACGGTGTTACGATTGCTATTGATACAGGGTCCGATTGTTCTAAGCTGGCGGTTTGCAGCAGCGCCAGAGATCGTGGTGGATACTGTCTGAAAATTTCAAGTCGGCATCCAGCATAATATAGCATTTTACGCAGTAAGATACCACAAAAACGAACTGCCTTGTTGAAAATTGCCAGAGTAATTTTCATAATAATCTTTCTGAGTTGATATATCACCGATGATGCTCCACCGTTGAGGTAATAATTTTTTATCTACTTTTTTTATCTTTATCTTCAATATATCCCAGAGAAGTAATCCCGAATTTTCCCAGAAAAGGCGCCGGCATGGTTTCATAAGACCAGTCAACGATAAATGGCCCCTTCCAATCAGAGGCCGATGTAATATCAGTCCCATTGGGCCGTACTGCCCAACCGATGCTGGCCCGGTAGGTGTATTCACCCGCCTCAATATCAAGCTTGACCTTGAAACTGAATACCAGCTCTGTTGCTTCTTGATGTTCCGGCAGTTCTGTACAATAACGGTCAGAATACAGGGTTGTTGTCGAACTTCCGAAGCGGTCCTTCAACTCCAGGATAATCCTGTATTGCCGCAACTCAAGCCCGCCGGTAAAGCGAATTCTAAATACCGCTTCTTCGCCAATCATAAACATTTCCCGAGCGTTTCCGGAAGGATCAGCAATGTCCACCCCTAATATCTTGTATTCCTGCAAGCCTTTCTTTGCGGCAATTCCAACATGGCTTGGTGCGCCGCTTTTACTTGAAAAGCGGTAGTAAAACCGCAATGCTTCATCAATCTGTCCGTCAAAGGCGATCGTATTGTTGCTGAGAACTATGCCCCGTGTACAGAGTTCGCGGAGGACACTTGGATCATGCGACACAAGAAGCAGGGCCGTACCCCTGGAAAAAAGTTCTTTTATGCGGGTTGTGCACTTCTGCCGGAAAAATATATCCCCAACCTGGAGGGCCTCATCAACAATCAGCAGGTCATAATCAATAAATGTCTGTACTGCAAAAGCCAACCGGAGCCAGGTGCCCGATGAATAATGGGCCAGCGGCCTGTCCAGCATATCAGGCACCTCTGAAAATTCAACAATAGAAGGGACCAGTTGGTCAATTTTCCCTCTTTGTAATCCCGCCAGTGCTCCTGCGAGGTAAATACTCTGGCGGCCCGTCAGTTCCGGTCTGAATCCGGTCGTCAGGTCGAGCATCGCCCCTATTCTACCATTTCTGTGAATCGAGCCGGCGGTGAATGATGTTGTACCGGCAATCATCTGAACCAATGTGCTCTTGCCGCTGCCATTTCTTCCCATAATGCCCACCGATTCACCACGCTGTATTGAAAACGTGCAACCTTTTAGCACTTCGTTCCATTCTCCAATATTGTGAAAACCCACTTTGTCAAGCAACCAGACCAGACGACGGCCAGGGTATTTTTTACCAACGCTTTCAAGCTTTACAAGTGTATCAGAGGACATCGGAGAAACCTTCCTGGATTTTGTTGAAACACCATGTTGAAATATGGAGAATGATAAATCCTGCTGATCCATATAACAATATTAATCCCATGCCCGGAATAACACCTCCAAAGAGCGCCGCTCTCAGCATTTCAATAGGTAGCGCCGAAGGATTTAGAAGGAGCAGGTACTGCCATGGCTTGGGTACGCTGTCCAGTGAATAGAATATCGGGCCTGCGAAGAGGAGAAAAGCGCCAATGAATGGAACAATCTGGACGATATTTCTAAAATATGGGGCGATAGAAGATATAAGAATGGATAAAGCAATGAGATAAAACGAAAACATGATTATAGCCAATGGCACAAGCCACAGCGCCTCAATACGCACAGTATTGAAGGCCAGTGACCCGATGATTGTCACCGCGAGATTGAGCAGAAAGGGTACGGTTGAAATGCCTAGATAAGAAACCGGCAGGATCACTCTCGGAAAAGAGGTTTTACGCACCATGCCTGCATTAATAATTATTGATGACGAAGAACGTGAGAGGGCATCAATAAGGAAAGAATGGACAAGCAGACCAGCGAAAAGAATAAAGCCGTGTTCTCCCCGGCCAATGGTCTTGCCTGACCAGCCCTTCCCAAGCAAATCATGAACCACCAATGTATAGGGAACAATAAGAAGAACCGGTGATATTGCCGTCCACACGAGGCTTGAAAAAAAATTCATGCTATTACCAAGAATACCGAGACGAACAAGTAAAAGAATGGGATAAACATTTTTGCGGAGCAACATAAAAAGGCCAAAAGGATTAAACCGGTTCGGATCAGACCATCCTTCAATCAATGTTGAAGATTCCTGTTTGATTGATTTTTCCGTATTAAATTTAGATATCATACATATCCCATTTTATATAATATATCTCCATGCTCCTTATAGAACAGTCTCTGCAGTTCCGGCGGCATTTCCTGGCGCCATTTTCCCGGCGTTCCGCTTTGAAAAAAATCAGGCTGAATTTCATGTAGCAGGGTAAAATCGGGAGGGCAATCCGTTCTGATCGGATCCGGCATATTAATGCCAATTGTTGACAAGGCGTCTCCAAGCGTTTTCGATGGATCAGCATTAGATAGTAATTGTTCGTATTTAATCATTGATACCGGACTTTTTCTGTTTAACCATGCCTGAATATGGGCACTCCAACCATGAAAGTACCCAGGATTTATTATAAGATCATGCATTGTTTCAAAAACAGTATATTCTTTATGCTGCTCCTGAAAGTTGCGGATATAATGTGTATATGAAACAATAACATCCCTGCCATCACGGACAACGTAAAGTGACGGATAATCATCCGACGGCAGCTCGTGAGTCTTTACAAAGAAATATTCATCAGATTCTTCCATGTGTTCTAAGGATAAGTGCTTATCATGGAACCCTATGATTTCGAGACATGACCTGCTTTTAGTGCTATAGGTGTAAACAGAATATACAGGTATATTGAAGTAATGCTTCAGTAACAATGCAACATATGAATTACCTGATCTGGGATAACTGGCTAACCATATTATCATAATTTTTCTATTTCTCTTCGTATATCAGCGAACAAACCCTTACTCCCAGGTTACGGCCCGAACCTGTATATATCTTATCACAGTACATTGTAATTCTCGGTTCACCATGCCCGGCAATATATTTGCTCAGATCCAGCCGTATCCATGAACTTCCCTGTGAGCGTATAATAAAGCTGTCTATATTGTCATTTCTTGCATTCATAAAGCTGAGTGTTAAAGGGTGAAATTCCTCGGGAATATGTGATTCAATATGAATACGGAGAACTTTTTCTCCTGCTGATTGATTGGCGTGAATAATGGCTTCATGAGCCATCCAGGAATCGAGTTCAAGGCCATAGATTTTAATATCGTCCCGCAATTCAGGCCATCTTGATTCCTCGCGAACGCCAGGATAATTAACTGAACTTCTATGCAAGGATAAAAGATCTTTATCAATTGCGGGAACAACGGTCGTCTCGTCGGCAGCCTCTTCGGCAAAACAGCACTCGGCGCAGGGCATGGGTACTTCTGCAATTTCCCGGCGCCAGTTTTCTGTTAAAGGGATGCCGAGAGAGGCATAACCACTGGGGACGCAAGCGCATGGATATACCCTTCCGTAAACGTACATCAGAAAATTAGCACGACGGCATATCGACGGACGCCGGGCGCGGCGGGCAGTCGTTACATGAAGTGTCTGACCATCCGGGCGTCCGTCGAGACCCATCTTCTTGGCCAATGATACCATGTCCTGGTTGTCGGGATAGTGGCTTATCATGACGTCGTCGAAATATTTCATCAGCCCCTTGTATCTTTTCAATTTATATCCGTTGCTTTCCAGTGTCAGACTGCCGCACCCAAACCAATTTTTTAAATGGGGCACTATCTTCTTGAATTGAGGATGGAGCAGGGGTTCACCACCGGTAATGCTTACATGTTCAATGCCGAAGAAGTGCGAAGCGGCATGTTCGATATATTCAATTGAATAGTGTTCGGGGGTTTTTATCTTTGGAATATGTACCGCGCACTCAGGGCACCGTTTGTTACAGAATGTATTCAGATAAAAATTGAGGGCCCTGTAATGTCTTGGCGTTTTAAAATAATCATTTGAAAGCCAGTAATCAAAATATTTATTTTCAGTTGTTTTTTTCACTTGGTTTATTTTTCCTCTAATATGACCGGTGAATTTTTTAATTCCACTCCGGTAATCGGAACACCCAACCGTCTCTTTTCGATTTTACCCTGCTTTCCTCCGGGTCTGAGGGCCCTGGACAGAATTACCAGCCAGTGTGTTCGAGCGGAATTGGCCATTTTCTCTGTAACAGGGAAATATAGAATAGATTTTTCCCTGTCATGCGTAATCTCTTTAACAGGTTCTTTGTCCCAGAAGATTGCAATATCACGTTCCAGTTTTAAAGGGCGAATATCAAGCATCTTCACCCCGGCAGAATAGCTCCCCGGTTTTATATTCAACTTGATAGCTGAAACCGGCGAAGTCCAGCGGAAATATGTTTCATTTGATTTTTCAAGTCCATGATAACCATACAAATTGTCAGCATTCATCCGGGCGATGTCATACCTGTATCTTTCTCCTGTCACGACGCTTTCTTGCCTGAAAGAATGCTTTAGAAAAAATCGTATCCTCGCGGATGAAGTCGACAGCCGCCAGTAGTCCTGAAAGGCGTTGTACATCCTGGCATTGCTAAAAAACCAGAAATAGCTCCGTAATTTTGCAAGATGGATGCCCACGGTGGAAAATAATAATTTTAATCGTGGACCGTTTGCGCTCTGATAAAGGAATGAGAGAGTGGCCCTGAATACCATTGTCCAGTATCGGATGGATCTGGATATACTTCTCATGGAAAAAAGTTCAGCAATTAATAGATCTTTTAATAGTTTCATAAGATCCACGTCTTTCTTCCTGAATAATTCCCATTCGGCCGGCGTACCAAAGTACTCCTGGAAGAATTCCGGTTCACTTTCAAGTGCAAAGAGGCATTCCCCTTCGGTAAATTCACGAATGAACAGGTTAAATCTTGAGAAACTTGTGCAATAGGCATGTCTTATGGTAACTCGCGGTGCATAACCGATGCGATATCCTGCCGAGTGAAGATCGGCCGCATAAAGCCATTCGGCAAAACGGCTGTAGCGTGTCCTGAAGCCCCCTGATAACAGATACGTTTTCCGCCGGATACCAAATCCCCTGATTATTACCTTGCACCAGTTTCCTTCCTGGGACCAGGTTTTCCATCCTTCTGAAAATGATAAAAATTCCATTTGTGCAATTCGGTTTTCACAGACGGGAGAGCTGTTTGCGCAGAAGCCGTCATCGTCGTTTTTCTTGAAATACGCAATTGTTTCCGCAACAGTATCTGTCATTGCATGGCAATGGGGCTCCGTGAATAAAATGAAATCGCCCTTTGCAATCCGTGCCCCACGGTCATACTGGGACATCTCATCAATGCCTTTCTCGACCGTCAACGTGTCATGGTCCCGGAGCAGAGGCCTTATTTTATTTTCCAGATGCCGGCATGTATCGTCGAGTATAATTACAACCTCATATAGCTGATTATCGACCGACTGCTTCATCGTCCAGCTGGTAACCGCTTCATGCCAGAGTCCGCGGTGGTCATTCATTGAGATTATAACTGACACAAGGGGAGCTTGAGGAATATTATATTTTTTTGGCAATGGATACTCGCATTTATATCAAAATGTACGGATGTGCCCGTTCTTCGGGATTGGCCCTGATAAAACAGGGCATTTATATAAACTACCATGGGAGATTCAATCAATAATTTCAACATAAAAAAAACCGGACAGAGGATTGAAATGTATCTCTTCGGCGTCCGTTGAATAGAGGTGGCTCCCGCAGCGCGGGGTCCGGGTAGCGCCAGGGCAGGGGCGGCAGGGCGCGGCGACCACCGGGCGATTACGCGCCTTGGCAGGATGAAAGGCAGAGGATCGCTGAGCGGCCTCCTGGCCCGGGGCCTGTTAATTTTAGCCTCTGTCCAGCGCTTTTTCTGCTGGAGAGGGCTTAATTTGAGAGGGGGCGGCTTCATATAAACAGCATTGTGTCACCTGGGGCGGCACCTATGAGGGAGCAAATTCCTATAGAGTAATACAAGTCGACAAAGAGTGTTTTACCGTATTATTATTCAGATGTGCAAAAGCAATAACATGAGGGAGATTATAAAAAAA
>JAFGJX010000073.1 GCA_016928865.1 Spirochaetota bacterium
ACCTGACAAACTGCTGGAAATGCTTTTTGACACAAAGGCGTATTCTTCTTTTGAATAACAGAAAATGTTTCCTTCGCGTCTGCCCAGTCTTTCCGCATGGATTGTCAGTTCATCGGCAAGGGCCTGTTTGAATGATGTATCGCCGTCATGAAGCCCCTTTTTACGGAGTTCGGCAATTATGCGTTCAGAAGCCAGCGGGTCGATGATGGCTATGGTATAGACATACCAGTCATCAAGATTGTCGATCAAAATGATTTTTGTTTCATCACGTAACAGTTTATAAGCTGGGCATAGATATCTGCCGCAGACAGCGGCGCCGTATAGCCCCCTGTCGCGCCGGTCTTCACCGGCCACATGAGGATGCAGGAGACAGCCGGGAAGGCCGTCGGCAATGAATCCATGAAAGGGACAGATATGCGTGGAGTAATCCCTGCACGATGTCGTCTGCTCGGGGTAACTACCATCTATCTGATAACGCCAGTAGTTTTCTGTGCGAAAGGTCCCGTCATTCAAAAAATCGGTCAGATGTTCCCTCGAAATATCGGCGTGATTCATCAGGCCGCAGCAGGCGGCGCAGGATTTGGTTTTATCTGGCATGCATAAATTGAGCATAGATGGCGCCTCGTTGTATATCAGCCTGATAAACTGATACTGGTTGTGATTATGGAACGTTGTACGGTATTGAGCCCCGGTCTGAGGCATAAAGGAAGAATGATAAACCCGGGCGGCAGGAATAGCAAGATATTTATGCAAAAAATCCTGATTAATAATAAAAATAGTCGGGTTTTACTTACAATCCTGTATATGCGGGGTCCCGGTGTGCATTTTCATCAAGCCTTTCAATACAGCTTTTCACCGCGATCAACGCGGAATCATCCTTTAGATCGAGAATACTTCCGCCGCTGATGTCGCATGTACGAATGGCGTCGCTTTCAGGCACCCATCCGAGAAATGGTATATCATCGGGCATTCGCACAGCCTCTATCTCCGTGCGGTCCTTTATGCGGTTCAGGATGATGCCAACGGTATTATATAACACGGCGGAATCGGCAACCGATCGTATCGTGTGGGCCACATTGATGCCTCTGGCCGATGCGTCGGAGACCAGGATAAGATGGGTGACCCGCTCCATGACCCTGCGGTTTACCTGTTCAATGCCCGCCTCGCCGTCGATGACAACATAACTGAAGTTCCGGGCGGCGGATTCGATGATCTCTTTCAGGAAATCATTCACCTGGCAGTAGCATCCTTCCTTCTCCGGCCGTCCTATTGCAAGAAATGCAAGATTGCCGCGCTCTTCAAGAGCGGTCATCACTTCGTAGTCGAGGTGCTCTATCATACCCCGGCGGTCCCCGCCCGCGCCGCTCTCGACCCTGCCGATAAGGTCATTGCGAATGTCATTAACCGTCTTTCGCGGCTGGATGCCCAGGGCGGTCGCCAGGCCTGTCGCTGGGTCCGCGTCGATGGCCAGGATTTTTCCCGCCCGCTCATTCAGGAGTAATTGTATTATGAGCGCGCTGATGGACGTTTTCCCGACGCCGCCCTTGCCGCAGACAGCCAGCACCTTAGTTGATCCCGCATTTCCATCATCCACGGAACGCCTCCTTTTTCATCGACCGGCGCATGGATTTGAGAACGTCAACCTCGCTGCAGATATCGTTGTAATCACAGGTATCGCAATCGAATGAAAGCTCCTGCACCATTTTGCTCATGGCAGCGATGAGCCGCCCGGACCGTATGCCGATCCGCTGCAGCGCACGCACATGCTCGGGCGCCGAAGTGACGAACAGCATCTCGGCCGCGGCTACATACGGAAGGCTCCGGTACCGATTGATAAGTGAAGAACCCAGGATGGCAAGGGAAAAACCGTTTTCGACCGCCCCGGTGCTTATCCTGCTCCACTCGCGCATATGCTGCGATGTCGCCCGCATCATGTAGCCCTTGAGGTTCAGACCGCTGCGAACAAGCTCCATCTCGCGGTGGCGCTCGAAACAATTGTCCTTCGTGAACCCCGTTACGGCCAGGATGGCCGCCTTCCCGAAGGGAACGCTCCTTCCCCGGCACGCGGACACGTCCGGGCCTATCCGCGTGATGCGGCCGTCCTTCACGAGGGAGAGGTCGGATGTCCATAGCAGAAACGACGCTGACTCGTCGCGGGGATTGCCCAGCTCAACGCCGGTATCCACCTGCATGACGATATTGCCGCGCTCGCCAGCCGGCCAGTCGTCCGCGCCGGCGTTGTGCTCGGCATATTCGGGGGCATGTTCCCGCATGCCGCCCATCCAGCTTCTCAGTTCAATAATGATATCTTCGAATAGCTTCATGGAAGGCCTGTCGCGTCCTCACGCCGTGTCCGCCGCGATAAGGGCCGCGCCGAGAGCGCCGTTGATCTGGGGATTGTCGACGCTCTTCAGGGACACGCCGAGCGCCGCTCCCAGCGCGGCAAACATGCCTGAATTCCGGGCGACCCCGCCGGTCATAACGACATCATTCTCGACCACGATGCCGCGCGCCAGGGATGCCGCCCTGTTGGCCACCGCGCTGTGGAGCGCCCTGATGATGTCCGGTATCTCGGCGCCTTCATTTACCAGCGAGATGATCTCCGTCTCCGCGAAGACAACGCACTGGTTTGACAGGGTGATCCTCTTTTCGCTTTTCGAGGCGATATCGCCCAGGTCCTCCAGCCTGATGTCCAGCGCATCGGAAATTATTTCCAGAAAACGCCCGGTTCCGGACGCGCACTTGTCGTTGTATACGAACCGGACCACTCCGCCCGATTCGTCAACCCTGATGGCCTTGGCGTCCTGGCCGCCGATATCTATCACGGTCCGGGCCGTCGGAACCTGCCACACGGCGCCGCGCGCGTGACAGACGATCTCCGATTCGACGGCATTCACGAAGGGAATATGCTTTCTTCCGTATCCGGTGCCAACGCATTTCGATATATCGCCGGGTGATGCCTTCATGGATGAAAGCGCCAGTTCCATGACCTCGCGTGCCGAATCCTCGGGCGCCGGTTTCGCCCTGATCACGGCGGATGAAGCAATCTGCCCGTTTTCCATGATGACCGCCTTGGCGGTCAGCGATCCGATATCGCATCCGGCGACAATCATGCCGCACCTCCTTTTTCCCTGTCCACGGCGATCAGTGCCGCGCCAATCGCGCCCGCGAGCTGGGGGTCGGACCTGCTGATGCGCTTGATGCGCAGCCCGAGCATTTTTTCAAGCGCGGCCACCACGCCGGCGTTCTTTGCCACGCCGCCGGTCATTACCACGTCGCGTTCGCACCCGATGCCGTTCACGATGATGGCCATGCGTGCCGCCATCGCGTTGTTGATGCCCGCCGCGATGTCCGCAACCGGGACCCTGTTGTTCAGGTGCTGGATCACATCGGCCTGCGCCCACACCGTGCAGGCTGACGCCAGGGTTATGGGAGATTTCGATTCGGCCGACATACCGCCGATCTCGGACAATTCGATGCCGAGAAGACGCGCCATCACCTCGAGGAACCGGCCCGTTCCTGACGCGCACTTGTCATTGGCCGTGAACTTGAGCATGCCGCCGCCGGCGTCAAGCCTGATAGCCTTGCAGTCCTGGCCGCCGATATCGATCACCGTTCGCGCCGAAGGTACAAGCCAGTGCGCGCCCCTCCCGTGGCAGGCGATCTCGGTTGCCGTATCGCTCACAAAGGGTATCCGGTCGCGGCCGTACCCGGTGCCCACGCAGCTGGAGATGTCTCCCATGGAGAGTCCCGCCTGTGAGAGCGCCTGGTTCATCACTTCCACGGCGGAGTCGGCCGGTTTCGGCCTGGACTTGATGATGGCCGTTTTCAGTATCCTCCCGTCTTTGAGGATCACCGCCTTTGAGGTGAGGGACCCCACATCACACCCTGCCGTAATCATGCCAGCAACCTCCTCACGCGAAAAAACTCATCAAGCCTGTCCTTCGTGGCCTCCCATGACTCGACACGATCGTCAAATGCGTCGCCGTACATGATGAATGTGGGAAACCCGGCCTTTTCGGTGTCCCGCGCAAGCAGCTTCACCATGCCCCAGGTGTTGCGGCAGCCCGGAGTGCCGTTGTAGATCACACAGTCCGCGCTGTACAGTTTCGCCAGGGAAAGCGTGTCCTGAAGCCACATGTCCGGCGCATCATACGGGCCGCGGATCGACTTCACCATCGGCATCCTCGAATTCTGCGCCGCGATGCTCCGCAGCATCGAGTCCAGGTCAGTGGTATCGATCTCGTAGGCCGCCGCCTCGGTGCCGAATGCGTCCACGTGCGGAGCGTCGCACGACCAGGAGCGGCTGAGCATGTTTCCCTGGTAGCAGATCCCCCGTTCATCGAAGTATTTGAAGAAGTCCATGTTGTGCGTGTAATGGTCAATATAGCAGAAGAATGCCCGCATGTTTTCCACGCCGCCGGAAAGGGCTGAAATCCCTTTAGCGGCATTCTCTCTTGCGACATGAAGCATGGCTTCGATGACGGCGGTGCACTCCTTCATGCCGGTGAACATGAACCGGGATGCGTATATCATCAGGTTGAACGCGCCGGGCAGGGGACCGGGAACGATCCGGGCAAGGTCCTCCAGCTCGTTGAGCATGTCGTCCTGCTTCGCCATCTCGCGGAGCACGTCGCGCAATTTATCCTCATCAAGTTTTTTCCCCGTGTTCCGCTCCAGAAACTCAATCAGCGCCCTGAAGTCCGCAAGCTGGAATTCGTCAGTCCGCCCGTCCACGAGAACTGACGGAATATCGAGGGTAAAAAAAGGCTTCTTGAGATAGGTGGCCGCGAACGCAAAGGCATTGGCGTTGGTGTCGCAGACGCCGGGCGTGTCCGTGACGATCATGTCGATCTCCGATGCCATGCCCGCGAGGAACGCTCCCATGGAGCCGCGCTGCGACGAACACGAGGTTTCGGTGAAACCGGCCTCGTTGCAGAAATCGAGGAACTCTGACGATCCCCGTTTATAGGGAAACGTCTGCATGACGGATATGACCTCGAAGCAGATCGGGTCAATATCCATCGCATGCAGAATGGCGGGAGAGAAACAGAAGCTCGTGGCCGCGGTTTTGCGGCCCCGCTCCCGCGCGAACACGATATTTTCAGTATACTTCGCCAGACACTCGAGAAACGCCTTTCCCGGCGCTCCGGTATCGTATAAGGCTTCCAGAATGCCGCTGAAATAGGGCACATATCCCAGTGTGTTTTGATACTCCTTTTCAGTACCGTTCTTGAGCCGCGAACCGGCGAGGAACATGGTCCAGAGCATCCAGTCAAACCTGTATTCTTTTGTTTCCGGTCTCATGATGCTTTCCTCCTCTGCCAGATCCGTTCCAGAAAGGCGTCAACCCTCATCTTCAGGCGTCCCGTTTCCACGAGCGGTCCGTATTCGCGCTCTATCCTGAGGCAGGGGATCCCCGCCGCCTCCAGGTCGCGCTCGAACAGGCCGTTTTCCGCGCCATGGAGGTCGCAGAACCGGATGTTCTGTAGAATAACGCCCTCGACCCCGGCGCGGGCGGCCTTGTCCATCAGGGTTGTGAGCCGCGATTCGTATTCGCCGAACATGCGCGGGCAATCGTTCCTGGCAAGATACCGCCTTGCCAGTGCCTGTATCGGGTCGCCGCTTTCATCCACGCGGTCAGCCTGAAAGCGCGATCCGAAGCAGAGATTGTCCGCCACGACCACGACACGGTCCCCTTCAATGAGCCGCACCAGATTGACGTCGTCGCTCGCGCTCCCGACGAGCATGAGGCGCACCCGTCCCCGGTAATTCACGGCATTTGATTTTCGCTCCTGAATAAAACCATCAAGCCGTTTCGTGTATTCATCGTGAGGCATTGCGGTCCCGGCAAGCACCGCGGCGAGGGCGTCAGTGCCGGATACGGCGGGCGCCTCGCAGGTGCGCAATTCGTCAAGCCTGTCCAGGAGATCGCGGCTCCGGTTGTAGAGCCGTATCGCGTCGAGGAGCTTCTCCTGCTCAATGGTGACGCCGAAATGTTTCTCCACGGCCGTTTTAAGCCTGATGATTTCCTCGACAAACCATTTCAGCGTATAGTCGGCGTACTTGTGCGGAACGCCGAAGTGGAAAAAGAACTTCGGGACGATGCCGTCAATGTCTTCGCCCGCCTTCCTCCAGCACTCGTCAAGCCGCCGCATGGCATCGCATCCCGGCGTTATTATCGCGCCGTCCAGAAAGTCATATCTGCCCTCGCCGGCAAGCTGGAGCATTGCCTTGGGCAAGCTGCAGATAAACGGGCCGAAATAGGTGTCGCCTATGGTGGCTTCGGTCGCGCCGAACCCGCGTATCCTGTAGGGCAGTATGCCGGCGGCAAAAAAGAGCTCGTCGGGCACATATGAACAGGTATAGCCCACGACCCTGTTGCCGGCCCGTTTCCATTCGCGGATCGACTCGTTGTTGAGATTATTTGCCGCGTCCATTAACAGATCGCTCATGACTCAGCCTCCAGGCTTTCAAACGTCCGTTTCAGGCGGATACACGCATCCCGCATTTCCTCTGCGATTTCTCCGTCCGGCGCGATCAGGTCCGCGATACCGTTAATTAGAGGCGGCATGATATCCGGCGCAACAGGCCTGATTGAATCAACCACGTCCCCGATTAGCCAGCGGACCGTCTCTCCGGCTTCGACCGAATCGAGCGCGCTGAAGAGCTGCGAGAGAAAATTCCGGATCGTGCCGGGCGTCATCCGGCGCACGCTGTTGAATATGGCGCATATGCGGCTGATTGTGGCCGCGATCTCCTGGGCGTCAAGGTCGCCCATGCCCCGCGAGAACTCCTCCGCAATGTCGGCATCGGAAAGCAGGCGCTCGAACGCGTCGGCCCTTCTGCTCCAGGTGCGGACGATGGCTACGAGGGCGCGGAACTGTGATCGAAACAGGTCTTTCGCCAGCTCCGGGTTCTTTTCAAGCACGTCGATGAACGATACCCTGACAAGTTCGGCCAGCTCTCCGAGCATACCCCGCGCCTTGAGCAGGAGCGGGACATCCACGGATCCCATCATGTCAAGCGTGAACCGCGATAGCGCCGCCGGCAGGGCGTGGTTTCCCTTTTCGCCGATGAGGGCGCTCCCCGTATGGACCTTGCGCACGAGCTCGGTCATCTCGTTCACTATCATGCCCGCCGTTTTCCCGTCGATCTCGCGCACCAGGGAGACAATGACATCGGCGAGAAGGTCCGGGGCCAGTGCGTTGAGCGGTTGAACGGTTTTCAGCAGGGAGCGTGAGATGATATTGACAAGCGAAGGGATCATTGACAAAAGACAGACCATCTTGGCCGGATAGAGCCATATTTCTTCATTGGCCATTTCCGCCAGCGCCGTCAGGTCATCCGCCGAACCATCCACCATCTCCTTGATCTCGCCGAAATCGGTGTTTTCAATTATGGCCCGTATGGCCGGCCTGAATTTTTCAGACAGATATAATGGATTCTCCCGGTGGATTGCATTGACGCCCCGGACCGCAGCGGTGAGAACCGAGCCGATCTGTCCGAAGTCGGCATGGTAGAGGTAGTCCTTGACCGGCTTTTTCCCGCGGTCATCAGCCGCGACCCTGAGCAGCTTTCTGATAAGTGCCACAGCGGGCCGGATGATGATTTTCTTCAGCCTGCTGGCGCCCGCCCATGATCCCAGCACCCCGGGGACCAGGGCGCCCGCGATCGTCTTAAATTCCGCCGTGCGCAGTATGGCGGCCAGCAGTCCTGCGATGAAATTTGAGTTGGCGGTATTCTCAAACTGGCCCGTTACCGGTTTGTTCATATGGGTGCCTCTCAATATTTTTTACGCATACGCACAATGTTTCTGTTTTTGCTTTACCATCGCGGCGCCTTTCTGTCTCATGCCGGGTGTATCGCAATTGATATTAATATGGAAGAACTATAACGGATTGGACTCGAAACTGTCGTCCGGATCGATAACTTACGAAAGAATTTTTTTCCGGAATTATAATTCCAGATTTTTCAGTAAGCCGTGTTCTATTTATGTTTTTTCCGGTATCGGGCCGGTGATATGCCGACGAATTTTGCGAACGCCTCGTAAAATGCCGACTTGCTGTTAAAGCCGACGGAAAAGCAGATGGACGCTATCGCCCGGTCCGGCTGGGCCTGCATGAGGTCGATTGCCTCGGCGACGCGGTATTTGTTTACATAGTCGTTAAAACTGATATTCAGGTGCTTGTTCAGAAACTCCGACAGCTGATGCGGTGATATGGAAAGCATATCGGAAAGCCGCTTGAGGCCGAGGTCCTCATCGCAGAAAACCTTGTCCCGGGTCATCAGGTCTTCCAGGCGCATCTTCAGGGCGTCCACATCCAGCCCCCTCATCAGCGAGCGCTCATACCTGTTTTTCCTCACCTCGCTGGTAAAGACATGGATGAATTCCGGATTGAGGTATCCGACCAGCAGAATGAAGGCGAACGGCACGATCATCAGCGTCATGAAAAAACGACCGAGAGTCACATTGTGGGTCACGACCGCGTATACCAGCAGAATCGTTATAAGCAGCACCATGACCACGAAGGTCAGCGCCACCTGGTTGACCTTGTTCTTCATCTTTCTCTTCATGAGTGAGATGAAATCTTCCTTGGTGAGAATGTGCAAGTTGTATCCGATGAAGATCAGCCCGGCGGAAGTGATATAATAAAAATTATAATCAATCAGGAATGTGCGCATCTCCTTTAAAATGCCGTCTGATGCGTCTTTCGAGATGAACATTATGGCATCGATGCACAGGGATATCAGGGGCGGGATAAAATGAACAATATGCTTCACCTGAATTGTGAAGTCCTCGAAGAAGAGCTTCTTGTAGAAAAAAAAGATGGAAGGCCCCAGCATGAACAGAACCATCTGCCCGCGGAATTGCGAAAGGTTATGGCTGGGCACGTCATAGACGCCGAAATAATACTGGTGGAACCCGATTATCGAAATGCAGGAAAAGAAAATGCCGAGCCACAAATGCCTGCCATGCCGGAATATCTGTAGAAACTGAGCAAATGCCATGATAAATGCGAGACTTCCGCCGAAAAAGAGCAGATGGTTGAGTATGCTTTCCAACATCGGGCCAGTGTATCCTTGCCGTGCGAATAAGGGGAACTATATCATGGCCGGGTATGCCGCGCAACGATATTTTCATTGTAATTCTTATTTAATTATTGCCGGTGTATCCCCGTATTCCGTTCGGCAGTGTCTATGCGTCTGTCCATGACGGCGCGCGGGTGAAAAGATGGCCCACCATATGGGATGCCGACCGCCGGCCCCTGCTATTTTTTTAATTGCTAAAAAAATCGTTCCCATCCATAGTATCTCCACTACTATCGGATGATTCACCGGGGCGCATGATGGAACCTGAAAGCATTTCTGCGGGCAGCGGCGGGCGGCTGACGGCCGCGGCAGGGGCGGTGGTTCTCCGCTACCTGCGGGGCGCGGGCGACTTCTGTGCGTACGTCGTCAGCATATTCCAGTCGTTCCGGTCGCTCAGGTTCATCAGGATGCGCTCGGTGAACGCGATCATCCTGAACCAGATCGTCTATACCGGCGTGCACGCCCTCCCGATCACCTTCGTTATCGCAGGCCTGCTGGGGGGCGTGGTCATCATACAGGGCATGACGAACCTGCCGAAGTTCGGCATCGAGGGATACTTCGATAACCTCCTGGTCATCATCATCGCGCGCGAGCTGGGCCCCCTGGTGACGGCCCTTATCGTGATCGGCCGGTCCGGCTCCGCCATGTCGACCGAGATAGCGACCCAGAAATGGAGCAGGGAGATCCTCTCGCTCGAGATAGCCGGCATCGACCCGCGCCTCTTTATCGTGATACCCCGCGTCGCGGCGTCGATTGTCTCCATATTCTGCCTGATTATATTTTTCGACATCGCCGCGTTCATGGGCGGCTATGTTATCTCGCTGACGCAGATATACGTGCCGGTGGGGGTCTTTTTCCAGAACCTGGTCTTCTCCTTTTCCCTGACAGACCTGCTCTCCACGGTCATCAAGAGCCTGCTCTTCGGCCTCCTGGTCCCCCTGATCAGCTGCTACTACGGGATGATGCCCCGGTCGAAGTTCGAGATCCCCATTTATGTGTCTCGCGCGGTGAGCCGCACGCTCTTCATTATCGTGGTGCTGAACGCGGCCGTGTCCGCGCTCTTCTATTTTTCGTGGATGGAGTAGCCGCATGCTTCCGCTGATCGAATTTATCGACGTAACCTGCGCCGCTGACGAGCCGCTGAACGGCGTCTCGTTCAGGGTGGCGCGTGGTGAAAACGCGCTCTTCTTCGGCATCGAGGGGTCCGGCCTGAAGAGCATCGCGCCGCTCATGATCGGCCTGGAAGAGTCGTACGAGGGGGAGGTCCGGTACCGGGGGGCGCCGACGCGCGGGCTCGACTACCTGGCGAAGCTCAGGCACAAGAACGGGATCGGCTACCTCCACGGCGATTACGGGCTCATATCGAACATGAGCGTGGAGGAGAACATCGCGCTCCGCCTCGAGTATTTCTCCGACTACTCGCCCGAGGAGATACGGGAGATCACCGGCAGGATGATGCGCGAGCTGCACATCTACGACCGGCGGGCCGCGCGGCCCGTGGAGCTCACCGGATCGCAGATACTCAGGACCGCGTACGGCCGCGCGGCCGTGAACGATCCGGACCTTCTGATCATCGAGCACGCCCTGGTGGGGCATTCCGCGCTCGACCTGCGCTCCTTCATGGACATGCTGCGCGCCAGGACCGCGCACCCGGACAGGTCGGTCGTGTTTATAACCTATGACCCGCAAAAATTTGTTGATTTTGCCGATGCCTTCCATATGCTGTATAAAGGAAGGATCGTGTTCTCCGGCTCCCGGAGTGAGTTTCTCGAATCGGACAATCCGTACCTGGTCCAGTTCAGGAACGTTTCACCCGAGGGGCCCATGGATATTCCCTAGCAAGGCGGCATGACCATGCGCATCGACCCGCGTTCACATATCGCAGCCATCAGGCAGCGCCTGGGCAGGACCGAGTACCGGGTGGGGCTCTTTATCGTCATCCCCGCCTTTTTTATCCTGCTCTTCATCCTCCTCAGGCTGGGCTATTCCCTGACCGCGTCCACCATGGACGTGTACGTGCGGGTCAACAGCATCACCTCCCTGAAAGAGGGAACGCCCGTGCAGATAAAGGGATACCGGCTCGGCCGCGTCGTGGAGATCAGGCCGCTCTTCAAGCCGGCGCTCCATTTCCTGGCGACCCTGCGCATCAGCAGGGAGATAGAGCTGTACGAGGACTGCGCCGCGGTGATCACCAACCAGAATGTCATCGGCGACCCGGTGGTCGAGCTGCGCAACCCGGAGCGCAAGGGCGCGTTTCTCAGGGAGGGCGACGTGCTCGAGGGGATCGAATCGGGGAGTCTGGAGGAGATGATGGCGAAGGTGAACACCCTGCTCACCGAGGTGACCGCCATCGTGACGGTGTACCGCGAGGTGTCGCAGGAGAGCCGGGGCGACATCCGCAAGCTGATCGTCAGCCTCTCGGACAGCATCGCGAACATCAACACAATCATCCAGAACACCCAGATGGACATCATCAACATCATCGGGAGCATGCGCAAGACGTCGCAGACCCTGGACGACGTGGCCACCGAGATCAAGAAAAACCCGATGAAGTTCCTCTTCCAGGGGAAAAAATAGGATAACGGGGCAGGGCGGCGGCCCTATTTGTAATCGATGTTCACCGTGTCGAGGACGCTGTACGGCTGCTTGTCCTGCGACTCGTGGTAGATGCGTATGAGGATTTCCGCCAGTATTCCGATCTGAATGAAGAGCACGCCCAGTATGACCAGGAGCACCGTGAGGATCAGGAGCGGGTTCCGGGACATGGACTGGTAGAGAAATATCTTCATGAGGACGGTCGCGACAAAGCTTGCCAGACCCAGAATCAGCAGGAAGAAGCCCGTTCCGCCGAAGACGTAGATCGGCTTGGTCGAGTACTTGCCGAGAAAGGTGACCGTGATCAGGTCGAGGAGCACCTTGAAGGTGCGGATGATGCCGTATTTCGATTTGCCGAATTTGCGCGCGTGGTGCCCGACCGGAACCTCGGTGATCTTCGCGCCGAGCCATGACGCGTGCACCGGGATGAAGCGGTGCATCTCGCCGTAGAGGTTCACCTGGCGAAGCAGGTCGCCGCGGTAGGCCTTGAGCGAGCAGCCCAGGTCGTGGAGCTTCACGCCGGTGACCTTCGCTATGAGCCGGTTCGCGATTTGGGACGGGAGCTTCCGCGAAAGGAATTTGTCCTGCCTCTTGACCCGCCACCCGCTCACCACGTCGTAGCCTTCCTCTATCTTTTCGAACAGCGCGCCTATGTCGCCCGGGTCGTTCTGGAGGTCGGAGTCCATGAATACGATGATCTCGCCCGAGGCGAAATCGATGCCGGCCGACATCGCGGCGGTCTGCCCGAAGTTGCGGCGGAACACCACGAGCTTGACGGCGCGGTCTGACCCGGCGATCTCCCGGAGAATTTCCGCGGAGCGGTCAGCGCTGCCGTCGTCGATGAAGACGATCTCGTAGGTGACTTTAAGCGGCTTCACGGCCTTGATGATCTGGTCGTACTGGAGCCGTATGTTCTCTTCTTCGTTATAAACCGGCAGCACTACCGACAGGTAGGGCCGCCGCTGCTTTTTCTTTCTGTGTGATGTGGCTGAAGGCATCTGGTTTCTCCGGGATGGTAACTCTATTTTATTATTGCAAAAAACAAGGTAAATCGGATATCTGCATAATTACAAACATTTTTTTTAAATATATGAAAGAATCCAGACTTTCACATCTTGTCGATCCCCTCAGGGAGATGGTCTGCCAGTTTGACATGATCATTCCCGGGTTCCGGGAGCGGAGCGGCGCGCGCGTGGCCGGCACTGTGTGCGACATCCTGCCCGCCGAGATACCCGCGTCCCTGGGACTGGTGCCCGTGCGCGTACCGCTCGCGGGCGGCTGCTGCGCCGCGGCCGGGATTTCGGATGTGGGCGATATCGGCAGGGTATACGACTGCATCGTGGCGCCCCGCGGCTGCGCCGGAAGGGAGGGCCTGCGGGGCCTGGACGCGCCCCTGTTCGAGTTCGCGTCGCCGTCCGGCTGGGGCGAAATCGCCGCGCGCGAGATGGCCTCCGCCCTGAATGATCTCCTGCGCGATGCCGGGTGCGGCGGGACAGCGTCCCTGGACAGGACGCGGCTGCGGGAGGTGACGGCCGAGTACAATTCCCTGCGCCGCCTGGTGCGCGGCATCGGTTCGGTCCGCAACGCAAGGCCGCGCCTCCTCTCGTGCAGGGACCTGGCTGCGGTGCACGAGGCCGCCGCCGTGTTTCCACCCGCGGTGGTGGCCGGCCCGCTCTCGCTTCTGCTTGACGCCATGAACGCGGCCGAGAGCGCCGGACCCCTGCCGTCCCTTCCGGTCCTCGTGTACGCGGGCTTCACCGGCGGCGCGGACGTCCTTGACGAGCTCGAGGAGGAGGGGTGCCGCATCGTCGAGGACGACGCCTGCGGCGGACGGCGCCAGTTCGACATGTCGTACAATCACGAGTCGGACGACCTGTTCGGGGAGATCCTCGACGCCTTCTCCTACCGGCCCCGGTGCCCGTCGGTGCGGACCGTGGAGGAGCGGGTCGAGCTTTTCTACGCGATGATGAAGGGGCAGGGGATCGAGCTGGTGGTGTTCATCGAGGACCTCTGCTGCCCGGCGCGGCTCCGCGACATCGGCCCGCTCAGGAAACGGCTCATGCGCTCCGGTGTGGACCCGCTCGTGGTTACCACGAAGAACGCGGTCGGGAAAATACGGGAGTATTGTGCGAGGATGTAACGCCCGGTCTCACCCCCGACCTTTGGAAGCGGCTGCCACTCAAACCCCACAGATGGAAGGCCCCCCAAACCCCCCGGAGGGGGGCTTAAGCCTGCCGTGGGAGGGCCCCCCAAACCCCCCGGAGGGGGGCTTAAGAAGTGCGTGTCCGAAGATGTCACCAATGCGTTGACTCCGGAGATGGCTTTTTGAACTGTCATGATAGTAGAATGAAGCGTCGGGAAAAAGAACTGAGCGGCCGAGGACTGTCTGAGTTTTCAATGTCTTTGTCCGAGTTCCGCAGGCCGCGAGGTTTTTTCCCGACGAGTGATAAATCCTTAATGCATACCGGCTGTCCTACCTCGATTAACTCGGCACGGTGCCCGCAGGGGGTGCATGGAACCCTTCGACAGGCTCGATTAATTTCTGTTATATAATGCAACAACTAGCCTATGTTTAGCCGAAGTAAGCTCTTTCCGTGCTTTATCGTAGTTTTTCTCTGCCGTCTTATAGGCATTAATAGCTGACTCTAAAGGAGTTCCTGGCAACCACGATAAAATGGTTTGTACTTCATCCGTATTACCGCTAACTATTCCCTTTGAAATACCCTGTAATATATTAACTCTATGTTTGCAGTAAGTCCCGTTTTCTCCAGCTGGACAAGTGCAAAATGCCGTTAGTACGTTATCATCAAGGGTGAATGTCACAATATAGGGATCTTGAGCCGATCCCTGAACATGGAATTTAATTGTCGTTGACATATTCAAATAACTTTCCCTGATTTATTCCTTCAGGCTCGTTCTCCTTGTGTGTACTCTGTAGCCACGAGAGGACTGTATTCAAATTTTCAATTATCTTTTCTTTTGGATTCCTCGATTCATCTTGTATCTCTGTATTTTTAATCTCTTCACCTTCGTCTAACTTACCGGCAATAATATTAGCTGTTCTACTGCTAATGATGTCTTTAATGTGTTTGCACTTTATATTTTTTTTACCAATATCACAGTCACACTTAATGTGAACTTTAAAATCTTTTTTATTGATGAAAGATCGACTAAAGGTGACTGTGTAAGGTTTTGGCCTCAAATCGGATACTTTGAATTTAATTATATGCCATCGAGATATATATAATCCAGATTCTGGATTAACAGGACGTTCAAAATAATGGAAGGAATTATTCTTTTTTTCAAAATGGTTTTTTAACATTTCAAAAATACTCGGTAAGCAATTATCATAAATCCAATCTAACAATAGATAGTTATACCGCTCTTTATGCCGGGTACTTCCCGGTGCACTCGCCACAGTATAATTAATTTTTATATTATCTTCATTGATTATCACATCATCATAAGAAGGGTTATCTGCATCTGCATCTATAAGAATCTTAATGGTCTCAACATGTCCGTGTTTGGCTGCATATCTAAGAGCAAGGTTCCAGTATTTATTGATTTGTAGTGGAAATTTACTCGGCTCTTCTCTATTTGCTTCGATAAGGTATTTTATTATATCATTATAACCATTTATTGACGCCCAAAATAAGAGCTCTTCGTTTCCTCCCTGAAAAGATTCCCTTTTCTTAATCTGCTTTATAATATCTTCTTTGGATATTCTAAAAAAATCCATGATGGGCACCTTAAAACAAGACAATTATTTAATATCACATAACGGGGTGTGTGTCAACCAAAAAAGTAATTGATAAAAAATTAAGCTCCTGCCCATCATTTTACTGCCGGAGGGCGCCTCCTTTGAGAGGGGGCAGCGTCAAAATGCATTATTCCGCATTCCTCCTCCCCCGCGAGCGGGGGAGGTGGCCGCAGGCCGGAGGGGGCGGTTGCATGAAATTTAAAACGACGCGCCGAAGGCCGAGGATGGGGCGGCTCCTGTCTACTTCCCCACCATGCCCAGATAATCGCCCGCGATGCTCGTGGCCTCCTTTAAGAAGAGGTCCCTGTCAAGGTCAAGGAGCTTCTTCCCTTCTTCCTTGTTGAAGGTCTTTTCCAGCTCCTTCTGCTTCTGCTTCTCGATCGCAGATTCTTCCTTCAGGCTGATCGCCCTGCTGTTGATCTGCTCTCGGTATTTCTGGATTTTTTCGGCGAGCTTCCTGAATTTATCGTTCCCCCTGACGCGCGCCGCCGACCGCGTGGTGAGGTTCGCCACCATGGCCTGGCTTACCATCCCGAAATTCTTGTGCTCGGCGCCCTCTATCTTTTTCCAGGTGAGCGGATAGCGGTTCTTGCTTTCGCCGATGTCCCATATCGAGGTGAGGTCCGGGACCCTGATGTCGGGGACGATCCCGGTGAGCTGGTTCGACGCGCCGTCCGGCTGGTAGAAGAGGGAGATGGTTATCTTGATCGCGCCCTTTTTCTGCGGGAGCTCGTTGTAGGACTGCACGGTCCCCTTGCCGAACGTTTTGTCCGGGCCCACGATGAGCCCCCTGCGGTAGTCCTTGATAGCGCCGGCGAGGATCTCGGCGGCGCTGGCGCTGAACTTGTCAACCAGCACCACGAGCGGGCCGGCGTACACGATGCTCTCGTCGTTGTCGTATACCACGTGGGGCCGGTTCCGCCCGTCCACGATTTGAAGTACGGGGCCCGCTTCGATAAAGAAGCCGGCGATGTCGATCGCTTCGTTCAGGAGGCCGCCGGGATTGCCGCGCAGGTCGAGCACGATCCCCCTGACGTTTTCGGACTTGAGCTTCATTAAAATTTCACGAACGTCGCCCGAGGAGCTTTTGCCCCGCTCCTTGTCATAGTAGAACGAGGGGAGCTTGATATAGCCCATCTTTCTGCTCTTGTCGTTATTGATGAAGAATATCTCCGATTCCGCGGCGCTGTCCTTGAGGCTGATCTCCTCGCGGACGATGGGCACCATCAGCCTGACCGGCTTGTTCGCCTCGCCGGACTCCCTGAGAATGGTGAGGCGGACTTCGGTCCCCTTCTTGCCCCTGATCTTTTTTACCACGTCGCGGAGGTCCATGTCCACCACGTCAATCGCCTCGTCGTCGGCCTGGGCCACGGCGATGATTTTGTCGCCCGGCTTCAGCTTGATGGCTTCCGGGAGCTTGTCCGCCGCTCCTCCGGTAATGATCGATTCCACGATGACGAACCCGTCGTCCGACCGGAGGCGCACGCCGATCCCCTCGAGCTTGAGCTTCATCGAGATGCTGAAGTCCTCGTTTTCCTCCTGGGTGAGGTAGTTTGAGTGGGGGTCGAGCGCCATGGAGAAGGCGTTCATGAAACGGTCGAGCAGCTTTTCCTCGTCGATTTCGTCGACCCGCTTGGTGATTAGCTCGTATTTTTTCAGGAGCTTCTTTTTCGCTTCGGGCAGGGTCTGGTCGGAGGACAGGTAGTTCAGAAGCTGGAGCTTCAGGTTTTTCCGCCAGCGTTCCCGCATCTCCTGCTTCGAGGACGCATACCCGATCTTGTCCCGGTCCACGATTATCTTTTCGTCAACCGTGAAGTCGAACTTCTCCTTCATGAGCACGTTGATCAGCTGGTTGCTTTCCCTGAAGCGCTTTTTGTATACGGAGTATATCTCGTCGATGAATTCGAACCGGTTGTTGAGAATGGCGTCGTCAATGCTTGTGCGGTATTTTTTGAAATCGTCTATGTCCTTTCTATAGAAGTAATATTTCCCGTAATCGAGTGACATGATCAGGTTTTCCAGGATGCGCTCCGACAGCTCGTCGTTCAGCGAGTGGTAGCGGACATGCATCGCGAGAAAGTGGTTTACCAGCGACGGGATGTCGTTCTTTTTAAGGCCCTCGGAATTTTTAAAGCAGGATAATATTATCGCCAGGGTTAAAATCGGGATCAGGTGCTTTTTGGACATGTGACGGTTCTCCGGGATTAGATTTTGGGTGATTCACTATTCAATGCAGATAAATGAATTAGTCAATAATTATTTAGGGTTGTTACAGTTTAAGGACATGTTCCGCCAGGCCAATGAAGCCTCGGGAAAAAGAGCCGGTCGGACGGGGAAGGTCCGGGTTTTCAGCATTTTTATCCGCGTTCCGCAGGCCACGCGAGTCTGTTTTATAATTGACAGCGCTGTAAAAGGGCCATGAATGAATCGAGGGGATATTTCATGGGACGATTTCTCGTGCATGCCGCGGCGGCGGCGGCGATGGTGCTGGTATCATGCTACTCGTATCAGGCGGTTCCGGTTGAGCGCGCGTATTCCGCGGGCGGGCGGGACCCTGTCGTGTACAGAATGCCGGCTGACCGGTACGTGGCCCGCATCCTGACACACTCCCCGGTTTCGGCGATCAACAGCCGGGCGATCGACCTGTGCCTCCGGGGCAGGTTCGAGGAGGCGGAAATCCTCTTCCGCGAAGTCGTGGCTGAAGCCCCGGCAGAGTCGGCCGGGTACAATAATCTCGGCGTCGCGTGCGAAATCAACGGGAGGCGGGACGAAGCCTTTGCGCGATACGCCACGGCATGCCGGCTCCTTCCCGGGGACATCCGGTTCAAGAAAAACTTTTCTCTGTTCGCGGATTACCGAAGCGGCGGGAAGTAACTTCGGGGCAGTCGCTATTTATTTTGCAAGATATCCAGGAGGCGGGCCGCGGATTTTTCCCAGGAGAACATCTTCGATCTGGCCAGGCCCTTCCTGCTCATGTCGGAGCGGAGCTTTTTGTCCTCAAGCACCCTCTCCAGGGCCCGGGTGAGCGCGCCGACGTCCAGAGGTTCCACCAGGACGCACGCGTCGCCCGCCACTTCCGGGATGGATGATGACGTTGACGATATCACCGGGCAGCCGCACTGCATGGCCTCGAGCACCGGCATGCCGAAGCCCTCGTAGAGCGTGGGAAACGCGAAGACCTCGGCGCCGGAGTAGAGGGGCGCCAGGTCTTCAGCCGGCACGTAGCCGGTCACGATGATGTTGTCTTTCGCCGGGTGTCGTTCGATCATATCGAGTAGCTCCGTATTTTTCCACCCGCTCATCCCCACAAGGACAAGCCGGAACCTCTCGCGCCCTTTTATCGCGGCATATGCGTCGAGGAGGACAGGGAGATTTTTACGCGGCTCGAGGGTGCAGACTGACAGGATGTAGCTTTCCCTGATGGCGTATTTATTTTTCACGCGTGCGGTCGATGCCCTGTCCGCCCTGTAGAAAATCGCCCGGTCGGCGGCGTTGTGCAGGGTGATGATCTCGCTGCGTAAGTTCAGCAGCCCGATCATATCGTTCCTGGTGGAATCAGACACCGAGAGGAGAAGGTCGGCGCGTTTCATGCCGCGTGTGACGAGAAGACCCCTGAGGACATTACGCTTCTCCTGTGTCCGGGGATACAGCTTCCAGACCAGGTCATGAACGAGCCAAATTTTTCTTGTACTGGAGGGGAACAGGAGGGGAAAGAAATCGGCAAATGTTCCGAAATAGACATTGATCCTGTTTCTCCTTAACGATGAGGCCATCCAGAACGGAAAGTAGACGGTGTTCAGCGCTTCAAGGAACATCTTGGCTGCTTTCAAGATTATGATCACGACCATCCGCGCGACCTGTGGATGCCTTGTTTGTTCGGCGGTGAGCCGCGCCCATGGTTTCCGCACCGACATTTTGGCGCGCTTCAGCCGGGACATGTAATTGACGTGTGTCCAGTTGCGTTTATGCAGGTTGGCGTGTTTAAGCCCATCTTTTGTGTAAACATAATAGCGGTTTTTACGGTCGATTTTTTGCAGTTCCTCAATGTATTTCAACGCCACATTGCCGACGCCGGTGACCTTGTCCATGGATAATGCGAATGCTTCAATTGCGATGTTCATATGGTTCCGCTGATATCATAATACTACCTGCATCATAATGATGTCGCAGGGCACTGTAAGTTACCGGCCGTCATTTTTAAGGTTGAAAAGAGTGCCGGTGATAAATTGCACTTCCTTGAGCGTATATCCCCTGAAGAGCAGGGTGGATGCTATCATTGTCACTGTGCCGATGATTGCTTCCAGGATGAAATTGATGTCCAGAAAATGGAGGACCAGCGCCGTTGGAATGATCGATACCGTTGCCAGAAAGTAGTATTTCAAGATTACCTTCACCGGCATGATGGCCCTGAACACGTATATATATATCGGGATGCAGATTAGATCTGCGGTGACCGTGGCAATGGAGGATCCGTATATCCCGAACTTGGGAATGAGCAGTAAGTTCAGCACAAAGTTTGTCGTAAATAAAACGATTGTGATCTTCAGGAGTGTTTTTTCTTTATGCATGGAGAGCAGCGCAACGTTGAACGGAGTATTAAGCCCGACGAGAAATATCGACCCTGCGAGAATCCGGAAGACAGTGATGCTCTGCCGGTACTGAGTCAGATCGTAGAAGATGTCCATTATCGGTTCGGCGAGAAAGAATGACAGGCATGCGGTAAAATAGCTGAAAAAGATGATAAACTTCAGGTAGTGGTCGAAATAATATTTGTATTTTTCTAGGTTTAACTTATAGTTTTCAAACATGATAGGCGTCATAAGGTTCGCGAATATGGCAATCAAGGAAATGATGATGAACATGACCCTGTAAGCGGCGCTGAATATGCCCACATCGTAGTCTGTTTTCATGAAATGCAGCAGGAACACATTGAAGTAGTGGTGCATGTTGACAATGACCTGGATAAAGCCGATGATGAGGCCGTCTCTCAGGAAGTTTTTCCATAATATCCTGTCGATGCTGAATTTCCACATGCCGTAGTATTTGATAAAGATGATGTTGTGAAGGATGAAGATCAGGATGTTTATTCCTGTCAGTATCAATCCTATGGCGAGGAGATCGTTCGGGGAATTGACGAACACCCTCAGTAATACATACGTCAGGAGTTGGGTCCCGATCGATATGAGGGAGGGAAACTCGAGCCGTTTCGTCGCTTCAAATACGCACTGTACGGAAAAGGGGAAAGGCAGTATCGTGGCGGAAAAAACAACAAGAATTAGTCCGAAGCTGCGTAAATTTGGCACGAAAATCATCGGGATGAGCATTATAACGAACGTGGCGACGGTGAAAAGCAGTTTGAGCGCGATCAGCGATCCCAGGATCTTTTTCAAGTTTTCTTTTTCAATAGCCATCATCCGTATGGCGACGATATCGGTTCCGAGCGAAGTGAGAAAGATGAAATACGATGTATAGGTGAGGAGAAAATTGTATGTGCCAAAGCCCTCCGGCAAAAGCGCGCTGGACAGGTGGCGGACGATAAATATGGATATTACTCCAGTGATTATTGTGGATAATATTTTAAATGTGAAATTTTTGGCGAATCGCTGTAATTCGTTTAATTGCATAGAATTAGTGTCGCATACCGGCTGAGAAAGGCCTTGACTTTATCATTAGTTTTTGAGTATAAAAATTTTTCTATTTTTTGTTAATTACTTGTCAAGCCTTTTTTCTGATGGTAGATAATCATGTGCTTGAATTCGGGTTCTCCAACGATGCCTGAAATAAAACAATTATTGACAGATAATAATGATGGCATTGACTGTCGTTTAAAGAACGATGCGGCGGGACTATTCGTCTAAAGTACTTGTTATGTATATCCATGAACTTAGTGTCACCGGCATAGCGTTAGTATCTCATATTATAAAGGATGATCAATAGCAGCATGCTGACTGATTCGTATCAAAGAAAACACGATTACCTTCGCGTCTCAATAACCGACCACTGCAACCTGCGCTGTGAATACTGCATGCCTCCCGAGGGCGTGGAGCTGCTTTCCCACGATGAAGTGCTGCGCAACGAGGAGTTTATCCGACTGATCGGCATATTCGTTTCGCTCGGCGTCGTGAAGGTGCGGTTTACGGGCGGCGAGCCTCTGCTCAGGCGCGGGTTCATTGATATTGTGGCTGCGGCGCGGGACAGGTTCCCTGACCTGGAGCTCTGTCTTACCACCAACGGGACCCTTCTGGCCGATTTCTTCCCTTATCTGCGGCGCCACCGGCTGAGAAAGCTCAACATCAGCCTTGACACCCTCTCGCGGGCGAGGTACCGGAAGATCACGCGCCGCGATTGCTTTGAAAACGTCATCGGGAGCATTGACCTGGCGCTCGAGGACCCCGGCTTCGACGTGAAGATCAACGCGGTGCTTTCAGCGGATACCATCGCCGAGCTTGATGATTTTCTCGAATATTTCAAGGACCGGAACGCCTCCCTGCGCTTCATAGAGAGGATGCCGTTTACCGCCGAGTCAGGGAACGGGACCTTTCTTCCGTCAGACCGCCTGGTGGAGGAGCTCGCGGCGCGGGGCGAGCTCACGCGGGACCGGGCAATCGACACGAACGTCGCACTGATGTACCGCCTGATGTACCGCGGCAGGTACCCTATCCGGATCGGGGTAATACCTCCGGTATCGAACAAATTCTGCGCATCGTGCAACCGGCTTCGCCTCATGTCCAACGGCAATCTCAAGACCTGCCTTCATTCGGAGACGGACCACGGGCTGAAGGAGCTTATGCGCGGCGGAGCGGATGACGCGGCGATAGCACGCGAAATCCTGGCGGCTGTTTCGCAAAAGCATGAGGGACACCGTCTCGAATGCCGTGCCGGCGAGGGCGGGTGCTGCGCGCTGGTCAACACGGGCTGCATGTCGAAGATCGGCGGATGAGATCCCGGAAGATGAAACGATGAAAGCGACACGAAATAGTACGGGCAGGCGCGCGGGCGGCGTCAGATGGGGCTTTGCTGCTTTCGCCATGGTCTGCGCGCTGGCGGCTGGCTGCATAAAGAGCGTGCGCGAGGATGTTCGGGAAGCGCCGGAGGGCCGCCTTTTCGTCACCTGGGAATTCACCAGCGTGGACCGGGACGGTGATCCCTATACCCAGGCCGCGCTCGTCATCAACGGGAAACAGACGCACCGCCACGTCGTTGGCGTGTTTTACGGAAGGGTGAGGAAGATCCTCAAGCCGGAAGAGATCAACAGGCAGATGATCGGCGGCACCATCTCGGGCTTTGTCACCAGCAACGAAGGGCGGGGTCACGAGGTCATCGTCCGCTACAACGAAACGGTCCACCGCCTGATCGTGGCGGAGCGGCAGTGGAGCGAGCACCTGCCCGCGGGCTCCTTCGGCGTGATAAAAAATATCCCCGTGCCCGATCTTAAAAAAGAAGAGACCGGTTTTTAGCTCCGGATCCGAACAAATTACTTGACATCTTCATCAATTGACATGTCTCTTGATATTTCGTCAGTCTCAATCCACCGCGTCGCGCGCGTGATGACGGACGAAGAATAAACCGGAACAGCGAGTATGCTATTTAACTCATATCAATATTTCATTTTTTTTGCATTCGTCGTGGGCGCCTTTTACGCCGTGCCCCACCGGTTCCGCTGGATGCTGCTGCTTGGCGCGAGCTATTTCTATTATATGATGTGGGACCCGCGTTACGGCCTGCTCATCCTTACCTCGACGGCTGTCGTGTACGTCACCGCGCTCCTGATGCACGACAAACCCGTGGGCCGGAAAAAGCTCTGGGTCGTCGTGAGCATGCTGGTTAATTTCGGAATACTGGTAGCGTTCAAATATTTCAATTTTATCAACAACAGCCTGAAAGACCTGTTTGCGGTATTCGGCGCGAATTATTCCGTGCCCGCGCTGAGCATCGTCATGCCGGTGGGTATATCGTTTTATACCTTCATGGCCCTGAGCTATACGATAGACGTGTACCGGGGGACGCGGCAGCCCGAGCGGCATTTCGGGATTTTCGCCCTGTTCGTGAGCTTTTTCCCCGTGCTGCTCTCCGGCCCGATTGAGCGGTCCACCACGCTGCTCCCGCAATTCTACCGGGAAGTTGAATATGATTATGACCGGTTCACCAACGGGCTGAAGCTCATGGCCTGGGGCTTTTTCCAGAAGCTGGTTATCGCCGACCATATAAACCTGTACGTGAACCAGGTGTACAACAGGCCCGAGTTTTTCACCGGCGTCCCGATACTGATGGCGATCTACCTCTTCGCCATACAGGTGTACTGTGATTTCTCCGGGTACACGGATATGGCGATCGGCGCGGCCCAGGTCCTGGGATACAGGCTCATGCCGAACTTCCGAAGACCCTTCTTTGCACTGACGCTTGCGGAGATGTGGCGGCGGTGGCACATGACGCTCATTTCCTGGCTTCGCGATTACCTGTATATTCCCCTGGGCGGAAACAGGGTGCCAAAGTGGCGGAATTATTTCAATATTCTGGTGGTGTTTACCCTGAGCGGCCTGTGGCACGGGGCGCAGTGGACCTTCGTGCTCTGGGGCTCGCTGAACGGCCTGATAATGGTTCTGAGCAACATTACCCGCAGGCCGCGCGCATGGGTGCAGAATTCGGTTTTCGGCGGGCTGGGCAGGGTCCCCGCTGCGGCGTATTTCACCATTGCCGCGGCGCTCGCCGCCGCGGCCGTGCTGCCGGGCCTTGCCGGTATTACGGCCGGGTCGGGAGTGAAGACCGCTGCGGTCGCGAGCGGTGCGGCGGCGTTCGCGTTCGGAGTGATGAAAGCGAGAGACGGGGTAATCGGCAAATTTCTGCATTCAACCAGGAAGTTATGGATGATGTTTGTGACCTTCAATCTTTTCGCGTTCTGCGGCGTATTTTTCAGGGCGCGGGACGTGAAGCAGGGATGGTACATGATTACCCACAGCATCGGCGGTAATGCTATGGCTGTTTTTCTGGCGCAGGATATGGTCCAGTTCTTTCTCATCCTGCTGCTTGTTGTACTGCTTTTCGTGATCCATTATATCCAGGAGACGCGCGGCAGCATCAGGGAGATCATCAAGGCGCTGCCGGCCTGGCTGAGGTGGACGCTCTATGTCTGCCTCTGCACCGGCATCCTGATGCTCGGGGTTCGCGGGTCGGGTCAGTTCATATATTTCAGGTTTTAGGGTGGGAGAGTGAAACGGCTAATAGGGAAAATCATCCTGGTCTCGGTCCTGTCAGTCATACCGCTGCTGGCGTATAACCTTATCCTTGATCCCTTCTCCGTGCTCCGCAAGGACTACGACTCGATGTGGATCTGCCCCAACGAGCGGTTTGTAAAAACTGACTACATTCTCGGGAATCCCGGGAAGTACGACTCCTTCCTCTTCGGCTCATCGCGGGTGAGCCAGATCCCGGTGAGGCCGCTCAACAGGGCGACCGGAGGCAGGTTTTACAACATGGCCGTGGTATCCGGCGTGGCCGCAGACAGCCTGGCTGCCATTAAACTCTTCCTCAAGAACGGCGTCAGTATCAAAAATGTGGTCCTCGGCCTGGATTATTTTTCGTTCCAGATGCTTCCGCTCGAAAACCTGGTGCGCAATACCGTCTATCCGGAGACGTGCGAGGAAAAGGCGAAATTCTATTATACCTTCCTGACCCTCCAGCCGGATTCCGGCATGCTGGACGAGATCAAGTTTGACGGCAAAGATGTGGCCTACGACCTGCTCGGGACCGGCGAATACGATTTCTTAAAGAAGGAGAGGGACATGGCGCTTCACCCCGATGAGCATAATAGGAAATTCATGCAGCCCGTGTTCACCATATGCAGGCGGAGGATGGATGAAACGCTCGCGGAGATCCGTGAGATCGTCGATATATGCAGGAGCAACAACATCAGGCTTACCGTGTTCATGAATCCCTGCCACGCCTCATCTTACCTGTGCGACGATATCGCGTTCATGAATGAAGCGCGCGCCCGGCTCGCTGAGTTGACGGATTTCTGGGACTTCAGCGCCCCGAGCCCGATCACCGAGGACAATTTTAGCTACATCGACATCATTCATTACCGCAAGAAGGTCGGATATATGCTCGTGGAACGTATGTTCGGCATGAAGGGCGCCGCGCCGGCGGATTTCGGCACGCTGGTAACCCGTGCGAACGCGGCGGCATATCTGAAAAAAGCCGAGCGCGGCTATCATGCGGACAAAAAGCGCCTGAATCCGAATTGCCCGCCCTGCGTGAAGTAGAGGGGGATCGTTACTCCCCGGTTTCACGGGAACCGCGCCATCGTATATAATCGCGCACGTTGAGGATGATGCTCATTGCCGCGCAGAACGCGAAGACCGCCAGCGTGGGTGTGTCTACCAGATCGGCCGGAAAGCTGATGCCGGTCATCTCCTGGATGAGGAAATGAATATAAGAGTCTGACATGATGGGCCGGCCCAGCGCCTCCCGCACCTTCCAGTGCCAGTCGGTACAGAAGCAGTATCCCCACCCATAGCAGATGCCCAGGAGAAACCATGAAGCCGCTGTCAGGAGAATGGTCGCCAGATGATACTTTCTCGTACGCTTCCATATCCACCCGGTCATGTTGAACAGGGTGAAGAAGGAATGAAAGGCCAGAAAAAAGTAATCGAGGAAATCCAGCACGACAACCGCCCCCTGACCGGTATATAAGGCCTGAAAATCAATCCTGTCAATTCTTTTCATGTCACGGAAAGCGCAGGGGGATGACTGGAGCGGGCGAGGGGGCCTGTAATAAAAAGTACTTGCTTATTTACCGGAGACTGAACAACATTTGCAAAATTGTAATGTTAATTGGGAGATGATTCCCTGTTCGCAGGGGCAACGGCAGAGCATATGACAGAAGCAAGCAAGATCAGTAACATGACAATCCTGCCGCGGGGAGGCTACTTGGTGGACACCCCGATCGGGTATATCCAGTTCGGGTCGCCGCCGGAAACGATCAAGGATACGATGCTCATGCCCAAGAATGCTCCGAAGATATTCGTTTTAACCGATGAGCTTTTCAACTGGTTCAAGGGGATCAGCATCGCCGAGATAGAGTTCCCTATTTACTATAATTTCTTTCTGAAGAAATCGCGCACCACCATCATCTGCCGGGAGAACCAGTTCGTCCAGATGAAGAAAGTGCTTCAGGAAGCGATATTCGGGCCGAAAGAGTTTGATATCGCGGCCGATTTTGATCAGTCCGGCAGTGCGACCGTGCCGGACATCCGCAGGGAGATGGAGTTCTTCAGGAGGAACCTGAAATTTTCCGACCTGATGTCATTCGGATTTTTCAAAAACGACCGGTTCACCTTCCAGGGGATTACCATCGAGATACTGGAGAACGGCGATTTTTCCGTGCGCCATGGAGAGGAACTGATAGCCGTGGTGCCGGCGCGCGTTGAGTACAAGCCCACCTACCTGATCGGCAAGCGGCTGCCGGAGCCGTACCGTCCGCCGCTCTTCGGGGTCACCTGCCTCGGTCCGAGCCATGGGTTCGATCCGGAGGAGAACACCTCCGGCTTCATCGTATGGCTGAACCACAACGGGATCATGGTCGACCCGCCGGTCAACTCCACGGAATGGCTCATGGACTCGAACGTCAACCCCAAGCTCACAGACAGCATTATACTGACCCACTGCCATGCCGACCATGACGCGGGGACCTTTCAGAAGATACTCCAGGAGCAGCGGGTCACCATCTACACCACCGAAACGGTCATGATGAGCTTTCTCAGAAAGTACTCGGCGCTGAGCAACATGCCGATATCGTATCTGATGCGACTTTTCGACTTTCATCCGGTTAAAATCGGGAAGCCGACGTTCATACACGGCGGCAGGTTCGACATGTTCTACACCCTCCATTCGATCCCCACGATCGGGTTCAAGATGAATTTTCAGGACCAGACCTTCGTCTATTCGTCCGATCATAACAATGACCCGAAGATACACCGCGAGCTCCTCGACGGGGGGCATATATCTCCCGAGCGGTACGGTGAGCTGAGCGACTTCCCGTGGGACTCCAAGGTCATCTACCATGAATCGGGGATCGCGCCTTTGCACACCCCCATCGCGTTCCTGAACGCGCTGCCGAAGAAGGTTAAGAAAAAAATCGTGGTATACCATATCGCGAAAAAGGACTTTACCCCGAAGACAGGGCTGACCCTTGCCCAGTTCGGCATTGAGAACACGTTCTATTTCAAGACGTCGCATCCGCGCTTTGAGACAGCGTATCAGATCATGGGAATCCTGAAAAACCTGGATTTCTTCGAGGCGCTGCCGATCTCCAAGGCGCAGGAATTTCTCGATATCGTGGAAGAGGAGCGCTATAGGAAGGGGGATGTGATCATACGCAGGGGGAGCGTCGGGGACAAGTTCTATATCATCTACTCGGGAAACGTTTCGGTCGACAGCGGCGGTCTCGAGGAAAAGAAGATCTACGGCACCTATGACTATTTCGGGGAGGTCGCCCTGGTCACCGACCAGGTGCGGGCAGCGGACGTCGTTGCGGAGACCGACCTGATCGTGTATTCCATCACCCGCGAGAAGTTTCAGAATTTCATCGTGGGCACAGAATTCGAGAAAACCCTGAACCGGCTCGCGCGCATTCGGACCAGCGAGACCTGGAATCTCCTTTCCGCGAGCGAGTTTTTCAAGTACTGCACCTCTTCCCAGAAGACGTGGCTCGAGTCGATCTTCATCCCGATGGAGGTGAAGGAGCCCGGCGCCATCATCCGCGAGGGGGACGAGGTGCGGTTTATTTACATTATACGGAACGGCGAGGTCGAGGTCACACGGAACGGCAGGAAAATCGCGGTGCTGAACCGGGGCGATATTATCGGATCGGTCCAGGGACTCGAGCAGAATGAGCCGTCGGAATACACCTTTTCGAACCGGGCCCCCGTGTCGCTCTTCGGGATGAACAGCACGGATATCAAACGGTTCATCAACAACAATCCGGGCCTTCTGATGAAGCTGGTCTATAAATTTTGAGCCCGGCACGCCGGGCCCCGCGTACGGTAAATTTTATCTTGACGAAACCGCCCGTGAGCCATTAATTGCAACAATTCAATATTTACGCAGGGCGCCGAACGCGACGCACGGGCATCCTGTCATGAACGGTATATGCTATTCAATTCAGTTACATTTCTGTTCTTTTTTCTCCCCATCACCCTGCTGATATTTTTTTTCCTGAGGAACAGGCCGGCGGCGAGAAACGTGTTCCTTCTGGTCATGAGCCTCGTCTTCTACTATGCGGGTGAGAAGGCCTATACGCTGCTCCTCCTGGCAGTATTTCTCATGAACTACGGGTTCGGGATCTGGATAGCGCGCGCCGGGGAGAGGAGCAAGGCGGTGCTTGCGGTTTCCATTGTCTGCAACATGCTGCCGCTTGTCGTTTTCAAGTATACGAATTTCATTCTCGCGAATATCAATGAGCTGATAGAGCTCTTCGGCGGCACGGCGCTCCCCGTGCCGAAGATCCATCTTCCCATCGGGATATCGTTTTTCACCTTCGCGATGATCTCCTATGTCATGGACGTGTACCGGGGCAATACGCCCGCGGAGAAGAAGCCGGCCACTCTCGCCCTTTTCCTGACCCTCTGGCCCAAGATGCTGCAGGGGCCGATTGTCCGGTTCGCGGGCGTCGCCCGCGACATGGTTGAGAGCCGCGTCACCGCGGATGATTTTATCTACGGAGCACGGCGCTTCGTCATCGGCCTGGGCAAGAAGATGATTATCGCGAACGCCATCAGCGGTACCGTGGAACGGCTGTTTAACACTCCGGCCGGCGAGCTTTCAGCCGCGGTCGCGTGGCTCGCGGTGTTTACCTATTTAATGCACCTGTACTACGATTTTTCCGGTTACACCGACATGGCGATCGGCCTCGGGCGGATGCTCGGGTTCAAGCTGGCCGAGAACTTCAATTATCCATTCGTGAGCACCTCCATGCGGGTCTTCTGGCAGCGCTGGCACATCACCCTTATGGCATGGTTCCGCGATTACGTCTATTTCCCCCTGGGTGGGAGCAGGGTCAACAGGGCGCGGCACTACGCCAACCTGATCTTCGTCTTCATCCTTACCGGACTCTGGCACGGATCGAGCTGGGGGTTCATTCTCTGGGGCCTGATGAACGGCGTCCTCCTGGTCATAGAGCAGCTCCTGCCGAGAAATTTCTTCGACCGGCTCTGGCGCCCTGTCGGCGTGGCGTATGTGAACCTGGCATTCATGCTTCAGGCCGTCTTTTTCAGGTCCGAGACGATCGATTACGCCTTCAGGCTTTTCGTGGCGATGTTCGGCGGCAACAGCGAGGGCGCGATAACCACCACGATGCCGCTGGTCTTGAACTCCGAGCTGGGGCTGGGCATTGCGCTCGGCCTCGTCGGCTACGGGCCGCTCATTCCGGTTATCAGGGACCGCCTGGCGTCCTACGTGGAATCCAGGAAGGGGTCGGCCGGCACGGCGCTCCGCGTCGCGCACGGCGCGGTCATGGTGCTGATTTTCACCGGCATCATTATCCTGTCATACATGGCGGTGGCCAGCGAGACATTCACCCCGTTTGTGTACGGGCAGTTTTAGGAGCAGGGGATGAAGGGGCGCACATCAGCATTCATAACCGGCATGGCGGTCTCCGTGATATTCGTCGCGAGCCTGTGGCTCCCGACAGTTGACAACTGCTTCAATATCGCCCCGTCATTGACCGGAAACGAAAAAAGCCGGCTCTCCATGCTTCCTGAGCTCCGCCTCGATCCGAAATCGATAGCTGACTTCTATTACAAATTCGAGAAGTATTTTATAGTTAAATTCGGGCTCCGGGACGCCCTGATACGCTGGAACAGCCTCCTTAAGCTGAAACTGCTGAAGATAAATGAATTTCCCAAGGTCCTGGTCGGGCAAGATGATTGGCTCTACCTGATTCAGGATGATGAGGGAAACAACGCGCTCGATTATTACCGGGTCACCAGGCCCTTTGCCGGAGACCGGGAAATCGCCGAATGGGTGCGGCCGCTTGTGGAGGTGAAGAACTATTGCGATAAGAAGGGGATACGCTTTGTCGTGGCGATTGCGCCGATGAAGACCAGGATATACCCTGAATATATCCCCCGGTATCTTGAGCCGCTGAGAAAGAAGACCCGCCTCGACCAGCTCAAGGAATACCTCGACAGGCGTGGCGTGATCGACTGCGTGGATATGGGAGAAGCGGTACTCGAAGGCAAGAAGGATTATATCGTCTTTTTAAAGTATGATGTTCACTGGAACGGGTACGGGGCCTTTTTCGGATACCGCATGCTTGCCGAGAAGCTTGCCCGCCTCTGTCCCCGTATTGTGCCGAAAGCGATTGGTGAATACGTAACGGAATCGGGCGAGCTTCCGGGGGGTGATCTGGCTTCAATGCTCGGATTGAAGGACATGTTTTCCGAAATGGTGTACCTGTTGAAGCCGAAATTCAACGCGCGGGCGCAGAGGCACCCTGTACCATATCCGGTTGCGAGCAGCAGGTTGTCCGAGTTATATGAAACGGGAGTCCCGGCCCTGCCGCGCGCGGTCGTGTATCACGACTCCTTTTTCAACCTGATGAAGCTCTATCTGCCCGAGCATTTCAGCCGCATCGCCTGCTTCCAGAGCTATAACCGCATCGATCTGTCGATTCTGGATATCGAGCGGCCGGATATCGTCATTTATGAAATGGCGGAAAGCTTCATCCAAAAATCTCCCGCGTATGTGACCCCTATGTATAAGTAATACGCCAGGAGGCGGAGATGTCGAAGGTCGCATTGGTCCGTTGTGAAAGCTATGATCTGGAAGAGGTGCGAAAGGCGGTTGCGCGGGGAATCGGTCTCCTCGGCGGCGCGTCGCGATTCGCGAAAAAGGGCCAGAAGCTTTTACTGAAACCGAACCTCCTGGTGGGCGATCCTCCAGAAAAATGCGTCAACACCCATCCGTCGGTTTTCAGGGCGGTCGCCGAGGCGTTCCTTCACGCCGGCGCCGTTGTCAGCTGGGGCGATTCGCCCGCGTTCGGGAGCATGACGGCTGCCGCCAGGAAGCCGGGAATACTGGATGTGGCCCGGGAGCTGAATCTCGGGGAGGCGGATTTCACGACGCCGGTCGAGGTCTTGTATGACCGGGGCGGTCAGAACAGGAAATTTATCGTGGCAAAAGCGGTATTGGACCATGACGTGATAATCAGCCTGCCGAAGATGAAAACTCACGGGTTCGAGAAGTTTACCGGCGCCGTTAAGAACCAGTTCGGTTGCGTTCCGGGGGTGCGGAAGGCGGAATACCATTTAAAGCTCCAGGACCCCGCCGACTTCGCCCGCATGCTCGTTGATCTGAACGGTCTTGTGCATCCGGCCCTATACGTTATGGACGGCGTCCGGGCCATGGAGGGGAACGGTCCCCGTGGCGGGAGGCCCCGCAGAATGAATGCGCTTCTTTTTTCCGAGGATCCGATCGCTCTCGACGCAACGGCATGCCGGATGATTGATATCGATCCGGCACTGATACCCGTGATACAATACGGCGGCCTGGCGGGCGCCGGATCGTTCAAAGCCGATGCTATCGAGCTCCTGGGTGATGATCTTTCCGGTTTTATTCAGTCCGGCTTTGACATCGATCGCGCACCTCTCAAGCCTTACCGGTCCAGGGGTATTATCAGATTTATCAATAACCGCCTGGTTCCGAGGCCGTTTATTAAGAAAGATGCCTGCATTTCGTGCGGCCTGTGCGTTTCAATGTGCCCGACAGATCCCAAATCGGTTGACTGGGCCAACGCTGACAGGTCTCTGCCGCCTGTTCATAATTATAGAATCTGTATCAGGTGCTACTGCTGTCAGGAGATATGTCCTGAGAGCGCGATCGGGCTCGAGGTCCCCTTATTGCGAAGAATATTTTAATTCGGCCGCATTCATGAACGTAGTATGGATGTTTTGAGCATATTCAAACAAAAGTGGTTGACATAAACGCTTCAACGGATACGTTGTAGAAGTTCAATCAATAATTGGTGAATCAGACTCTGTTGCTAAACATCACTATTGGTATGCACAGATTAATGCCGGGTGTTGTTGTCAGATAACCAGGTCGTTCCCGGGTTAATATTGAACCGGGGATAAGTACGGGACATATACTATAATTATTGAGATAAAAAAATGAACATATTAAAAGCCATCATCTGCAGTCTTGTCGTATTGATGTTCGCCTCCCTCTGCGTTTCCTGCAAGAAAAAAGGGCCTACCAATCTGGCCGAGTTGAAGGTCATAGTGGCGACACAGACCAGTAAGGATTATATGGATATTGTTCACAAGACCCATGCGAATGACGGGATCGATTGCTACAAATGCCATCACAAGTGGGAAAACCCCGACAGGATCAGAAACTGTTCGAACTGTCATGTTGACGATATTGAGCAGATTACCCGCGATAATTGTCTCAAGTGCCACCTGTCCAAAGATTGACCTCGGATCGCTCTATCGGAACCGGATCATATGCGCAAAGTTTTAATTCTCGGAATCGGAAACACATTACGCCGTGATGACGGACTGGGTGTATTCATCGTACGGCACATGGAGGAATCCGGCACCCCCCTCCCGGAAGGGGTGGATCTCCTCGACGGCGGCACGGCGGGCTTCGACCTGCTTGGCCTGATTGACGGTTACGATAAGATTGTTATCGTTGACGCCCTGAGGACGAACGATACTCCGGGGAGCATATACCGGTTTTCTCCCGAACATGCGGTTGAGCGTCGAATCGGCTACTCCCTTCATGAGGTGGGTATCATGGAGGTGATCAGAACCCTGCGCCTTACGGACAACGATCCGGAAATTGAATTCGTCGGAATTGTCCCGGAGAATATTACTGATCTTGATACAACCATCAGTCCGGCGGTGTTGGAATCGGTGCCCCGAGCGGTGGAAGTCATCCTTGACGCCGCGACCCGCTGATATCACAGGGTCTCAAAATGGGGCAGGTACTTCACGCTGAAGCGGGTCTCGCTGCCGATCAGCTCGCGTATTATCGCGGCCGCCTTATCGCCGTTCTTCTCCTCAATGCACTGCTGCGCCTGCCTGAAGAGCGCTACCGTGTCGAGCAGGCTTTCAGTTCTGAGCTTCAATGAAGCGTACTGGACGCGACGGCTCGAGGGCCACAGGTCTTTCAATAAGATATTGAGGACAACGTTTTTTGCCGCCTTCAGACATGCTATCTCATAATCGATGAGCGCGTCGAAATACCCGCGGCGGTCATTGTCCCTGGCGCAATCCTCCATCATGGAAAGATTTTTGGCCATCAGCCGGTGCTCATCTTCCGTGCCGAATTCGGCCGATTTCCTCGCGACAAGGCCGTATATCTCTTTAAGGATGTCGCCGGTGCAGATGATGAGTCGTTCGTTCAATACCGATACGCGGGCCTCCCTTCGGGGAATGAGCTCCACGAGCCATTTCTTTTCAAGGATGCGCAGCGCTTCGCGGAGAGGGCTGCGGCTGACGCCGAGGTCCCGCGCGAGGTCCTCCTCTATAAGGCGCTCGCCCGGTTTGAGCTGAAAAAGGATTATCTTGTCCGCGAGATACTGGGCGATCTGCTCGGCAAGGTTTTTTGAAGGTTTGAAGTCCATAGTTGCCCCCCTGAATTAAGACAAAATAACTGCAGATTTTTGTAAAGAAGAAAATTCCGTCCACCCGGCCTGTATAATTGATATCAGAAAACGGCCGGTCCGACATCGATGCCGTTCAGTGTTTCCAGCTCTGAATCTCCACTATATTGCCTTCAGGGTCTCTTGCATAGACGAAGGTTAACAGCCCAACGCCGGGTATGTGTCTTGAGACGATTTCCCCCGACTGGCTGCCGCCGGCGGCGATTACTTCTTCAAGCGCTTTTTTTACATCGTGCACCAGGAATGCGATATGCGCAATTCCTGTCTCATTTACCCCTTTTGTTTGCCGGTGTATATTTTTATGATACTGGAATATCTCCAGCGTGGGACCCCCGTCGCCGTATCCTGGCAGCCGGAGATGGGCGCCGCGGATATGTGCGCCGGGTACGCCGGTGCCTTCTTCAATCCATGTGCCTGACATGTCGCGTTCCGGAAGCACCCGTTTGCAGCCGAATATTGTTTCGTAAAATTGCGCCAGTTTTTCCCAGTTGTCGGATATGATATTGGTGTGAACATATTTTGCGTCCTGAATCATGCTCCCCTCCTGATGCGCTGGTACTTATTAACGAGAATGGCTTGCTTAATATTGGAATCAACAAGTATTTTACCTGTGGTATTATTCAAAATAATATTTGACATGGCAGAATAAATATTAAAATGTACCGAATGGTCGGTACAAATATATACAGGAAGTAAAAACATGCTAAAAGGCGAAGAGACCCGCGCGCGGGTGCTTGATGCTGCGATCACACTGATCAACCGGAAGGGATTCAGAAATACCAGCGTTCAGGACATCATTGATGAAACGGGAGTGAAAAAGGGGAATCTCTATTTTCATTTCTCCGGCAAGCATGAACTGGGCCGCGCGCTCATTAATGAGGCCGGGGAACGGTATTTCAAGTACCTTGCGCGAAGCATAACAAGCGACGATCCCCTGGGAAAAATCAGCGATATCCTCGACGCGGTCCTCGCGTATCACCGGGGAAGGGACTTTGTTGGCGGATGCATTTTTGGCAATACCGCGCTGGAAATGGGCGACTCGGACCCGGATTTTTCCGCCCTCGTGCGGGATGTGTTTGGCAGGTGGCAGGCCGTGCTGGCAGGTTGTCTCGGCGAGGCAGGGCGGATGGGCGCGCTTCCCGCAGGCATCAAACCGGAGCCCATGGCGCGCCACATTGTCGCCGCAATGGAGGGGAGCATCATGATGGCGCGTCTCCATAAGAGTGAAGAGCCGATTGTTGAATGCATCGGTTTTGTCAAGCGGCTGCTCGGGATGAGCGAGGGTTCCGGTGACTTGCAGTACCGGAATAAGGAGGGCGCGCCTGCATGATCACACGTGAACGCATTATCGAGGAGGCGCTGCGCCTCGGCTTTGGCGACGTCGGGTTCACCACGGCGGAGCCCTTCGAATCGCACCGGGAATGTCTTTCCCGCAGACAGGATGACTACGGGTGGGCCGAGCGGGCGGGCCTCGCGCTCATGGCGGGTGTTGACCCGAAAACGGTCCTCCCGGCGGCTAAGTCGATCATCGTGCTGCTCGACCTGTATTTTCGAGAATCGTTTCCGCAGTCCCTCGAGGCCAATTTCGGCCGATGTTATCTTGACGATGACCGCATCACCAAAGACGGACTCGCGCGCAGGATCAAGTCGTTTCGTTCATTCCTCCGCGACGGCGGCATCGACTCGAAAGTGCCCTTCAACATTCCGCACCGCGTCGCCGCGGCCCGGGCCGGCCTGGGTACGTTCGGGAAAAACTGCCTCCTCTTCGCGAACCGGACGGCTCGGCAGAGCTCCTGGGTACTGCCGATAACAGTCGTGGTCGACCGCGAGTTCGCCCCGGACGAGCCGACCCTCGCGATCGGGTGCCCCGACTGGTGCCGGAACGCCTGTATCGCCGCGTGTCCGACCAGGGCCCTCAGGGGCGACGGATCGATCGATCCGCGGAAGTGCATATCGTATCTTACCTATTTTGGCAGGGAGATCACGCCGCGGGAGCTCAGGGCGCCGATGGGCCTGTACGTGTACGGGTGCGATATCTGTCAGAACGTGTGCCCGCGCAACAGGGCATGGCTCGCGCAGGAGCTTCCGCAGAACGGCCGCGTGGCGTTAAAGGCCGGGAATTTCGATCTTGCCGCGCTGCTTCACATGGACCGGGACTATTTCACCGCGAAGGTCTGGCCGCACATGTTCTACATGGGGCCGGATGATATCTGGAAATGGAAGATGAACGTGGCGCGGGTCATGGGCAACAGCCTGGACCGGAGCTGCGTTCC
>JAFGJX010000074.1 GCA_016928865.1 Spirochaetota bacterium
CTACGGCATCCCCGAGTTCCGTCTTCCCAAGAAGATCGTGGGACGCGAGGTTGACAACCTGGTGCGGATGGGCGTCGAGGTAAAGACCAACATGGTGATCGGCAAAATCGCGACCATTGACGAGCTCATGAACGAGCATGGATATGCCGCGGTGTTCGTGGGCACGGGCGCCGGTCTCCCCATGTTCCTGAACATACCGGGCGAGAACCTGAACGGCGTCTATTCCGCGAACGAGTACCTGACCAGGGCCAATTTAATGAAGGCCTATTCCTTCCCGGACACGGACACGCCGATAGCCCGCTCGAAGAACGTGGCCGTGTTCGGCGGCGGCAACGTGGCCATGGACTCGGCCCGGACCGCGCTGCGCCTGGGCGCGGACAACGTGTACCTGATGTACCGCCGGTCCCGCGAGGAAATGCCGGCACGGAAGGAAGAGATACACCACGCCGAGGAAGAGGGGGTGAAAATGATGTATCTCCAGAACCCGACCCGCTTCATCGGCAACGACAAGGGCTGGGTCACATCAGTGGAGTGCCTGCGCATGGAACTGGGCGAGCCGGACGATTCCGGACGCCGCCGGCCGGTCCCGGTCAAGGGGAGCGAATTCATGACCGAGGTCGACACCTGCATCGTGGCGATCGGCAACGCGTCGAACCCGCTCATACCGCAGACATCGCCCGACATCAATACCACGAAGTGGGGCAACATCATCGCGGACGAAAACTCGCTTAAAACGTCGAAGAAGGGCGTGTTCGCGGGCGGCGACATCGTGCTCGGCGCGGCGACCGTCATCCTGGCCATGGGACATGGCCGCAAGGCGGCCAGGGCGATCAACGAGTATCTGGCCACAGGGGTCTGGTAAGGGTGTATGGTAAAATTCCTGCTCTGGCTCATACTGCTGTTTATCTGCTGGCCCCTTGCGGTCCTGGCCCTTATCCTGTACCCGATCGTGTGGCTGGTGCTCCTGCCCTTCCGCCTCATCGGCGTGGCCGTGGAAGGCGTGCTCGGCCTGATCAGGTCGATACTCTTCCTGCCGGCCCGGGTGCTGCGGGGGCCGGGCAGGTTCCGGGAGACGAAGAATTAAGAAAATCATTGCTACATGCATCAGGAGACAGGAGCCATCCCGCTCGTCCGCCTCGTATAACCTCCATGTTGACTCGGCGGGATCGGCGATAGATGGCAGGATGCCTACATGCATGCCGCGACAGGAAGTCGCAAAAAGGCATGCCCTCCGTGTCGCCTTCTCGCCGTGACGGCTCCCAGACCCCGGTATATGAACAATTACAATCTACAACAATCAACTCGGCATTTGATTAATATACTTGACCCGCTCTTCAACATGCCCCATTATATGACAACATACGTTACATTGATCGTCGCACCATGCGATGGTTGTATGACCCTTTAAAAAACATGAACCATTCAGGGAGAATCACCATGTCAGCACCGGCCACAACCAAGGAAAAATACCGCAAAGCAGCCGAGCTGATCGCGCGCGCGGGCATTGTCCCGTTCCAGGTCACGAACACGCTCATCGACATCGTGAAGTTTTACCTTGACGAAAGCGACGCTGATTTTGTCGTGAAAAACTTCAGCGGCAAGAAGACCCTCTCCGCGGCAGAGATTCGCGTGACATCGGGCATGACGGATGGCGAGATCGAAAAAAAGGTCGCTTCACTTGCCAAAAAAGGCATCATCTTCAACCAGCCGAACACGAAGGGAGAGATGGTGTACCGGCTGCTGCCCCTCATTATCGTCGGGACCTTCGAGTATACCTTCATGAAGGAGCTTCCGAAAGACGAGAAGATAAAGGACTACGAGAAAATCGCGAAGCTCTACCAGGCGCTCCTGGGCGAGCTGCGCGACATGATACAGGGCAACTACGACAACCTGCTCCCGATCTTCAACATGCAGCCGCCGGTGGACCGCACGGTCCCGGTCTTCACCACCGAGACGGGAAAGAGCATAAATATACTCGTGAACGAAGAGGTCAAACGGGAAGAGCACATCGTGCCGTCGAAAACCGTGGAGGAGATCATCGCCAAGTACGACGACATCGCCGTGGGCCACTGCTTCTGCCGCAACTACACGAAGGTGCTCGGCCGCTCCTGCGCGATTGGCGCCCCCTCGGAGGTCTGCTTCACCTTCGGCAAGTCGGCGCGCCATACCATCGGCCAGGGCTTCGCGCGCAGGGTCACAAAGGAAGAGGCGATGAAGATCATGCGCGAGACCGAGGAGGCGGGGCTGGTGCACAAGGCGTTCCACAACGGGTCGAACATCGAGAAGGAGGAGAACAGCATCTGCAACTGCTGCAAGGACTGCTGCGACACCTTCACCCTGTGGCGGAGCGGCGCCACGCCGATGGTGAATTCGACCATGTATCTGTCGGTGATAGACGGAGATGCCTGCACCGGGTGCGGGATCTGCGTGGAGCGCTGTCCCGTGGACGCGATCGTCATGGGCGACGACGGCATCGCGGTGCGCGAGGAAAAATACTGCATCGGCTGCGGCGTGTGCGCCCGCTTCTGTCCGGCAGACGCCATCTCCCTCCAGGAAGGCATGCGGCGCGTGTGCGTGCCGCCCCCGCGGCTGCGGTAGCGACGCGGGGAGTCTCACGACAAACAGAAACGGCGCTTCCCAGCGCCGTTTCTGTTTCAATCCTAAAATAAAACCAATTGATCTATTTCCTGCGCCTGCGCACCGCAGCTGTTGCCATTACGAGCCCCAGCATGGCGACAAGGCCCAGGGCGGCGGGTCCGAAGCCCCTTTGGCCAGCCGCGCCGGTCGAAGCGATCGCATTGCATCCGTCGGAGTCGTCCTGAGATTGCAATGCAGCCACGGCCAGGAGAGCGGTACTGTCAGCCGGCGCGGCAATACCGGTTCCCGAAAGAGCAACCAGATCCGGAAAGTTTACTTCTCCGGTTGATAACGAGAGAGCGGCAGAACTGTTACCAGCCGCGGAAGGCTCAAAGGTTATATCCACTTGACAGCTCGCACCGTGAGACAGCCCTCCGGTACATGTGTTTGTTCCGATAGAGAATTCTCCGCTATCACCAGACAATGAAGCAGACAGACTTGTTAAGTCGCAATTACCCGAATTTGTTATGGTCACTGTAGTGGCTGCAGATGAATTTCCGACAATAGTGTCAGCAAAAGGGACAGAAGTTGGACTAGGAGTAACTTCATAAAAACATGCTGCAGAATATACTGACAACGGATTGATGCTATACATTACCAGACCCGCCAGTATTGTTGCCACAAAAAGCATCACTTTTTTCATAAAAACCATCCTGATTATATTAATTGTTTATATCAGACACTAAAAGGCTTAAATAACCCGCCCGTATGGGTTTAATTTAATATAATAATTCTCATTCGTCAATAGTAAATATCAATAATACGCCGGGAGCATTATATCAATTACTGTACTCTTCTATCTCCTTCTTAAGACCAAACACCAATTCTACCAGGTTTTGGGCATCATAGGAAATCTTCACGGCATTGGCGGAATTATTCTGCGAAACCTCGTTCATCGCGGTCACATTGCTCACAATCTCGCCGATAGCGGCCTTCTGTTTCTCGGCCGCGGCGGTGATTTCGTCCGCGCGCCTCTTCACCATCACCGCATTGCTGTTCACGACTTCATTTGTATCCGCCTGCTTCTTCTGATAATCGGAAAGGGTCTTGATCTTCTCATTGACCGCGTTCACGCCCTCGATAATGGTGCTGATCGACGAGACGGTCATGGCCACGCCGGACAGGCCCTTGTCGATCTCATCCTCGTTCGTCTTTATAATGGACTCGATCGACTTGATGCTCGATGCGGTCCGCTCCGCCAGCTTTGAGATCTCGTCCGCGACCACCGCGAAGCCCCTGCCGGACTCTCCCGCCCGGGCCGCCTCGATTGCGGCGTTAAGGCTCAGCAGGTTGATCTGGTCCGAGATGTCGTTAATAATCCCGATGATGTTCGCCATCTCGTTCGAGCTTCCTTTCACGCGGCCGATGCGCTCCTCCATCATCCGGAGATACTCTTCCCCGTCCCGGGCCTTGCCCACGATATCGCCGGTCGCGTTCAGCGAATCAACGATCGCGGCGTCAATCTCCCGTATGATAAGCGAAAGCTCTTCAAGGATGGCAATCAGCGAGTCCAGGTTCCCGTTCTGCTCTTTCGCGTTGTTCGACACCTCGTCGATGCCGTTCGATATCGTTTCCACGGTCGTCGTAATCCGGCTGATTGATTCCGCCTGGTCATGGGCGGACTCGGAGAACGCGTCGCTTCGGCCCGACATCTCCTGCATGGCAGCGACGACGCGCGCCGAGCTCTCCCTGAGCACGTTCTTGATGAACGTATTGGCCTCCTGGTTTTTTCTCCACTCCTCGTTAGCCAGATCAACGCTCCTCTGGAATATCCTCATAATAAAGAAGGATATGATGTAGACAAACACAATGCTGAACAGCGTGTTGTTGAAGGCGATAACTATCATCTTCTGGTCCTGGGGCGGCGACAGCTGTTTTAATATGACAAACAGGACTATGTCCGCCAGAGCAAGGAGAACGCACACCAGGGTCAGGAAACGGATGTTGCTGAAGATGGCGCACATCGCCACGCAGGGGTACACGAAATAAATATACGAGGTATAGGAGAGGTTGAGCTCCTGGAAGGGCTGGCGTATCAGCCCGGCGATAACCGCCAGGACCGCGAACATGATAAAGACGTTTGCGGCGACAAGATACCTGCCCTTTTTGAGGAGTACCAGTCCGGAACCCAGGCCGACAAGCAGGAAGGAGGTAACGGGCAGGGTGACCATGAAATCGTACCATCCCGCAAAGAGCATGCTGAATTGGAGCAGAAAGGAAAAAAAGATGAAAATGGACAGAAAGAAAAGGAGCAGCCTGGCCCGCGCGCTGGTGAGGTAATCAGAATTTTCATACTGGACCAGGAAATAATCGGTAAATCTCTTAAAAATTCCCGCCATTGTAGTGATCCTGCCTGTGTGTAATATTATTAAAGCCTGATTTTATCGCATATTCGACTTGCTGCAAATCACCATTTTGAAGCTTAAAAAGCCCCGACAGGGGACAACTGAGCGCGAGACACCGGTTTCGCAACAGGTCTATGTATAATCTTCTATCACAGAGGAAATTTGGATGTCAACACATTTCACTGAGCCCGCGCGCAACGTGCCCGCAATGTCTCAGCGCTTCTTCTGAAGCAGGACCTCGATCCGGTGCATCATTTCCCCGGGGATGACAACCCCGGCCGATTTGAGCCTCGTCAGGTATTTTTCAAACGATCTCCCGGTGTCCGCGGACGAGGCAAGGACACGGAGGTACGACCGCATGTTCTCCTCCACCTGTCTCCGGAACCCCACGTCCCTGTTCAGCAGGTCTTCCACCGGCGCCAGAAGCCGGTAGTTTACCGGCCTGCAGAAGGAACGGTACACGGCGAACCGCTGGGTCTGGTCGCACTCGGCGTTCCCCGCTTTGATGCTCGCCTCCACGATGTCCAGATTGATGAAGTCGATTGTCTGGAACCCGTGGCGGTCGGCCAGAATCTCCTTTATCCGGGCCGCGACGCCCTTCGCGAAATCGCACGACTCGAAGTCCCCGCCGCACGATTCCTGGCCTCTGAGATAAAGCACGGCGTCGACATCGGACGAATCCTGAGCCATCCCCATATTCACGGAGCCGACAAGGTCCAGGGCGACGTGCCCGGCGAGCGGCCCGAGCGACCCGAGCGCACGCTCGAGGTTTTTGACCCGCTCCTCACTCTGCTTCGTCTGGTGAATCCTGAAAAAATTACGTATGTCCCTGAATATCTTCAGCTCGGGCACCTGGTTGTACCGCTCGATGTTTTCATCCAGCACCGAGATGTCGATAAGCGCCTGCATGCGCGCGCTGTCGACTACTGTCTCCCGGTACGCATCCTCCTCCTTGCGGTAATCCGCGACATCGTAGACGCGGTACTCGACGATCTTCCGGAGCCGCACCTCGGGTATACGGGCGCCATCAACGGTTATTTCGAAAAAAAACCCGCCCTCGGAGACGTCCCCGCGGGACGTCATCACCTCGCCGAAATTGGACGGATTCAGGTAGAGGGTGTTCTCAACATAACGCACGCCCCAGTTCTCGTGGATGTGGCCGGAACAACAGGCCATGACCCAATTGTTGTCGCAGTAGGTCCTGAGGGCCGTAGAGCCCCATGATCCGAGATGACTGATGGTATCGAGCACCCCGTACGCGGGATGATGGACCGCTATAATGTCCGGCCGCGCACCCTCCAGAAAGCGGTACATCTCGTTGTCCGTATCGCTTGCCGATTTGCCGCGGTAGCGGACCTGATACGTTTCCGGAAATCCGGGGGTGCGTACGGCCGCGCCCCCGTAGCCCGCCACGGTAAGCCCGCCCGCGGCCATGGTCTTGAGGTGCAGATTGCGCCCATCCAGCGCGGTGCCGGCCAGGTCCATGTCGTAGTTTCCCGGTATGACGGCGATCAGGGCGCTCTCCTTTCCGGCGAAGATGTTCTCCAGGATCTGGTATTTCTTCAGCATCACCTCTCTCGCTCTCTGCGATGCGTCGAGATAATAGCGCGCTTTGTATTCCATCTCCCCGCTGAAGGCGTTTTCCTTGAGCCTCGTATCGACATACTCCTCAAGCGGGACGTGCCGGTCGGTTGATTCGCGCCTCATGGCATTCAACTGATTCTGCATTTCGAGATATTCGAGCGACTGTTCAAGGGAATAAAACGGGAGATCGATCAGGTCGCCCGATATGAGATACAGGTCGGCGATGGTTTCTCTCAGGAGGTTGTACACGCGGACAAAGCCGCCATGTATGTCAGTGCAGTAAATGATCTTCATGTCTCGTCTGTCATGTATAGTTATCGGTGCGCTGTTCGGTGTCTCAATGAAATTATCCGGCAAATTTGCAGTTTTTGTCAACCCAATAACCAATCAGGGGGGTCAGAGCAACCGGGACAATTGGTCCATTATACCGATAACTATCGATCATCCCGGATTTACTCTGACCCGCTGAGTCCCCGGGGTCAGAGCAAGCCTCTCCAGCGGCCTGTTTTAAAAAAAACGGCCCTGGGTAATAAAAAACTTGTCATGCGGGCATGCCGGCACGCTAATAACAACATAAAGCCATGAATGTGCAGTAAACGAGCATCTTTCCGGGGAGACAGCGACGGGATTTTCGCAAAAAATCACCCCCTGCACCAGCGGCCAGAACACTGAGAACAGGCACAAGGAAGGACCCATGAAAGCCATCATCACCGTCGTGGGAAAGGATAAAGTCGGCATCATTGCCGCGGTGAGCACCAGGCTCGCTGAATGCGGCGTAAACATCCTCGATATCAGCCAGACCATCATGCAGGACAATTTTACCATGATGATGTCAGTTGACACGGACAGGAGCAGCGTATCCATAAAGGAGCTGAAGGCGCAACTCGCGGAGATCGGGAAAAGGATGGCGCTGATCATCAACATCTACAATGAAGAGCTTTTCGATTCCATGCACCGGGTGTAGTCCATGAACCAGCGCGAAGTCATCGAAACAATGAAGATGATCCAGGAGGAGAAGCTGGACATCCGCACCATCACCATGGGGATATCCCTTCGTGACTGCGCGGATGAAAACCCCGAACGCGCCTGCGCTAAAATCCGCGACAAGATCGGGCGGCTGGCAGGCAGGCTCGCGGCGGTCGGGGAAGAGATCGAGGATACCTACGGCGTTCCGATCATCAACCGGCGGATCGCGGTCACGCCGATCTCGCTGGTGGCGGAAAGCTCCCGCACCGACGACTACGTTCCCTTCGCCCGCGCCCTCGAGGACGCGGCGCGCGACGCGGGCGTGAATTTTATCGGCGGATTCTCCGCGCTGGTGCACAAGGGCGCCACGCCGGGCGACCGGAAGCTCATGCAGGCCCTCCCCCGCGCCCTGTCGGAAACAGAGCGCGTGTGCGCATCGGTCAACGTCGCGACGACCCGGTCGGGCATTAACATGGACAGCGTCAGGACGATGGGCAAAATCATCAAGGCGATCGCCGTGGCCTCGAAAGACCGCGGGAGCGTCGGATGCGCGAAGCTCGTGGTGTTCGCGAACGCGCCGGAGGACAATCCCTTCATGGCCGGCGCCTTTCACGGCGTGGGCGAGACAGAGGCGGTCATCAATGTCGGCATCAGCGGGCCGGGCGTCATTAAAAGCGCGCTGGAAAAGATACAGGGGAGCGATCTCGAGGCCGTGGCGGAAACCATCAAGCGGACCTCATTCAAGATAACGCGGGTGGGACAGCTCGTGGCGCGCGAAGCGGCGCGGCGGCTTGCCGTCCCCTTCGGCATCGTTGACGTGTCGCTCGCGCCCACCCCGTCGGTTGGCGACAGCGTCGCGCACATCCTGGAAGAGATGGGTCTCGAGCGCTGCGGTGCGCCGGGGTCGACTGCGGCGCTCATGCTTCTGAACGACGCGGTCAAGAAGGGCGGGCTCATGGCCTCCTCCTTCGTGGGAGGACTCTCGGGCGCGTTCATACCGGTGAGCGAAGACCTGGGCATGATTGAGGCCGCTCGGGAAGGCGCGCTCACCATCGAAAAGCTCGAGGCCATGACCGCGGTCTGCTCCGTGGGACTCGACATGATCGCAGTGCCGGGCGACACGTCGGAAGACACGATCGCGGCGATCATCGCGGACGAAGCCGCGATCGGGGTGGCGAACAACAAGACCACCGCGGTGCGGATCATCCCGGTAATCGGCAAAAAGGCGGGCGACTTCGTGGAATTCGGCGGCCTGCTCGGCAGCGCGCCGATCATGCCGGTGAACCGGTTCTCGCCATCGGACTTCATCGCACGCGGCGGCAGGGTTCCCGCGCCGCTTCACAGCTACCGGAACTGACCTACATCATCTGTTATACATCGACTCGATGACTCCCTGGTATTTCTCATTGACAACCCGCCGCTTGAGCTTCATCGTAGGGGTCAGCTCGCCTGTCTCAATGGTGAACGGCGTATCGAGCAGGGTATAATACTTGATCTGTTCATACCGCGCGAGCGACGCATTAACCGCCTGGACTTCCCTGTCGATGGCGGCCCGCACTTCCGCATTTCCGACAAGCTCGGCGGACTTTGAATACGCGATCCTTTTATTCTTTGCGAAATATTTCAACCTTTCGAAATCGGGCACGATGAGCGCGGCCAGGTACTTGCGCCCATCACCGACCAGACACGCCTGGTCAATGTACGGCCGCTCCATCAACGAGACCTCGATTGGATGGGGAGCGATGTTTTTCCCGCCGGAGGTGACAAACAGCTCCTTCTTGCGGTCGGTGATAACAAGAAATCCGTCTTCATCGAAAAAACCGATGTCTCCCGTCTTGAAAAAGCCATCTGCGGTGAATACATCCTTCGTATCATTCGGTTTTTTCCAGTATCCGCTGAACACCTGCGGACCCCTGACTAAAATTTCCCCGTCCGGGGCTATGATCTCCTCCGTCTCGGGCATGACACGCCCGACCGTACCCGGCTTTACCTTCATGCGATAGAGCAGCGCATAGTAGGCGAACAAGAGCTTAAGAGAAGAGAAGGGATTCAGAAAGGGCGACTCACCGCGGGACTGCCTGACGATCATGATCTCGATGGTCATGTCCATCAGCCAGTTATTCAATCTCTTTCTCCATTTGCCCGGGGCCTTTTTAAGCAGGATGTCGGGTGTGTTCATGTTTATCACCGGGCTCGTTTCGGTGAGTCCGTACCCCTCCATGAGCTGGATGCCCAGCGCACGAAAAAACGTGCACACATCCTGATTGAGCTTGCCGCCGCCGGATATGGCCATCACAAGCCGGTCCATGCCGATCTCCTTTTTCAGCCGGTTGAACACGAGAATGTTCGCGATCGTGAAAAGGAGCATGCCGTGAAGGCCTATCGGTCTGCCCCTGACGAAACTTTCGCTGTACCGCTTTCCCCTCTTCATCGCCCAGTTGAATATGACGCGATACGGCTTTTTCGCCCTGCTCATAACGGAATGAACGTTCTCGTACACCTTCTCGAAAAAACGCGGAATCGAAGTGATTAAATTCGGCCGAATCTCCCTGAGATCTCTGGCCAGGGTCTGGAAATTCTCGACGAAAACCAGTTCGCCGCCATGATAGAGGCCCATGACATGGTAGTCCGCCGTTCTGCCCAGCACATGGCACAGCGGAAGATGGACGAACGCCCTGAAGTGCAATTGCCTGTCCATGGCACGCATCATCAATTCAGAGGCCGATGACTGCCGCATGTTCACTATCCAGTTTGCCTGGCTCAGCACCACCCCCTTCTGTTTTCCGGTAGTGCCCGATGTATAGATAATCGACGTAATGTCTTCCGGCCGGACCTTCATGATCTGTTTCTCGACCCTGTCGCGGCTGACTTTCTTTTTTCCCAGGGATGCAAGATCATTGAAATAATATGCGCCCGCCTTTTTTCCCTCCGCCCGCGGACGCATGACTATCACGTTGGGAGGTTTTTTCTTTCGCGAAATCCCCATCACCATCTTCGCCTTATCACTGTCCGCCGCGAACACCACTCCGGCGCCGCTGTCTTTGAGCATATATGCGAGCTCCTCCCTGGACACGGTGGGATACAGGGGGACCCCGATGGCGCCCGTGGCCTGAATCGCCTGGTCCACGATGATCCAGTGAGGGATGCTTTCAGAAAATATCACAACCCGATCCCCCGGCTTTACCCCGAGTGCCATCAAACCCGCGGCGAAATCGAGGACCTGTTCCCTGGCCTCCTGCCATGTGATCGAAAACCAGTCAGCGGCGGGAGCGCCGTCGATCGTATATCTCGCGGTAAGAAACGGGAACCTGTCGCCATAGTGAACAGCCCTGCTGTGAAACAAACCACAGAGCGTATCCGTCCTGTAATCCATATCTGTCTCCTCGAAGATAGCATCATAATGACCGCAACTCACGCCGGCACACTCATCATCTGCGCGACGACATCACCCGCAGTACCCATACACAGGACACCATATGGGCCAGAGGGACTTTTTGCCAGCGTTTTTTATTGTGCGGACACACGAATGCGCGCGTTTTATTGAACGCAACAGATAGCGCGTGTTTTTATATTAACCGCTATTGCATCGGCGCCCTGAAAACCTTCGTGGCGAAAAGCTCGATCAGCAGGCCATACACGATCCCGGCAGCGGTGTACATGATAAAACCCTGTATATTGGTGAACGCAATGCCGATCGACGACGACAGCGTCACCAGGAGCCCGATCAGCGCTCCATGCAGCAGATACTGCATCTTCCATCGGCTGATCCCGATCACGAACCCGATGAGAATCCTGTTACCCACGCTGGAAGCGACAATCATGGGGGTAAGCTCAACCCGGCCGCCGCCTGCCATTCCGCTGACGCAGATCACGCCGGCAATCACGCCGCCGACAACGCATATGATCATCCGTTTGATATTCATACGCCCTCCTTTGTTTTAAATGGGTAATGCATGCTAGCCGATAAATTTCTCGCTGTCAAGCGGTTAGCAAGCGATCCGCCCGTCATCCGATCCACGGAAAATAAAAAAAGCGCAATGATCCTCCCTTCCGGGCCATTGCGCATAATAATGTATAATCAGAAACTATCCCAGAAGTTTCAGATTTTCAATCTTGCTTTTTTAAATCAGACATGAATGTCCTGAAAAACGCCCGGCCGAGTCCGTACAGGCCCTTGACACGATACAGGAGGTTTTTTCCGTACAGCAGATAGACCACGCCCCGGATACCGGCGTACACCGCGTGGCTGTGGGGGTGCCACCAGAACTGCTTCCGCGCAAATGGCATGACGTCGTTCACGATCACCATCGGCTGCGTCATTTCCGCAAAACCGATATCGCCGTGCGACCTGCCGATGCTTGACTGCTTGAATCCGCCCCACGGCGTTTCCGCCAGTCCATGGCTCATCAGGTGGTCATTGATGGTGATTGCCCCGCTCTGTATCTCCCGGGCGATCTTCATGGCTTTTCTCCTGTTCTTCGACCAGACCGATCCGGTCAGGCCCAGGTAGGAATCGTTCGCCAGGTCTATCGCCTCTTCGATGCTGTCCACCTTCATGACCGCGACAACAGGACCAAATGTCTCGTCTTTCATGGTAATCATATCGTGATCGACATCTGTTAGCACGACGCAGGGATGAAAGTTGCCTTTGCCGACTTCCGGAGCTCCAGAAGTCGCGAACAGCGTCGCCCCTCTGTCAAGCGCGTCCCTGACATGCGCCCTGACGGTTTCCACCTGACGCTTCGTGGTAAGGGGACCGATATCGGTATCGAAATTAATGTCCTCGCCGACGACAAGGGACTCAACGCCTTGCTTAAGCAGGCGGAGAAACTCGTCATACACGTCCCTGTGTACGTATACCCGCTCAACGCCGCCGCACGACTGACCGGCGTTTTGCATGCCGGCCCATATCGCCCCCATAGCGGCCCGGTGCAGGTCCGCGTCCTCGCACACGATCATCGGGTCATTCCCCCCCAGCTCGAGTGAAAGCGGCGTCAGCGTCTCAGAAGCCTTCTTCATCAAGTACTTGCCGATGGCCGTGGAGCCGGTAAAGAAGAGCTTATCTACACCACCTTCCAGGAACGCATCGCCCGCAATGCTTCCCGGCATATTGATGTAGGTGAACACTCCTTCCGGGAGGCCGGCAGACTCTATGCACTCCTTCAGCTTGTGACCCACGGCCTGGGTTTCCGTGGCGGCCTTCAGAATGACCGCGTTGCCGGCCAGCAGCGCCATGATGACCTCCGAGTAGGGAATCGAGAACGGATAGTTCCACGGAGAGATAATTCCGACAACGCCCCAGGGAATTCGTACGATTTTACTCCACTTGAAAAAGAACAGGATGTTGCCGAGCGGCAGACTGCGGTCCTTCATGAATTTCGCGGCATTCTTGCAGTAGTAGGTGGTGGCCATCGTGGTCGTCAACACATCGGTCGTGATAGCGTCCACGCGCGTTTTGCCATTGTCCCTGCATATGCATTCAGCGAGCTCATCCATATGCTCGACTATGTATCCGCGGACCTTCATTATCATCTTCGCGCGCCGCCTGACCGGGACCTTTGCCCATTCCTTCTGGGCCTGGCGGGCCTTATCGATAGCCCTGCGCAAATCGCCAACCGTGTTTATCGGATATTCGGCGATAACTTCCCCATTCGCGGGATTTGTGCAGATTGTTTTAGCATCCTCTATTCTTATTACTTTTTTAAGTGGCTTATTCATGTCATTCCTCCATTATTTTTTTTATTTTGAGGCTGGTCAAAAAGCGGCCTTGATAAGCGCGAGCGCCTCCTCGTAGCTCACCTCGACTGGAGAAAATGCGATAGCTCCGTCATTAATGGTCGCCTGCGCTATCTCCGGCAGGCTGTTCTCGATGACACCGGCCTGACTCAGCCGCACGGGGAGACCGCATATCTTGTTCAGGTTCGCCGTGAGGTCGCGGATCGCCTTCACCGCGCCCTGCGCCCGTTCCCTGGCGGGGACTTTCATATATTGTTCCGGCCCGGCCAGCGGCAGGAGCACCTTTTCTATGTTCTGCTTCAGGTGCAGCGCCTTCTTTGCTTCGCCCGATTTCCTGATATACAGATCGAGCCCGTGCGGCAGCAGTATGGAGTTAGCGACGCCGTGCGGGACGTGGCAGATGCCGCCCGTCGCGTGCGCGGCTGCATGGACAATGCCCACCATCGAGTTTGAAAAGGCAAGGCCCGCCAGGAGCGCGGCATTGGCCATGGCCAGCCGCACGTCCGCGTTGCCGCCATGCTTTACCGCGTCCACGATGTTGTCCCTGATAAGCTCTATCGCGGCGGTCGCGAACGCGTCGCTGATCGGGTTCTTCTGCGGCCCGATGAAGGCCTCCACGGCATGGGTGAGAGCGTCCATCGAGGTCGCAGCCGTTATCCTGGCCGGCATGCTCAAGGTCATCCGTGGGTCAAGCACCGCGAGCTTCGGCAGCATCAATGCGGAGGTAAACTGCATCTTCACATTTTTCGACGGATTGGCGATAACGGCCGCCATTGTCACTTCCGATCCGGTGCCTGCCGTTGTTGGAATGACGACGAAAGGCTTCATCGGTTTTGTCAGGCGGTTGTTGCCCATCAGCTTCAGGAGATCGTCCGAGTCTTCTGAAATAACAATGTTTACTCCTTTCGCCGTGTCGATCGCCGACCCGCCGCCTACCGCAATGATCGAATCACACCCTTTCTGGCGATATATTTCAGCGATTTCGTCCACAACGACATTTGAGGAATCGACCGGAGTATCGTCGTACACGGCGCCGATGGTGATTTTTGTCCCCTGAAAGCTTTTTATGACATGCTTGATCAGTCCTGCTTTGACAATTCCCTTGTCGGTTATTATGATCGGCTTTTTTGCGCCAAGCTGGCTCAGCTCATAGGGAATGTTCTCCAGGGCCTTGTATCCGGAAATAACTTTTACAGAATTAAAAAATTCATAGTACTCTGGCAATGTATTATCCTTCATGAAAAACATATTTTTACTCCTTTATAAATTGTTATATGATTTCGCTTTATCTGGTTTTACTGTAATTGAGTTCCAGCCTCATTTGAAAGCCGACAAACCAAAAATATTGATATACGCGATCACGCGATTGATCATGGTCCTGACCGTCAGGCGGGGCACCTTTTTGATGTAGAACCGCACAATGATGTTGGGGAACAACAATGTCTGCGCGATGTTCATGATGCGTATCATGGTCATCATCCTGGCGAGGTCCCCTTTGATATATTGCCGGAAATGATAGCCAAGGTTCGGCGTGCTCATCCGTCCGGTCATGGCAAGATACGTGTATTCAAGATTCTTAAATCGGAGCTCGAGATCCGCCTGAATCTTCTCGTTTATAACCCTGAGGTACTTCATCTTGCCCCCCTTTTTCTGCACGGTCGCGGCAATGCCGTCATGAATTCCGATGCTGAAGGTGAAGGGGTCCGGCAGCTTCTCCATTTCCTTTTTCGCTCTCGGGTCAAGGTTACACGCTTCCTGGATTCCCAGGCCAAGCAGATACAGGGTAATCCTGACGAGGGTTGATTTGAACCAGCTCTCACTTGGAACAATCTCCCGGTACTCTTTCTTTTTTTTCATACGCTACTCCATATATCGATAATGAATTTATTATAATGCGCTCCAGTATACAGCCAACCAGCCACTCATCATCAGAAGCACAATGACCCGGCAGTGCGTTCCATCCGATTGATAAAGCAGCTCAAATACCCATACCGTCCGGCCCGACTTTTTATTTAAACCATAAAGATTACGTCATCTGTTCAACGAAAGAAATCAAAGCCAGATAATGATTTATATTTTTACGCGTGGTAAATATTTATGTGTATTGACCAAATATGTCAATCAAATTAATGAAAATAATTACTTATAATTACAAAATATTACAAGTAAATTTCTGAATATTCATCATTATATACAAATTTAAACTTTTATATACCTCAAGCACTACTTGATCCTATTCTCTGAACGCTATAAATTATTTCAAAAGGACGCTATGCGGGTAAAACAGGTTCAACCCATCAGGGTCTCTTGAAGATCATTGAGCAGCTGCTCGAACCTGCCGTTGCCGGCGAGGACCCTGGGCACGGAGACAATCATTTCAATAACATCGGTACCACGGGCGAGAGAGACAAACACCGGAAGGCCTTCAAGGCGTGGCGGGATAAAAAACATCGTTTCGGTCCTGAAGCCGCCGCCATGGAAATCATTCGCATTCGCCTGGCAGAGACTCGATATCAGCGCCGAAACGCTATACCTGCCGGTCAGGTACTGCAGCCGGGTAAAAAACGCGAGCCCTTTCGCAATGAGCCATATCGGGACATGCTCCAGAAAATCGCCGCCCTTGATAGCGACGCAGTCGTTGTTGTTAAAAAGCTGTCGGGGTATTTCATAGTCGATCGATTCGGGCGTTGAATTTCTTGATACTTCAATGTAGATGGCCATTGCCAGGTTCCCGGTTGAACGGGTGCCAGCACACCTGAACCGTTCATCAACGGGGACCGCCACCCTGAACGCTCCGTCTCCGTATCGCCATGCAGAGCCGGCAAGAGTCGTGGCGATTTTACCCATGAGGTTCTGCTGCAGGCCCGGCAGGGTAAGCCGCTTCCAGATCATCCCCGCGACCGGCCAGCCTGCCCCGCCGGTCGGCGCGATTGAATTGAGCGGATGCATTTTTACCGAGCGGTCTGAAACGTTCCTGATGACGTCATATTCAGTAAGCGTGGAGGACGACCCGAGAGGATCTTCGCCGCGAAGCACCCTGAAGATGTCCTCAACCCAGATGAGGGTGCCCATGCCGTCCATGACTCCGTGATTCGTTCTGAATATGAGCCGCGGCACCGGCCCCTCCGCCCGGACAACCTCGCAGGTCGGTCCCCGGCTGGGAAGGGGATCGCTCAAGAAGGGCGCGTTGTCCGGTCCACGGCCGTCCCAAGTCTCCGCCGGCACGCTTCTCACGCGCGGCGTGACATGCGAATCGACCCAGCGGGCGCGCCCGAGCCGTCCCTCAAGCACAAGCCTGCTGCCCGGATTCGCTTCAGAGGCGATTGCCACGGCGTTCTCCAGTTGATCGTGGTCAATATGTCCGGACCCATCGAGGACGCACTGATTGGCATACGGAACGAATGCGCGATCATAGCAGAGCCATATCCGCTCGGCCGCGGAAAGGGGTCTTTCAAATCGTTTCTTCATGGGTGAGGCCCCGGCACTCCTGCAATGGCCCGGCGCGGCGGGCCAATTCATAGATGTCAATGTGACCGGCATTTTAAACACACGTTAAATTTTTGTCAATCACCCAAAGCATCAGATTCACTTTTTTGCATCAGCAATGCAGGCATTTACAAATCGGCAGGGGACAGATCATGATCCATTCCGCCTGTTTACCCTGTATAGTAAAAATGTAATTGACGCCATGCGCGATTTTCCGCTCAATTTTCCTGTTTCGCGCAAGTCGCAGAACCACGGGATCAATTAATGCTCACCCAAGACAGTAAATATACACGAGCGGGATTCATCGCGATCATGACCGCGCTTTTCGTTGCGGCCGGATGCTCGGCCCCCATGAAGAAACCGGCAACGGTCGTAACCTTCGCTCTGATCGGGAACACCAGCCCCGCTTCACCCTTCACCGGACACCCGGAAAAGATCGAGCCCGTCTTCGTAAGCATCAACCGGGAAAACCCGATGCTCGTCATCCA